>NZ_JBXEQE010000010.1:0-200592 GCF_056858335.1 Agaribacillus sp. DX54
ATCCCTTTGGGTTGCAGATAGCACAGAATGCTTATCAGAGGGAAGGAGCGACCGATCAGAACTACAAGTACCAAGGTCAAGAAAGGCAGTTTGATCTTGATTTAGACTGGGATATGTTTAGGTTCCGAACCCATGATCCAGCTATTGCAAGATTCCTACAGGTTGATCCGCTTTCTGACGATTATGTTTATAACAGCCCTTATGCTTTTGCAGAAAATAAACTAGGACTTGGTACTGAACTTGAAGGAGCCGAGTTGAATTTATTTCCTTGGCTAGCAGCAGATGCTGTTGTAAATCCTAGTGGAGTTGGAGCTCATTCATTGGGGATATTAAAAGGACTTGAGAATAATGTGACGGGTTTAATAGATGCTGTTACGCATCCTATTGAGACGGCGAAAGGTTTGGGTAATTTGGCGTTATTAGGAGCTTCGCAAGGTAATGCGGCCACTTCTTTGGCAATAGATAATGCTCTTGGTACGAACTCTTTTGAAACGGGCGCAGCACTTGGAAATGCCATAGAACAAGGAGTCGATAACCTGATTAGCGGAGATGGACTCGAGCGTGGTGAAGTGATTGGAGAAATAGCAGGGGCTGTTATTGGTGCAAAAGGTACGACGGCTGCTACAAAGGCTGTTTCCACAGCTATAAAAGCTAATAAAACAGTTAAGGTATTTCGAGTTTTTGGAGGTGATGCTAAAGCCAAAGGTTTTTCTTTTACTCCAGATAATCCAAAAAGTGTAGCTAATTTTAGAGATGCAGCAGGTCTACCATCCGGAGGAGCAAGTGGAGTTACTAATACAGGTCGCTTTGTTATTGAGGGGACGGTTAAAAATAAGCATATTATCAAAAGGAAGTTAGCAGATCCACTAGACGGTAATGCTGGAAAAGGGGTTCGTGAATTTATCATAGACCCTGAGAATGTGAAAATACAGAGAGTTTCAGGAGTAAACCCAGAGTTTTAGTTATGGAGTACAAAAAGTATTATTTATCATCTTTAGATAGTTATCAATTTACGGAAATACGTGAACTTGAAGTTTTAAGAGAAATTGTCATAGAACCTAAATCTAAAGAGGCGTGGTTAGTTAAAGTAAATCCTTCTGTAATTGGGCAAAACTTTGGGTTAGGAGGTGAGGATATTAATTATTTGATTTTGACACCAAGACATAAAGGTGAAAACATGCACCCTCTTCCAAAATTTCCGTGTTTCGTACATATCGCTCGCATATTATCTAATCATTTGCCTCCTGTTACAGAAACAACAATGAGATCAAAAGAATTAGAAACAATTGGATGGGGGGAGATTTATAAAAGACGCCCCTCTCATTCTCCAGACTTACAGGAGCCATATTTGTTTGGTTAAATACGAAGGTGTTTTAAAAAAAACAACAATATAAGGCAAAAAGCCTGGTCTCATTGGCCAGGTTTTTTTCATTGAATAGCCTTAAGCTTTACATTATTGATCATTGCATCGAGGGCGTAGAGGATGCAAGCTTTATCTTTTTCGGGGAACCTGGCAATGTCATTTAATCGCCTGAGCATGGAAGGGTCTTTTAAAAGCTCGCGCTCTTCGGTTACCCCCAAAAGGTATCCTACGGTGGTATCCAACACCTCAGCCAGTTTTTTAACCACATCAATAGTGGGTTTTACTTCATCCCTTTCATACTTTCCAATAATGGAATGATAAGCGTCAATTTGCTTGGCGAGTTCGGCCTGAGAAAACCCTTTTTCTTCTCTGCATTCTCTTAATTTTTTACCAAAGGATGTCATGTGTTGTAATATTTATGGTACAAAAAACCTTTTTTCACAGAAATTTCACATGAGGGAAAAATGTTATCTTGCGAAATTGCTTCCACCTGTTACAAGTTCATTTAAATGCGGGGCTGGTGAAATGAATTAAAAAAACTTTAAAAATGATTAAATTAGTTGCGTTAAGCAATTATAACGAAACAAGTTTATGAATTACACAGATAGAATAGTTATAGACCCGGGGATCATGTTAGGCAAGCCGGTGATAAAAGGCACCAGGATTACAGTTGAGTTGATACTAAGAAAGTTGTCCGAAGGGCTGTCTATTGAGCAGGTAATTAAGGCTTATCCCCAATTATCAAAAGAAGATATATATGCGGCCTTGACATTTGCTTCTGATTTAATAGCTAATGAGGAGGTGATCATACCCAAAGCCTCGTGATCCTGGCAGACGAGAACATTGATGCTCATATTATCGATTATCTTCGCTCGAAGGGTAAAGAAGTATATTCGGTGAGAGAAAATCATCCAGGCATTGCGGACGAGCAAGTAATAGCGTTATCCAAAGACCCACCCAGGATTATTTTAACAGAGGACAAGGATTTTGGGGAATGGGTTTATGCCCATAATGAAAAGCACATCAGTGTTATTTTGTTACGTTATCAATACCAGGATAGAAGTTTAATACTAAATCATTTACTAATGTTAATGGAGAGTCGTAATGAGGATTTATACAGTAAATTTACGACGATAACCGCTAAAAAAATACGCATTCGTTCGCTGAAATGACGCAAGCGATCCCGCTAAGCTAGCCGTCCTTTTTCCATATCACGCAGGTAAAGCGGTGTGGCTGCATTCCAGGCTTTGCGCTGTCAGCCGCGCCACGCCCTTGCTTTTTGCCTACTCTTCTGCCGGCTACTCACCGACAGGCTTCCTTCGGGATGCGGAATGTTGACCTTTTTCTTTTTCAATTGAAAACCAACTGCAAGAAAAATGTTATCTTGCTGTCAGGTGCTATGAGCTCACCGAACGTTCTTTTACAGGTTGTGCGCGTCAGCGTCTGCCCGGGCTAAAAACTCCGTGTAGGTTTAGTAGAAACGTTCTTTGATGATTTTAAGATAACCCATACCAAGTCTCCTATTATCTCAGCGGATGATTATTACCCGTTTGGGTTGCAGATTGCGCAGAATGCTTATCAGAGGGAGAGTGGTGTTGATCAACGGTACAAGTATAATGGTAAGGAACTGCAGCCGGAGCTTGGTTTAAACTGGCATGATTACGGGGCGAGGATGTATGATGCGGCCAATGGAATGATAAGCGTCAATTTGCTTAGCAAGTTCGGCTTGAGAAAATCCCTTTTCTTCTCTGCATTCTCTTGATTTTTCGCCAAAGGATGTCATGTGTTGCAATATTTATGACACAAAAAACCTTTTTCGAGAGAATATTTGCAAAAATACGGGTATAGAGTAAATGATTCCTTTTCATGACACCCAAACTTGGTTTATTGAATACTAACCGTTTGGTAAGCTGCTTTTGATATGGTTTTATCTGCCCTTGCCTTTTTAGTCTAAATATTTTTGGTGGTACCATACCCATTTTAAAACCAAAAAATCTAAAAAAATTGCTATCTTTGAATAGTACAAAGTGAAAAAATGAGGTCATGGACATACAAGCAGAAAAATACTCGCTCATAGAATATATCACCCAGATAAAGGACATTCGATTGATAGAAAAGCTTAAGCAGTTTGTTGAAGCAACGGAAAATGATTTTTGGAACGATCTTACCGAGGATCAGAGGCAAGAACTTAAGCAAGGGATGAAGGAGCTGGACAATGGCCAGAAACATGATTATGAAAAAGTAATGTCCAAACACAGAAAATGAGTAAGAAAGTAGTATTATCCTCTACTGCGAAAGAAAAGCTATCGGATTTATTGGAATATTTGGAAGACAATTAGTCAGCAAGAGTTAAAAATGATTTTATCAAAAAGCTGGACAGAAGTATTGCGAAAATATCTCTTTACCCTCAAAGCTGCCCCGAATCAATGAAGGTCAGGGGCTTGTATAAATGTGTAGTAACCAAACAGGCGAGCTTATTTTATAGAATTACGCCAGAAGAAATAGAGGTGGTGACTTTGTTTGATACACGCCAAGATCCCGATAAACTAAAAAAATAATTGCAAGCTATTCAAGCCCCATGTACCCATGGCTGTGAATAGATAATGATTATATAACCAACGGCTCAAAATCAATCCACTTTTCAAATAGTTATATAACAAAGCCTTATGTAAAATAGCTTTAGTCCGTGGGAAAGGTTAGCGTGGTCCTCAGGAACTTGGTTTAGCTTTTCTTTTTCAATAGAAAACCAACTGAAAGAAAAATGTTATCTTGTTACCACGTGCTATAAAGGCACTGAAAGTTCTTATACAAGCTGTGCCGGTAGCTTTGGTGAAGCTAAAAAACCCGAGTAGGTTTAATAGAAACGTTCTTTGATGATTTTAAGGTAACGCATACCAAAAGCCCGATCATCAGTGCTGATGACTATTATCCGTTCGGGCTGGCTATCCAGCAGAATAGTTATCAGAGAGAAAGTGCTGTAAGTCAAGACTATAAGTTCAATGGTGTTGAACTAAACGATGTAACTGGTAATTATGAAATGGTTTTCAGGGGTTATGACCCTGCTTTGGGTAGGTTCATGCAAGTTGATCCTTTGACGGGTTTAATTCCGGGTATTAACTCGTATAATTTTAGTTTTAATAACCCAATAGACTTTGTCGATCTATTAGGGTTAATGGGTGAAGGAAAGGAAGAAAGAAAAAGACGTAGGGCGCAGCGAAAAGAAGAAAGGAGAGCAAAAAAAGCACAAAGACAACAAAGGAAGGGTGAACGTAAAGGAGAAATAGTTGATCAGTTCGGCGGGACAAGAGGAAGTTCCGATTAAAAGCTCGCGTTCTTCGGTCTCCCCCAAGAGATACCCCACGGTAGTATCCAACACATCAGCTGGTTTTTTAACCACGTCAATAGCGGGCTTTACTTCATCCCTTTCATACTTTCCAATAATGGAATGATAAGCGTCAATTTGCTTAGCAAGTTCGGCCTGAGAAAATCCCTTTTCTTCTCTGCACTTTGATCTGTCTGCCATTTTCAATGGACAGCTAAGATAAACTCCGCGTATTCGCTAAAAAAGGCAAAAATGTTTATCTTAGCGAAGCAGTATTAATCATGAAAGATCAGTTAATTACCATATCGCCAGACATATTAGGGGGAACGCCTGTATTTTATGGTACCCGGGTTCCGGTTAAAAACCTGTTTGATTACCTGAAAGCAGGGGAAAGCATAGAAGATTTTTTGAAGGACTTTCCTTCGGTATCCAGGGAGCATGCCCTGAAAGTTTTATCCATAGCTGAGTCGATTTTAACCATAACTGCACCTGGAACCGGTAATGAAACTGCTGCTTGACGAAAACCTTCCCATCCGTTTAAAATACCGTTTTTCTTCTTCTGTTAGTGTAGGTACAGTAACCGATGAAGGTTGGGGTTCCTTGAAGGATAAGGAATTACTGGCCACTATGTCCTCCCGGGGTTATACTATTTTGGTCACTGCTGACAGGCATTTACCTTATCAACAGAACCTGGATAACTTTGATGTGGTGGTAATGGTTTTGTTAAGCAGTGATAACCGCTACCAGACACTGGTGAATTATGTTCCAGCAATAGAAAGCCATTTACCGCCGCAAATTAAGCGGGGCGTTATTGAAATAAGCCTTCCACAATAATCTTGTACTTTTAAAGCCACCAACGTTTATCCGCGCCCGCCTGCGCTGAGTGCTTTCTTTTTTCTGTTTTTTCTTTTAAAATATGTTGTTCAACCTTTTAAAATCAATCCATTATGTATTACATCAGCAGGTACAAAGACTGCTCGGCCATCCACAACGACGACAACGGTCATAGCCGCAAACTTACCGATCAGGAAGTAGCCAGGGCTAAACAGGAGTTCCCCGTCCTGAAAGACCTATGAAGTTGCAAAAGCAGTAAATAAATCTGGTGATCTAACCAAATCTGAAGTTCGCAAAATACAAAATGTAGTAGATGAAGCCGGTAGACCATTGGAGGTAGTTGGATCAGCAGCTAAGGGAAGCAGACGAAATCCAGGATCTAAATTACCTATTGGTAAAGAAAAAGGGACTAAAAGTAATATTGATTTTTTAGTTCCCCCCAGTAGTCTCGATAATTTCACAGATTTAGTAAATAAGTTGCCTGAAATTATCCTGCACCTCGTCCCAGTCAGAGAGCCGTTCGGGGTTTTGGTTGGATTTTTCAATACGTTGGTTTACGATGGTTTTATGTTCTTCGGGGATTTCTATTTTCTGGGACACCTCAATACCCAATTGCCTGATAAGCTCCATAAAGAAGTCAAACTTATTGTCTGGTATTTTAAGGGTTATTTCTTTCATATTTAATGCTATTTAAAAGGCCTTGCAATTTGTTTTTGATGATAGAAGAATCAAGAAAAACATAAATCATCTTTCTGTTTTCCCAACTCCTTTATAAGACTTTCTGAGTTCATCGTAATCCACTTCAGGGTATTTAAATCTACCATTTCATACAAAAATAGTCAATTAAAGTGCATATAGCAAAGCCATCAGTGTATGGCTAGAATGCATGATCTTATATCCGGGATTAAAGGCTGATGATAATTTAAGAGTTATATAACGCAGCCTTATGTAAAATAGCTTTAGTCCGTGGGAAAGGTTAGCGTGGTCCTCAGGAACTTGGTTTAGCTTTTCTTTTTCAATAGAAAACCAACTGAAAGAAAAATGTTATCTTGCCTGAAGGTGCTATTGCAGCACAGGATGTTCTTTTATAAGCTGTGCCCGGCAGGTATTGGAAACCTTAATGTCAATATTTTACGGTACCAGAGTTACGGTTAAAAACCTGTTTGGTGGCAAGGACTTCCTATCTGTGACTATCTCACATTATTATTTCCTACTCAACAATTCTTTTGTTTCGTTGTTATACAATAACTATATTTGGCCGTCGTTTAAACAAGGTCAATAAGTATTGATTACCTAGAACCCAGGTTTAATCCGGAGTTTATTTTATAGTGGGGAGATAAACTCTTGCTTTGTTGACATGTAACAATTCCAGTTCTTTTCAAATTTTCAAAATTTATTTTATGATACAATTTCTTTTGAAGCAAAAACTTGTTTTGCTGCTTGCATGTTTCCCACTTTTACATAGCACTGTTGCCTTTGCGCAGCAGAAGTTTACTTTGAATGGTTATATAAAAGATGCTGCCAATGGGGAAGCCCTGATCGGCGCTACCGTCTATGTAACCGAAATTGCAGGAGGCACCACCACCAATGTTTATGGTTTTTATTCAATTACGTTACCACCGGGTGACTACTCCCTCGAGTACCGCTTTGTTGGCTATGAATCCCTGGCAAAAAGTATATCGCTCAATGCCAATGTGCGCGAAGACGTAGAGCTAAGGTCTGACAGTAAACAGCTTGAGGAGATTGTAGTAACCGAGGAAGCGGATGATGCCAACATTTCAAGTGTGGAGATGAGCACAAACAAGCTGGATATCCAGACTATTAAAAAGTTACCGGCCTTTTTAGGTGAAGTAGATGTGTTGAAAAGCATACAGTTGCTGCCCGGTGTAAGTACAGTGGGAGAGGGGGCCGCCGGTTTTAATGTCAGGGGTGGAAATATTGGCCAGAACCTGGTGCTCCTGGATGAAGCCCCGGTCTATAATTCCTCGCACCTGCTTGGGTTTTTCTCCGTGTTTAATCCCGATGCAGTAAAAGACACGAAACTGTATAAGGGCGCTATTCCGGCGCAATTCGGAGGAAGGCTGGCCTCCCTGCTGGATGTCAGGATGAAGGAAGGCAACAGTAAACGCTTTTCAGCTTCAGGAGGTATCGGCACCGTTTTTAGTCGCCTGGCCCTCGAAGCGCCTATTGTGCAGGATAAATCATCGTTTATCCTGGCAGCCAGGAGGTCTTACATCGATGTACTCGCCAGGCCCTTTCTGGAAGATGATGCCTCTTTGAACTTTTATGATGTCACCTTCAAAACAAATTATGACCTGAATGAAAACAACAGGCTGTACCTGTCAGGCTATCTGGGAAGGGACAATTTTTCCTTTGATGCTGAACAGGGCATCAACTGGGGAAGCCAAACAGCCACACTAAGATGGAACCATTTGTTTAATGACCGGTTGTTTTCCAATTTTTCTGCCGTTTACAGCAATTATGATTATGAGCTGCAGTTCGGGGACGATGAGCTCGACAAGTTTACCTGGCAATCAAATGTGCAGAATTATATTTTGAAATCCGACCTCACCTACTTTATCAACAATTTCAATGAGGTGAATTTTGGCGCCCAGTTTATCTATTACAATTTTAAGCCGGCCGAGGCATTGGGAGTAAGTAACGGCGATGCGGTTGATATTAGTATTGAGGATAAGTATAACCTGGAGTCAGCGGTTTACATTGGCAATAAGCAGGAAATTAACCCACAGCTCTCCCTCGAGTATGGCCTGAGATTCTCAACGTTTCATTACTTTGGACCTGGCACCATCTACAATTATGACGAGGCGCCGCCAGGGCAGAGAAGACAACCCGTAAGCCCGCAGGTTTTTGACAGCGGTGAAGTGGTGGAGTCTTTTAACAACCTGGAGCCGCGATTTTCTTTTAAATACCAACTCAATACCACCAGCTCTGTCAAAGGTAGTTACAACCGGATGGTGCAATATATTCACCTGATTTCAAACACGACTGCCAGCAATCCGCTGGACGTTTGGGTGCCATCATCCAATAACCTGGAGCCGCAGCTTGGCGACCAATTTACGCTGGGTTATTTCAGGAATTTCAAAAACAATACCTATGAGGCCTCGGCCGAAGTTTATTACAGAAACACTCAAAACCAGGTTGAATACATCGATGGGGCGGATTTGCTTTTGAATGAGTTTTTGGAAGGTGATCTGTTAAGTGGCGATGGCAGGGCCTACGGACTGGAACTGTACCTGAAAAAGAACAAAGGAAAATTTAACGGCTGGATGAGCTACACACTGGGAAGGACAGAACTACAGGTAGAGGGTATCAATGAAGGCGAATGGTATCCCACTCGTTTTGACCAAACCCACAACCTGAAGCTCGTTGGTTTTTATGAGCTTACAGAAAGATTGTCTTTTTCCGCCAATTTTACCTACACTACCGGAACTCCGGTAACTTTTCCCACCTCGGGTTTTGTTATTCAGGATATGCTGATCCCCCATAACAATGACAACTCCCGGAATAATGTAAGGCTGCCTGATTTTCATCGGCTCGATCTGGGGCTGAGGTATGATATGAGACGGGTAAGACGTGGCAAAGAGCGGAGGAATAAAGACTATCTTACCATCTCATTATACAATGTTTATGCCCGGCGTAATGCCTTTTCGATTTATTTTTCGCAAAGCAATGAAAGGAATAATCCTAATCAGCCGTGGACAGGCAGCGCTACAAGGCTTGCCGTAATTGGTAGTATTATACCGGCGATATCGTATAATTTTCAGTTCTGATCTTGGGGTAATTAAATTAAAATGAAAATGACAATTAAAATGACAATGAAAAGAGGCGTTGGAATGAAGGTTGGGGTGATATTTTTGATGGTTTTGAGTGGTGTGTGGATGGGTTGTGAGGATGAAATCGATGTGGATTTGAGAGAGGGTGAACCGCTGCTGGTAGTGGATGCCTGGATCAATGATAAGCCTGAAGATCAGGTAATTTTACTTTCGGTGACGCAGTCTTACTTTGCGAGGGAAGATGCACCGCAGATTACAGGAGCCTCGGTAAGTATCAGGGACAATGCTGGCACCATTTACACTTTTACCGAACGTGGTAATGGTGAGTATGTCTGGTCACCTACTGTTGATACGCCCACATTCGGGCAAATAGGTAATGATTATACCCTAACCGTAGAAACCGGTGGGGATATCTATCAGGCTGTTTCCAGGATGAATCGTGTGCCTGTCATAGATAGTGTTACCTTTACCTTCGAGGAAGAAACAATCTTCCAACCCGATGCATACATTGCGGAGTTCTGGGCGAGGGACTTCGAAGGACCGGGTGATGCTTACTGGATCAGAGCCTACAAAAACGGTGAGCTCCTCAATTTACCCGGTGATATCAATATTGCCTTTGATGCCGGTTTTTCTGAGGGTGATTTTGATGGGGTGACTTTCCTGCCGCCTATACGGGCGGGTATCAATCCTGATGACGAAAATGAGGATGGCGATGAACTGTCACCTTACTGGCCGGGCGATTCGGTATTTGTCGAGATCCATTCAATTACTTCTGTTGCTTTTGATTTTCTCAACGAGGTATCCATACAAACCAATCGTCCTGGTGGTTTTGCCGAACTCTTTGCCGATCCATTGGCCAATGTGCCTGCTAACCTTACTCATACCAACGGAGATAAGGGTGTTGTAGGCTTCTTTAATGTGGCTGCTGTGCAGGGAAACGGAAAGAGGCTGGAATAATGGTGAAACGGTGGTAGGGGAATAAGCTGCTCAGGGTGTTGGCCGGGTGCAAAAAATAAAATCTTGAGTCTTGAAACCTTTTATTACAAATCATGTATATACATACATGCTTAAACCCCTAAAATAAAGTGCCATGACTTACAAAGAAAAAGCACAAGACATCTACAACCAGATCCTGCAAGGGAATTTATTGGGCGCTTTTGACCAATATTATGACGAAAACGTAGTAATGACCGAACCCATGGGAACCAGGGAAGGCAAAGAAGCCTGCCGTGCCCATGAAGAACAATTTCTAAACTCTGTACAGGAGTTTCACGGCATGGAAGTGAAAAAACTGGCCTCTGATGAGGATAATGGCATTGTATTTCTGGAAGTCTCCATGGACGCTACCTTCAAAGACGGCAACCGTGTCAATATGGAACAGGTGGCTGTCCAGCAGTGGAAAGATGACAAAATTGTGCACGAAAGGTTTTATTACCAGAACGCTTAGCAAATCCGGGGCTTCCGGTCCGGGCTACTCGATCGGAACCTGTTTTTCAAATGATGTCTCAAAAGATATCACCGTATCGGTGCTGATAACGCCTGAAATCAGGTGAATCTTATTATAAAGCACCTCTCTCAGTTTATTATTATCCCGGGCGAAAATTCGGATGATCAACGTATATTCACCCGTTATATTCGAGCAACTGATGACTTCCGGGATTTTCTCCAGCTCCCTGATGACAGGTTTCACATTTTTAGGATTATTCAGTTTAATGGTGGTGTAGGCTTCGGTCGAAAAGCCCAGCTTTTTTGCATCGAGTATAAACGCGGGAAATTTCAGAATCCCCAGTTGCCTGAGCCGGTTAACTTTCTTATGTACCAGTGTATTGGAAACCCCGATTTCTTTTGCCAGTTGAGAATAGGCTATGCGTGCATTGGTAATCAATTTTTTGATAATGGTTTTATCGATGGTGTCAATTTTTTCCATATGACCTGAATTAAAACATACTCAATGTCAAACTTCTTTATTTTTTATTCTTAAAAAGCAAAATTGACATTATTAATGAGGAAATCATAATTTTAGGCTTGTAATTTGATTTAAATAGGGTTAAATTAATTTAATTTGTAGTGAGGCCGTACTCGTCGATGGCCTTGACTTTTGGTAACTTTCATGGGATAAGTATCAAAGGTACCCCACTGGCTGATATAGTATTTGAATAGGTCAAATAGATATCCCAGATTAATATTTGAACAACAAACCTGTCTATGGCACTGTAGGTAACTTCAGTGCTTTTTTATTATTTTTTTTGTTTTTATTATAAAAACTGTCATTTCAATCTTTTTCTTTCAAAAATTTACTATTTTAGGTAGGGAGGTTAAAAGCATTGCAACAAACCCATGTTGAATAAATCCATTTGGAAATTCCTGACAGCGCTTTCTGTTGTCTCGCTAATAGTTTTTTGCACCACAGCACAGGACATCATTTTAACCGGTAAAGTACTTGACGAAGTTACCAATGAACCGGTGCCTTTTTGTAATGTTCTGACTTCAGCAATAGATAAAGGCACTTTTACCAATGAAGAAGGAGAATTTCTGCTGAAAGTGGATTCACTCCCCGTCAATCTGATCATCTCCAACATAGCCTACAAGCCAAAAACCGTCCAGATCCTGTCACAAGGCAGGCTGATCTTTCACTTAGAACCGGCGTCGACGGTGCTTCAGGAAATTGTCATTAAAGACAAAAAGATGGACAAGTTCGCCATTGAATTGGTGAAAGGTGCCCTGGACAGGACCATAAGGTCTTCCGTTAAACCTCACTTTGGAAAGGCTTTTTACAGACAAAAATCCCAAAATGACAGCGCATACGTAGAATTGATGGAGATCTTCTACGATGTAAAATTCAACAGCAATGGCATTCTGGACTGGGAGGTGCAGGAAGGCCGATACGCCCAGCGGGAGGATCAGTTGCTGAACAGAAACTTTACCCTGCTATCGAGAATATTCCCGGTAATTCAGCCATTGACTACGGATCTTTATTTGCCTTTACTCAAGGATACCGAGACAATCTTTGATCTATATTTATCAGATATCATTGAAGTGGATGACCATAAAATCGGTATCGTTACCTTTACACCCAAAGAGGGTATCAGCAGGCCCTGTTTCACCGGTGACTTGTATATCGATATCGATACACACGATGTTTTAAAGGTAGACGGCAGTTTCCGGGACGATCACTTACCAATCATCCGGCTCACGGATAAAAAGGGTAGCTTTAAAAACCTCAACATAAAATATGAAACGGCATTTAAGCGTGATTCCCTTGACAACATACTGCTGGACTATGTGAAATTTGATCAGAAATTTGACTATTACATAGATGGGGTTTTCATGTATCCGGTGCATTCACAATCTTTTTTGACTTTTTATGAATATTACAAACCGTTACGGAAAAACAAAAAGCTCGGGGGCAGGCTGAAGTATAAAAACAACGACAGGGATATTCTTGACCTGGTAGGCTATGACCCCAGGTTTTGGCAGGATAATCCTATTGTTAAAAGAACTCCTGTAGAGGAAGCGGTTATTAATTCTTTTGAAAAGGATGAGGCATTTGGCACCATTTATCTGAATAGTCTTGAACAAATAGCCCTGAATGAAACAGATATTGGCAATGAGCTTTTTTTGCAGAACATGTTACTAAAAGTAAAAAATTATCAGTACAACAGTCCGGTCGAAAAAGTTTATCTTCATTTTGACAAACCATATTATGCCTCAGGCCAAAAAATGTGGTTTGCCGCTTACGCTGTGCATGCAAATGGCTTGTACCTTTCAGGCATAAACAGGGTGTTGCACGTTGATTTTCTGGGACCAAGAGGAAAATCTATAGAAACGCAGAAAATCGAACTTTCGCAGGGGCTGGCCACCGGACAGCTTGTAATCCCTAAAGACCTCCCTTCCGGCACCTATCTGATCCGGGCTTATACCCAATGGATGAGAAATCACCCGAGAGACTTTTATTTCAACAAAAAAATAAACATTTATAATGCCCGGGAGGAGCTTAGTGCGCAGTCAAAACCGGAAAACAATACTGTACTACCGGATCCTGAAATCGATCTTCAGTTTTTTCCTGAAGGAGGGCATGCCGTATATGGAATCACTTCCCAGATTGCCTTCAAGGCCATTGGCAAAGATGGCAAGGCAAGGGCCATAGAAGGAACCATCATCGACGAAACCGGAAAGGCACTCACTTTTTTCAAAAGTGCTTACAAAGGTATGGGGTTATTTTACCTGAAACCTGAAAAAGGCCACCGTTACCAGGCCTTACTTAAGGGCTCGGCAATCACCTACGACCTGCCCGTTCCCCTGGACAGTGGATATACCTTGCTGGTCAAAAACAACCATCAAAAAAGCATCAAGGTCAGGGTCCAGGCCAGCCCCGAACTTCACCAGGCGCCGTTTTACCTGGTGGGACAATCCAGAAACAATGTTTATTTCCGCCAGAAATACCATATGGAGAACGGTATGGTTAACCTGGAGATCCCTAAAAATCAATTGCCCTCCGGTATTTTTACCCTCACCCTGTTTGATATTGATAAAAAACCCAGGGCCGAAAGGGTGGTTTTTGTTAATACGGAATCAGAGTTTAACGTTGATTTTCAATTGGAAAAGATACCGATGAAAGGGCAGGATGAGGTCCGGATGAGGATATTTACCCAGGATGAGGAAGGTAGGCCGGTGAAGGCCAATATCTCGTTGGCAGTGACAGATGCCGGCCAGGTTTTGCGGGACAAAAATCAAAGTCATTTATTGAGCCAGTTATTGCTTGAGTCCGATCTGAAAGGTTTTATTGAAAATCCGGGCTATTTTTTTGTCGATCCCAGCAAATCGAAGCGGTATTCCCTGGATCTGGTGATGATGACACACGGCTGGCGGAAATTTCCATGGCTGGAGGTGTTAAAAAAGGGGGCACTTTCCAATTACTGGGCACCTGAAAAAGGTATTAGCATTAAAGGGGCGATCAGTGACCCTTATACGAAGGAACCGATGGTGGATCATGAAGTGGTACTGCTGAGTATTAATGAAAATTCCAATTTCTCGGCGGTGTCCAGGACCGATAATTTTGGAATATTTTCTGTTGAAGGGTTGCTATTTAATATGTACGACAACCTGATTTTTAAAGTCGTGGATGAAAGGGGCAGGGTAGTGCCGGCCCATGTGGTTTGGGAACAGGAGAAGAGGCCTTTGAGCAATTTTAACGGTGGCAGGGTTTATGCTGATAAAGAAGTGAAAAGCGTTCTTGGCAACGAATTAATCAGGCAACAAAATGATGATGTCATTAACGCGGAATATCTGCTTGAGGAGGTGACGGTGCAAGGTAGCAGAATTAATGACAATAGTTCGGGGCTGACCAATGCAGTTGTCATAAGCCCGGAAAAGATCAGTCATGCGTATACAAATGTTCTCAGGATGATTGCCGACAATGTTCCGGGCATAAGGGCCATTGGTACCGGTGCTAATACCGCGCTTAGCATCGACGGAAGGGGAACGCCCCTTGTGATTGTCAATGGCCTGGAGTTAAACGGTGCTACTTCCGGCAGGCCTGCCAATGTAGCCGGTAACCAGGCCACCGGCAGGTTAAATGACAATGTTGGCTTATCTGTTGACAATATCAATGGCCCGATAAGTATCGGTGAGTTGGTGGGATGGATTAAACCTGCTGATGTTGAAAGTATTGAAGTGCTGAAGCGGTTCAATGCCGCCGCCTATGGATCAAAAGGCAGGAATGGTGTTATTATCATTAACACAAAAGATAACAAAGAAGGAAAAAGACCCAAATTACGGGATCGCAATGTGGTATACATCCAGGAAAAGGGATTTGAGCCGGTCAAAACATTTTATCAACCTAAATACGTTGTGAAAGATTCCCCGAAAAGGGCTGTAAAACATTCCGCCCTGATTTACTGGCTACCCTCCATTACCACCGACAAAAACGGAAATGCCGATGTCTCTTTTTACCTGCCCGCCGAGACATCCATGCAGGTTGTCGTTGAAGGCATTTCCCAAAACGGAAAACCCGGAGTGGCGTTTGAGGTTATCAAAGATTAAACCTTGCCACAAACCATTCTTTCATACGTCTTGAATGCGTACGTTATCGTAGCACCAAGACACAAAGAGACACAGAGGGGTTCGCCAATAAATAAAAATACAAGCACATTCTTATCCCAGTAGTGCGAGCGGACGTGGGGGTTGCACATCGTATAACAAAAGAAACGAAAGAAGCTGGCGCTTGTTTAGCGGAGTGGAGTGCGCCGGCTTTCATTATTTTTGAAAAAAACGTTGTGCAACCCCCACTTAAGATGGGTTTACTTTTTAATTATTAATTGACAGGAGGGTAAATAAATGATCAGGTGTATCATTAATTGAAGACCAAAACCAATCGAACAAACATTTAAATCATTTAAGACATGAAAAAGCAACCATCTGTCAATTATGTATTTCGCTGCTTAACATACTTTTTGATTTATGGAGTTTTTCTAATACTGCTTGCCGCATGCGACGATGATGATAGTCCCGGCAGTAATGATAGCTTGTCGCTTGGTACGGAACAGTCGGAGGCGGTGGTCATGGATTACGTAAAGATCAATGCCCATTTACAGGCCGCCAGAAATATGGGTTCGGGAATCATGCCATTTGAGGGCGGAAACGGGCTGAATGGCAGGGCTTTCAGACAAGGGTTAACAAACCTGGAAAATGCCAGAAACTTGACCGATTCGCTGTGGTTTGAATCCTGTGCCGCCGTTGACATATCTTTGAACGGTGGCACGATAGCGATTACTATTGATCACGGTGAAACCGGATGTGAGGAACATGGAAACCTCTTGAAAGGGAAGATTTCCGAAACATTTACGTTCACCGGTGATTCGTTGGTGCAGGAGACCGTTTATGATTTCTTTTCTTTTAATGATGTAAGCATCGATGGCACCAGGTCCGCCAGTTTTGCCCTGAACACATTGAATTCGGAGCGCTTTGTCGTTAGCTGGTCCGAGAACCTGCAAGTCTCCTGGGACGATGGAAGATCCTACTCCCTGGAGACAGATATGACCAGTAGCTTGGACGGTGAGGAAATAGTTTTAACAGGGTTTACCGACCTGTCTTCTTCCAATGGTGACCGTTATCAGGTTACTATTAACGAGGCCTTAATTTATACTTTGGCTTGCATAGAAGAGGGAATTTATGCACCTGTGGAAGGGGTGGAGACACTTGTTGTTAACAATGATTCGGTAAACAATGATTCAATGGTCATCGACTACGGCCATGGCGATTGCGACTACCTCGTAGAGATTATACAAAATGGTGAAACGACCGTCATGGACATCAGTGAGGCGTACAAAGATATTGCTTTCGCTTTTGGTTTTAATTTTCGGGGGGCATGATCACGACGATCATGCCGGTGATTGTATCGAACGGAGCGGTGTTGGCTGAAGTGAATGTGAGTGTTAAGCTTGCCGTTACGATCAAAGGAGCAGGTGCCGTGTATTACAAAGGTAATCCCGGGATTACAAGTGATGTGGGATTGGTTGGCAAATTGATAAATGCCAATTAAGGGTTAATTGTAAGTTGACTTAGTCGATAATCTCTTTTATGCTTTTGTTTAAGTAGCGAAAGTTACAAACCATATGTTTGTAATGAATCCAGCCCCGGCACAGTGCCGGGGTTTTTTTATACCATTGTCACAAAAGGTTTCGCACAGGAATAAACTTTTTTATTTTATTTTTCTTATACTTTTACGGAGCTTTTATACTTGACCCACATGCGGGCTGACTCAGACAGGAATTAGTGGCATGTGATTTTTCAGAAAAACAAATGATTCAAACCACTGGATTAGCATACGCATACAACGCCCACACTGCCTTCAGGTTTCCGGACATTGACCTGCCCGACTTTGAAAACCTCATAATTTTAGGGGAATCCGGTATTGGAAAAACCACCCTCTTGCATTTGCTGGCAGGGTTGTTAACCCCGGAATCCGGACAAATTATTATCAACAACAAAGAAATCACACGCCTTAATCCGCGTGAATTAGACCATTTTCGCGGTAACAATGTGGGTTTTGTTTTCCAAAGATCCTATTTTGTCCGCTCCCTCTCACTGATTGAAAACCTGCTGCTCCTGCAATATCTGGCGGGGATCAAGGCTGACCGGAAAAAAATAGACCAGGTACTGGACAGCCTTGGAATAAAAGACAAGGGCCATCGTAAAACCTATCACCTCAGCCAGGGCGAACAGCAGCGAGCTTCCATTGCGCTGGCCGTCATCAACGACCCTAAAGTAATCCTGGCCGACGAACCAACCTCCAGTCTGGATGATAAAAACTGCCACGCAGTAGCCACCTTGCTAAAATCCCGCGCTAAAGAAACGGGAGCTAATCTGGTGGTCATTACACACGATCAACGACTGAAGTCTGAATTTAAAAACTATCTCCAGCTATGAATTTGTTTAAACTAACCTGGAAAAACCTGTTGGCCAGGCCCCTATCGACCCTGTTAAGCCTTATTTTAATCATGCTGGGTGTGGGGTTGATCACCTTTGTCCTTCAGATGAAGCAGGATTTTGAAAGCCAGATGGACAAAAATATTAAAGGAATCGATATGGTAGTAGGGGCCAAGGGCAGCCCACTGCAACTTATTCTTTCAGCAGTATTCCACATCGATGCCCCAACAGGAAACATCAAATTGGCAGAGGCTGAAAAACTTCGTAAAAACCGCTTTGTAAAATCAGCCATACCTTTATCGTATGGTGATAGTTACAACGGCTATAGGATTGTCGGTACGGATACAACCTATGACCGATTGTACAATGCCGGTTTAAAGACAGGTGACCTCAGGAAAGCTAACTTCGAAGCCAACCTGGGTAGCGAGGTTGCCGAAAACCTGAAATTAAAGATAGGAGACAAATTTTCCGGCGCTCATGGCCTCGTAGAAGGTGGAGAAGCCCATGACGATACGCAATATATAGTGGTGGGTATTTTTGAAACGACCAATACCGTGTTGGATCAGCTAATTCTGACAAACCTGCAAAGTGTTTGGGAGGTGCACAATCATAAAAAAGTCGATTCCCATGAAGAAACATCGGAAGACCACCCGGATCATAAACTTCCTGACCTGGAAATCACAGCCCTGTTGATAAAGTTTCGCAGCCCTATGGGAGTGGTGCAATTGCCCAGGTGGGTCAATACACAGACCAACATGCAGGCCGCTGTGCCGTCTTATGAGTTGAAAAGACTGATCAATCTGATGGGTGTCGGTATCGACACTATCAATAGCGTGGCAGTAGTCATAATGATTGTCGCTGGAATAAGTGTTTTTATCAGTCTTTTCAATAGTTTAAAAGAAAGACAACCCGAGCTCGCCCTGATGCGGTCTTATGGAGCCTCAAGAAATCAGCTTGCTGTCACTATTTTACTGGAGGGCTTGTTTATTACTTTTTCCGGCTATCTATTGGGTTTACTACTAAGTAAAGCAGGCCTCACAGTCATCGTCCGCTTTTTTCCCCAGGGCTTGACCTTGCAATCTCTCCCCTTGTCCTTCACCATGCCTGAATTTTATCTGTTAGTCATTATGCTGTCCATCGGCCTCCTCGCCTCATTGATCCCTGTGCTTCAAGCCATCAGGCTCAACATCTCCCGTACCCTTTCAAAATTTTAGGTTTCTGAACACCCATGCTACCCATATCCTGTCCCTCCGAAACATAAAAGATTATGCTCACACCCACACTCACCCTCAAACTCAAACTTTATTTATTGGGTGTTTTTGATTATCTTCATGACAGTATGAGGAATGGTTTTTATTTTACTTTTTTAACTATCATTTAAACAATAGTAAATCATGCATTTTGGAATTAAAAAAATCAATGTAAATCAAATTGCTTTTTTGATGGCAATGACCATGTTGTCGGCCTGTACTACCCAAACAAACTCCGGTGAATCTGAAAATGCTGCTTCAGCAGGAGATAATGATCAGATCAGGAAAAATGCGATGGCTATTCACGACAGGGTACTTACCATTGATACCCATGCCGATACACCGTTAAGGATGATACAGCCGGGATTTGACATGGGCGAAAGACATGACCCCAACGAAACCGGTTCCAAAGTCGATTATCCGAGAATGATCGAAGGAGGCCTGGATGGTATCTTTTTCGCTGCCTTTGTTGCCCAGGGTGCCAGAGATGATGCAGGCAACGTAGGCGCCAAGACATTATGCCTGCAAATGATTGACTCCATTGTAGCCTCTACCGAAAAATACAGTGACCTTGCCGGGTTGGCCCTGACGCCCGATGATGCCTACAGGTTGGAAAAGGAAGGTAAAAGGGCTATATATATAGGCATAGAAAATGGATACCCCATCGGAGGCGACGTATCGAATGTGGAAGTATATTTTAACAAGGGGGTGAGGTATATTACCCTGGTGCATTCATCCAACAATGATTTAGCGGATTCCGCTACCGATGAAAAGGGACATGAGCACGGCGGAATCAGCGAGTTAGGCATGCGTGTGGTACGCGAAATGAATCGTTTAGGTATTATGGTGGACATTTCCCATGGTAACGACAGCGTTTTTTACGATGCTATAAAAATATCGCAGGCCCCTATTATTGCTTCACATTCCAATGCCAGGAGCGTGACAGACAGCCCCAGAAATATGACCGATGAGATGTTGAAATTAATGGCTGAAAATGGTGGGGTAGTACAGTTGACCATGTTGAGTAGTTACCTGATGGATATACCCGAAAATACTGAACGCGATGCGGCAATAGCGGCGCTTCGTGAAAAATACCCTGATATGGCTGCACTGACTGCTGAGGAAAGACAAAAAGTCAGAAAAGAATTTCAGGCGATCAATGAAAAATACCCGGAACCCTTAGCCAATGTGGAACATGTGGCTGACCATATCGACCATATTGCAAAAGTAGCAGGAATCGACCATGTCGGCATCGGTTGTGATTTTGACGGAGGAGGAGGAATCGAGGGGGTATTTGATGTTAGTGAGGTGAAGAACATAACGATAGAACTGGTAGAACGCGGGTATACCGAAGAAGAAATCAGGAAAATTTGGGGAGGTAACATCATGAGGGTGTTCAGGGAAGTGCAGACCACCGCGGAAAAAATTCAATCGGGTGAACTGGCCGCTAATTAAAAGGTTATTGTTGCTGTTTCTGGCCGGTGCCTTGCCAGTTGATTTACCCCTAAAGGCCCATCCGTTAAGACTTTCTTTGTGCGAAATTGAATACACTTCTGACAAAAAACTGCTGAAAGTTAATTTAAAGCTTTTTTTGACAGATGTGAATGAGGCCCTGGTTTTTGACCCTTATAGCAAAGAACTGGCTTTTTGCAAGCCCAATGAAAGCCCCCGCGCTGAGACTTTATTAGTAAATTACCTGAACCAATATTTTTATATTAAAATCAATGGAAAAAAGCTGCCCCTTGAAATCAGGCATAAAAAACTCAGTGGGGAGGGCGACAATACGGCTTTATGGTTATTTTTCCAATACGAACAGGTTGGGCCCATCAATGAACTCGAAATCCGTGATGATGTTTTTACGGATTTGTTTTTTGACCAGTCAAACTTAGTTTATCTGCATATCGATGGAGAGCCCAGGAGCCTTATGCTCAATAAAAAATCACCAGTACATACCTTAATCTTTTAAAATGTTACCGTTTCATTTTTACTTAAAACTCGGTTTTGAACACATATCAAATTTGGCAGGCTACGATCACATTATGTTTTTGGTAGCGTTGTGTGCCGTTTACAATGTAAGCCAATGGCGCCATGTATTAATTTTAGTTACAGCCTTTACCATCGGGCATTCGGTCACGTTATCGTTGGCCACATTTGATATTTTGACTATTCCGTCGGCCATCATAAAATTTCTGATTCCTGTCACCATTTTTCTTACCGCCTTAAACAATGTAGTCTCCCCTCCACCGGATACCACCAGTCCTAAAATCCGGAGGAATTATTTTATGGCCCTTTTTTTCGGATTTATCCATGGAATGGATTTTTCGAATTATTTTAAAGCACTGATTGGTGAATTCGGAAGCATTTTTCAACCGCTTCTGGCCTTTAATCTTGGTATAGAATTAGGACAAATATTAGTGGTGATCGGTATATTTATACTAGCTTTTGTAGCCTTGACCCTGCTGAGGTTTAAACCCAGGGAGTGGAATTTATTCATTTCAGGAGCGGCGGCTGGTATGTCACTGATTTCAATGATTGAAAACAGATTTTGGTAATTTTTTATGGGGAAAGGATGAGTAATAATTCGTTGAGAGCAAAATCGGGTTTTTCCCATGTGATGGTGTTGTTACGGTTATTTGGCGGGGATATCCAGCCGTGCTGGCTGGTGTTGGGGACAGCATCTTTGGCAGCATTGGTATCTTGATTGATCATTATGGCTTTTAACAGACACATCAAACGATGGTTCCTGTTGCTCTGTGCTCTGGCTTTTTCTGACTTTGCGGAAGGGCATGCTTTTTATGTAAGGGTGGTTGATATAAAGGCCAGAAAAAATTGTTAATTATATTGTACAAAAAACTAAAATTATTTTGAATAGTAAATCGAAAGCATTAATTTTCTATCACCTTATATGGAAGGAGGAAGGGTTGGAAGAGTTCCGGTATAACGGAAACTACCCCCTGCCATTTCGAAATAGAGGATGTTCCGGTGTTAAAACCTTTGTAATCAACACAAAACTCCTGACAGAATTATATGATGATCAGGTCGATGTTGTCAATGTTCATATTAGGGATAATCACAGGGCATTAAACCTTGATAAAAGGGAAAAACAGTGGAAACCGGTATTTTAATTCCGGACTGATAATTGTTTAACCAGCTAAAATTATAACAATTTAAAGCCATAAAATATGAAAAAATTAACCCTTACCATTTTTATGCTAACGCCGTTCCTGATTTTTGGCCAGGTAAATACCGGCTATCAGGTACCACCCAGGGAAATTGCCGATCTGGTAAATGCACCACAAACGCCGGCCGTCACTGTCAACGCCAGAGGTGACTGGATGCTGTTGATGGAAAGGCCGGGCTACATCTCGATAGAGGAACTGGCCCAGCCTGAGTTAAGACTGGCAGGACTACGGATCAATCCCCGTACCAATGGGCCGAGCCGTGGCAGTAACTTTGTAAACCTGAAGATAAAAAGTGTTCAGGGTGACCAGGAACGTCAGATTCAGGGATTGCCTGCCCATCCCCTCATACAGAATGTAAGCTGGTCACCGGATGGTCAGAAAATAGCCTTTACCCTCATGAAAGATCAGGGTTTGGAGCTATGGATGGCTGATTTTAACGACGGCAGGGCACAACAGCTCACCGGACCGGTGATCAATGATGCCCTCGGTGGCACGCCCTATCAATGGTTTTCCGATAGCAAAAGGATAATTTTTCGATCCGTACTGGAAAACAGGGGAGATGCACCCGCCAGTTCCATCGTGCCCTCGGGTCCGACTATTCAGGAGACTTCCGGGAGAAAAGCACCAGTGAGAACCTATCAGGATTTATTGAAAAACAAACATGACGAAGAACTATTCGAATATTATGCAAGCGGGCAACTCGAAGTCATTAATCTTGAAACAAAATCCTTAACCCCTTTCGGTGAACCTGGCATTTATACCCAAATGTCACCGTCACCTGATGGGAAATATGTTCTGACAACGGTTGTTAACAAGCCTTATTCCTACCTGGTTCCGTTCAGCAGGTTTCCATTGAAGGCAACTGTGGTAGATGACCAGGGCAATTTGGTCAGGAAAATAGCAGATATACCATTGGCTGAAAGCATTCCCAAAGGCTTTGGAGCCGTCCGAACAGGTCCAAGGGCGTTTATGTGGAGACATGATCTTCCTGCCACCCTGTATTGGGCAGAGGCGCAGGATGAAGGGGATCCGGCTAAAGAAGTGGAAGTCAGGGACCAGTTATTTTACATGGAAGCCCCTTTCAACAAAGCTAAGCAACCAGACATATCCATGAATCTACGTTATGGAGGTGTTACCTGGGGAGATGATAACCTGGCGATTGTTTATGAATGGTGGTGGACTTCCCGAAAGCAAGTTACTTCATCCTTTTTACCCGGCAAGGCTGGTAGCAAGCAGGTGATATTCGATCGTTCCTTTGAGGACCGGTACAACGATCCCGGTACTTTTCAAACTACAGTCAATCAATTTGGTAAACGGGTATTACTCACTAATAAAAGAGGTACAAAGTTGTATCTGACCGGTCAGGGTGCGTCGCCGGAAGGCAATCAACCTTTTGTGCATGAGTTTGAGGTAGCTACCGGAAAAACTACCGGGTTATGGCGTTCGAAAGCACCTTATTATGAGTTTCCAATACGCGTGCTGGATGTTAACAAGAGCATTATATTAACACGAAGGGAGTCTAAGGAAGAACCGCCAAATTTTTTTCTGAGAGATTTGAAACGGAATAAAATCAGTGCTTTAACTGATATCGGGGATCCTTATCCGCAGTTAAAGGGCATAGAAAAACAAGTCGTTAAATATAAAAGAAATGACGGGGTTGATCTGAAAGGAGACCTGTACCTGCCTTTAGGCTATAAAAAGGAGGAAGGTCCGCTACCGGTTATCATGTGGGCCTATCCCAATGAGTACAAAAGCGCCGATGCTGCCGGCCAGGTTGAAGGTTCGCCTTATGAATTTATAAGGTTAGGCTGGTGGTCTCCGCTTTACTTTCTTACCAGGGGCTACGCGGTTTTTGACGACCCAAGTATGCCCGTCATTGGCGAAGGAGATGAAGAACCCAATGATAATTTCAGAACCCAACTGGTTAACAACGCAGCCGCTGCCATTGATAAATTGGTGGAGATGGGTATAGCGGATAAAGATAAAGTAGCTATTGGGGGGCATAGTTACGGTGCCTTCATGACAGCGAATTTACTAGCCCACTCCGATTTATTTGCTGCCGGAATAGCCCGGAGCGGAGCATACAACAGAACTTTAACTCCCTTCGGTTTTCAGGCTGAGGAAAGAACTTATTGGGAGGCGCCGGAGGTTTACTATACGATGTCTCCTTTCATGCATGCCGATAAGATTAATGAGCCGATGTTAATGATTCATGGAGAAGTTGACAATAACTCTGGTACATATCCTTTGCAAAGTAAGCGGATGTTTGCGGCCATGAAAGGTCTGGGAGGTAAAGCAAGGTTGGTGATGTTGCCTCATGAAAGTCATGGTTACCGGGCAAAAGAGTCAATCCTTCATATGTTGTGGGAAATGAACCAACTGCTCGAGAAGTACGTCAAAAATGGAGGTGAAAAAGAGATGGATACCTCGATTAATCTGGAAGGAGGGGAGAAATAACAAAGCTGGCCGACCGAAATAACAACTTATTGAAACTGGTACATCCCGCTCATACTTTTGTCATTGCCGGTATGAGCGGGATGAGGCTATATGATGGTAACATCTAAAGCTAATCCACGTTACTAAAGGGAAATCAAAGCTTTCATTAGGTAACAGGCAAACAGTATGATTCACAGGTATGTTAGGTGCAAACGGCTATTGATCACCCTCATCACAGGTATTTTTCTGTCGTCAGTTCAGGTTTCCGCCCAGGGATCACGGGGCTGGGAGTTGTTTGAAGGAGTTAAATTTGAATCACAATATGATGAGCGTATCGACGACTATCAATTGTTGCCCGAGTTTAGTGATGAAATCCTGGCCAAAGAGGGAACAGTCATAGAACTAACAGGCTATTATGTGCCGTTTGACCTGGAAGACGGTGCGGTGATTTTGTCACGATACCCTTATGCGCAGTGTTTTTTCTGTGGTAATGCCGGACCTGAGTCAGTTGCCGAGGTTTATTTTAAACAGCAGCAGGGAAAATTCCTTCCCGACCAGCTATTAACGGTTTCCGGCATCCTGAAACTCAACACCAATGATGCGGATCATCTTAATTTCATCCTGGAAGAAGCGGAGTTGATTGATAATTGACAATGGAAGATTGACAATGGACAATTGTTGGTGGGCGGTTAGTTTTTTTCAGATATTTAGTATTTTATCACTTTTTCCTTAAACGCCATATCTCATATATAGGGTCACCCTTGCTGCTTTTACCGGAATGATGCCAGTCACCGTCTTTTAGCTCAAACTTAAAGTCAAGAGAAGCCCCTACGCGCGTGTTATCGCGGGAGAAAAAATCGATGTTTTCTATGTACTTGCCCTTTTCAGAGGTGTACGTGCCCCCTCCGGTTCCCATAAATTGTTTGGTTGCTGTATTGTAGGCGATCCATTGAAAACGGGTACCTGAGAGAATTTTCATGGTCTTTCTGGGTCCTTCCTTGATTTCTCCCATCTCCTCCCCACGTTTTCTTCCGGTAATAAGCCAAGCACCGGCCAGGGCCCCCGGTTTATTGTTGTCAATCCTGGTAAAAGTCTTGTCTCCTAAAACCAGGTTTTTACCGTTCAATGAAAAATTTTTCTTCAACGTAGTGCCGACTTTTTCCGGGGAAAAGGTATTAAATTCTACAAGTTGTACCATTTGCTTGTTTTCAATTTCCCATGGTCCGCCTGAGGTGCCGGCGAAGGTTTTAGAGGCTTTATCAAATTTGGCGTAGGAATAGAAACCGTCGACAATCGTGATGACCGATTCCTGATTTTTCCAGGCCCCTAGTAATTTGTTCTTGTTTTGGCTGTAAACTGATACAGACAGCAGGTAAAAAAGAAAAAAGGCAGTGATGATTTGTTTCATGTCGAATGGTTCGTTGCTTCGTTGGAAAAACTAAAAATAACAAATCTTAAAGTGCCATTCAAAGTCTTGAAGGCTTATAACTTCAATGAGCTGCCAAAATCAGTTCATTTATACGATTATTTTGCTAATTTACTATATATATGGTAATTTAATATAGTTATGCAAATTCCCCTTTGTCCTAAGTGTTCGTCCATGCAGGTTATCAAAAGCGGCATTGTTGGCAACCGGCAGCGATTCCATTGCAAAAAATGTCGTTATCACTTTACTGTCAATAAGTTAGGAAAGCAAATTGATGATTACTATGTGATTAAGGCCCTTCAGCTTTACCTGGAGGGACTGAGTTATCGCGAGATAGAGAGGTTGCTGGGTGTGAGTCATGTGTCAGTCATGAACTGGGTAAAAAAATATCATATCAAGGCTCCGGAAAAATATGACTACCGGCCCACCTATAAGATTTTTAACCACGGTGAGTTGCAGGATTTTCTTGCTGATCCCGGAAATCTGAAAGGTTCCGGTATGGTTATCACCGAGTTGGGAGATAAATTCATGCTCATCAAATGGGAACGATTTAAAGTTTAAACTATAGAATTAGCAAAACTATGTAAAAGATTCATAGTTTTCGATTTTAATTCCCCACCTTGTACTTATTGAAATTTTAGGCGGCCGTCTTTTAACTAAAATAGAATAAGCTAAAATTTCAACTTTATGAAAGCAACTTTGAGAAACTATCAACTAATATTGTTAATACCTTTACTGATTTCCAGGGCATACGGACAAGAATCGGAAGTAAAAGGAGAAGAAGACCATTCCTACCAACCCTTGATATTGAAACTGGATGATGAAGGCAAGAAATATATCCGGTTTATTACCTGGCATCAGATATGGGCTTCTGAGGAGAATTTAAGTGAAGATCCGGGAGTCAGGATGGTCCTTCGCCGGTCGAGGTTTCTTACCTACGCGCAAATCTCTTCCCGGTTTATGATCCTGACCCACTTTGGCCTCAACACCCTGACAGGCTCCAATGCTGACCCTATTGGCAACAGAAACACCTCAGATGAGACCATTAACGGCCCACAGCTATTTATGCATGGTGCCTGGACGGAATTCAGGGTATCGGCAGGGGAAGAATTATTTATCGGGGCCGGCTTGCATTACTGGAATGGACTAAGCCGGTTAACAAGTGCCAGTACCCTTAACTTTATGACTCAGGATAATTACCGTCAGGCATGGGCGACTTTGGGTTTATCGGATCAGTTTGCCCGCCATTTGGGTGTTTATGCCAAAGGTACTTTAGGCAAATTTCATTACACCATAGCCTTTAATGAGCCTATTGAAAATGCTCTTGGGTCGGCCGATATTGCCGATCTTTCGGAAGGTTCCATTTCTTACTCGGGCAGAAGAATTTTGGGAGATGAGGCGGGGCTTGTCACCGAGGGGTATTTTGAATATCAGTTTTTGGATCAGGAATCCAAAAAGCTGCCTTACCGGGTAGGTACTTATCTGGGAAAAAAGAAAGTATTTAATATTGGGGCGGGATTCCTTTCTCATGCCAATGGCACAGTAAGGATTGAAGATGGCTTGCCACAGGGAGAAGATGTCTTTCACTATGCTGTGGATGCTTTCTACGATGCGCCGGTGGGAGAGGGTGCCATCAACGCCTATGCCTCGTATTACAATTTTGACTACGGCCCTGATTACTCGTTGGGCACTACCTACGGTACAGGTACTTCGTTTTATGGACAACTGGGCTATCTTTTCCCAGCATTCTCTGAAAAAGGCCGTTTAATGCCGTACGCGGCATACAGCAACCGGGATTACGAAGCTTTTGACAACCCGGGAAACACCATTCAACTGGGAGCGAATTGGTTCATCAATGGCCACCATGCCAAGATTACTTTGGAATTCAGATCTACGCTTTTGAATCACGATCAGCAGGAACCTGACAGGATAAACGGATTGGTACTGCAAACGCATATATTTTTATAGTAAACCATTCATTAACATGAACAAACAAAAGTTAAAAGAATACTGGAAAAGAAACTTAACGTATCTTATTGTTTTACTCGCCATTTGGTTTTTGGTCTCTTATGTACTGGGCATTCTGCTTGTCGAACCCATGAATGCCATAAGGATTGGAGGGTTCAAACTGGGTTTCTGGTTTGCCCAACAAGGTTCCATATACACGTTTGTGATATTGATATTTGTTTATGTACGCCTGATGAACAAGCTGGACAAGGAGTACGACGTTCATGAAGATTAATCTAAACCTGTAAATCACTGTAACTATGAATATTCAAGTATGGACATACATCATTGTGGGCATTACCTTCGCATTGTATATTGGCATTGCCATATGGTCGAGGGTGGGTTCTACCAAAGAATTTTACGTAGCAGGTGGCGGGGTGCCACCGTTGGCTAATGGCCTGGCCACTGCTGCAGACTGGATGTCGGCCGCTTCATTTATTTCCATGGCAGGGCTGATTTCATTTATGGGGTACGACGGGGGGGTGTATCTGATGGGATGGACAGGGGGCTATGTGTTGCTGGCGTTACTGCTGGCACCCTATCTCCGTAAGTTCGGTAAGTTTACCGTACCCGATTTCATTGGTGACAGGTATTATTCCAATGTGGCGAGAACGGTGGCGGTAATCTGTGCCATTGTGGTATCTTTTACTTACGTGGCCGGTCAGATGCGGGGGGTAGGTGTAGTTTTCGCAAGGTTCCTGGAAGTGCCTGTTAATACAGGTGTCTATATCGGCATGGCCATTGTGTTTTTTTACGCGGTGCTTGGAGGTATGAAGGGAATTACCTACACCCAGGTGGCTCAATACTGTGTGTTGATTTTTGCCTATATGGTTCCCGCTTTTTTTATATCGATACAGTTGACTGGTAGTTTTTTACCCCAAATCGGATTTGGAGGAACCCTGGCAGATGGTTCGGGCACCTACCTGCTGGATAAGCTGGACCAGTTGCATGTCGAACTTGGATTTGCAGAATACACGTCCGGTTCCAAATCTATGATAGATGTGTTTGCCATTACTTTTGCCCTGATGGCTGGTACTGCTGGCCTGCCCCATGTAATTGTCCGGTTTTTCACTGTGCCAAAGGTAAGGGATGCCCGGAAATCAGCCGGTTACGCCCTCGCATTCATCGCTATCCTTTACACTACTGCTCCTGCGATCGGCGCTTTTGCCAGGACCAACCTGATCGAGACTGTATCGGGCCAAAGTTATTCATCGGTTCCCGAATGGTTTATCAACTGGGAAAATACCGGACTGATAGGTTTTGACGATAAAAACGGCGATGGTAAAATACAATACGTCGCAGATACAGAAAAAAATGAATTGACCATCGACCGGGATATCATGGTACTGGCCAACCCTGAGATTGCGAACCTGCCCGATTGGGTGATTGCCCTGGTAGCTGCCGGTGGCCTGGCAGCGGCACTTTCAACGGCCGCAGGGTTGTTGCTGGTTATATCGACCAGTCTTTCCCACGATTTGATCAAAAAACAAATTAAGCCGGACATTTCTGAAAAAGGAGAGTTGGTTTGGGCCAGAATCGGTGCGGGACTGGCGGTTCTGATCGCAGGCTATTTTGGGATCAATCCACCGGATTTTGTGGCAGCTACCGTGGCTTTGGCTTTTGGCCTGGCTGCAGCCTCTTTCTTTCCGGCGATTATTTTGGGGATATTTGATAAAAGGATGAACCGCGAGGGCGCCACTACCGGAATGATCGTTGGTATCACCCTGATGTTTTTCTATATGGCAGTTTTTAAGTTGGGCTGGTTTGTGGATGAAAAACCCCCTGAATCTTCCTGGTGGCTGGGCATTTCTCCGGAGGGTTTTGGTACGATAGCGATGATGGTCAACCTCGTAGTATCCATAGTGGTATCACGATTTACTTCCCATCCTCCGGATAGCGTACAGCATTTGGTAGAAGAAATAAGGTTTCCCAAAGGATCAGGCGATGCCATTGATCATTAATTAAAAAGAAATCGTTAAATTTATTAAAGCGATGGCGTAGACAATAGCATTTTGTCATCGTCATCGTTACATCATTTATCTCAAACAGATTTGCATATGATTTCCAGAGGGACACAGGCATTGATCGTTATTTTTGTTATTTTTTCAATCCTTTTTCACGCCCCCGTGGTCGAGGTTTTCAACAATGTTGCTTTGGTTCTGGGGATCCCTGTTCTGTTCTTTTACTTTATACTGTCGTGGCTGGCGCTTATTCTTTGTACTTGGTTTGTTACCCGCAAGTTAAAAGACAAAGACCATGGAATTTAAATGGCTTGTTATACTTTTTTCATTCTTATACCTCGGCTTGTTGTTCGCAATAGCCTATTGGGCAGAGAAAAACAGGCATAGCCGGTGGGTCAATAATCCTTATATTTATGCATTGTCCCTGGCAGTATATTGCACAGCCTGGACCTATTATGGCAGCGTCGGAAGGGCGGCAAATGAAGGACTTGATTTCTTAACCACTTACATCGGGCCGATTCTGATGGCCCCTTTGATGTGGGTGATACTGAGAAAAATTATTCGAATCTGTAAAGTTCAGCGCATTACAACGATTGCCGATTTTATTTCCACCCGGTATGGAAAAGAACCTTTCCTGGGCGGCCTGGTCACCATGGTATGCGTAATAGGCGTTTTACCTTACATTTCCATACAAATCAAGGCCATCTCTGTAAGCTTTTCCACGTTGATGGGCACCGCGATATACCATAATGATGAGTTTTCTTTTTTTAATGATACGGCTTTCTATATCACACTCTTCCTGGTGGTCTTCACCATTCTTTTCGGTGCCCGGAAGGTCGATGCCAACCAGAAAAATACGGGGCTGATCGCTGCCATAGCTTTTGAATCTGTTTTCAAACTAATCGCCTTTCTCGTGACCGGGGCGTACGTGACTTTCTACATTTTCAATGGCTTCTCTGATGTTTTTACACAGGCCTCAGCGCTGCCGGGCTACGCAGAACTTGTTACCATAAACAAAGAAAACGGTTATAGTAACTGGATGTGGCTAAACCTGCTTTCCATGATCGCTATTTTGCTGCTTCCCAGGCAATTTCATGTTTCTGTGAAGGAGAACTGTCAGGAAGGGCACTTGAAAAAGGCCATGTGGCTCTTTCCCCTTTACCTGTTACTGATCAACATTTTTGTAATTCCCGTAGCCCTGGGTGGTAACTTACTTTTCCAGGACGAAATGATTGATCCCGATACCTATCTGCTGGCCATTCCGGTGAGCAACCATAACGCTTTATTGGCTATGCTTACTTATCTCGGAGGTTTGTCGGCTGCTACCAGTATGATCATTGTCTCTGCCACTGCACTGGCAGTGATGTTAAGTAACAGTGTTTTTATGCCGGTCATTTTGCGTAGCAAGAGGTTGTCTGCCACCTCTACAGATAACCTGAGTATGATCCTGGTGCGAAGTCGCCAGACGATGATCGTGTTGGTATTGTTGTTTTCTTACCTCTATTTCAAGTACATCAGTGGGCAGTTTTCACTGGTTTCGGTAGGGCTTATATCTTTTGCCGCAGTGGCCCAGTTTGCCCCCGCTGCTTTGTTGGGGATTTATTGGAAAGGGGCTACCCGTCGCGGGGCTGTCGCCGGCATAATCGCCGGTTTTGTCATATGGTTTTATACGTTAACTGTGCCGGCGATGGTAAGTTCGAATATTTTAGGTCAATCCATTTTAACTGAAGGACCATTTGGCATATCACTTTTGAAACCCCAGCAGTTTCTTGGCCTGACTTCCCTGAGCTACATTAACAATGGATTTTTCTGGAGTTTGTTTTTTAACCTCGTTACCTTCTTTGTGGCTTCTTTTTTTTCCGTACGCTCTACAAGTGAAACCAATCAGGCCGAGGTTTTTGTGGACATCTTCAAATATTCGACAGTGTATGAAAGCTCCATTGTCTGGAAAGGCACGGCATATGTCGAAGATATAAAATCATTAGTAAGCGCTTTTTTAGGTAAGGAACGGACTGAAAAAGCCTTTGGCCGGTTCATCGCTGACAACAACCTGGACACACAATCGGCTGAAGCGGATTTCAGAGTGGTAAATTACGCCGAAAAGCTACTCTCCGGAGCTGTAGGCTCGGCTTCTGCCCATGCACTTATTGCCACAGTGGTGAAAGAAGATCACATAGACCTGAGCGATGTGTTTAACATCCTGCAGGAATCACGGCAGGTGATATCAGATAACAAAGAATTGAAACAAAAATCCAAAGAACTTAAAATTGCCAGTAAAAAGCTGCGTAAAGCCAATGAAGAGTTAAAACGGCTGGATAAGCTTAAAGACGAATTCATCTCTACGGTAACTCACGAGATGAGAACCCCTATTACTTCCATCAGGGCGTTTTCGGAAATATTATCAGACAACCCGGCACTGGGCCTCGAGGAACGTTTAAATTTTCTTGAAACCATTACGAGCGAAACAAAGCGGATGGAAAGACTCATCAACCAGGTGCTGGATATAGAGAAAATGGAATCAGGCAAGTTGAAAATGGATCTCTTGCCGGTACAACTCAATGATATTGTAAATGATGCGGTAAATACGGTCAGGCAGATCGCCAGGGATAAGGGTATAAAAATTTCGCTCAACCTGTTACCCGGTTTGCCCCTTGTAAAGGGAAATAAAGATAGATTGATGCAGGTAGTGATCAATCTCATCTCTAACGCTATTAAATTTTGTGCTATTGAACAGGGGGTTATTGAGATTTCCACGAACAGTGGGCATGACGCTGTTAAACTGACGGTGCAGGACAATGGCCACGGTATTCCGGCTGAAAGTCAGGAGCTGATATTTGAAGCATTTTATCAGGGCAGGGATCAAAACCTTAAAAAATCGGAAGGAAGTGGGCTGGGATTGACTATCTGTAAAAAGATAATTGAAAGGCATCGTGGCAAAATATGGGTAGAAAGTAGTAAAAATAAGGGATCAATATTTACTTTTAGCATCCCTCTGGGTAATTTGCAGTGAAATGACGAGGGGAGATGATAACATATTAGATACCTATGAAAAAAGTACTTATTGTCGATGACGAACCCAATATCATTATGTCATTAGAATTTCTGATGAAAAAAAGTGGTTTTGAGGTGTTTATTGCGAGGGATGGTTCAGAGGCCATTTCCATTGTTGATAATGAAACGCCCCACGTCGTGGTTTTGGATATTATGATGCCAAAGGTAGATGGCTACAAAGTATGTGAATATATAAAAAAACAGAAAGGGCTCAGTACAAAGGTTATATTTCTGTCTGCCAAAGGAAAAGAAAGTGATATTCAGAAAGGATATGATTCAGGAGCAGATTTTTACATGACCAAACCCTTTTCTACAAAAAACCTGATGCAAAAGGTAGATGAACTAACAAATTAAATCCTAAATATTGGTGGCATATGAGTAATAAAATACAAACATTAAGCGGCTACATTCATGAATATTCGAAAAGTATTCAGGATCCGGAGAATTTTTGGTCCAGAATAGCCGATTCCTTCCATTGGCAACGGCGTTGGGACAGCGTGGTGGAATGGAATTTTGAAGAACCGAACATCAACTGGTTTGTCAATGCAAAGCTTAACATTTCGGAGAATATTCTGGAACGGCACCTTTTTATTCTTGGTGATAAGCCGGCAATCATATGGGAGCCCAATGATCCCGAAGAAGCCGGAAGAATCATCACTTATCGTGAGCTCTATGAAATGGTATGTCAGTTTTCGAATGCCATGAAAGCCCATGGCATCGGTAAAGGTGACAGGGTGATTATTTACATGCCCATGGTGCCCGAAGCCGCCGTGGCTATGTTGGCCTGTGCGCGGATAGGTGCGGTTCACTCCGTGGTTTTTGCCGGTTTTTCTGCCCAGTCACTGAGCGACCGTATTAACGACTGCCAGGCTAAAATGGTGCTTACTTCCGATGGCAACTTCAGAGGCAATAAGACTATTCCCATAAAAGAAATTGTAGACGAGGCCCTGAAGTCGGCTCCTTCAGCTGAGAAAGTGATTGTGCTGCAGCGTACAGGGCAACGGGTCGATATGCAGGATGGCAGGGATATCTGGTGGCACGATGCCATTACAGGTATGGCCAAAGAGAACAAAGCCGAAATCATGGATTCGGAAGACATGCTGTTTATCCTGTACACCTCCGGCTCAACCGGCAAGCCCAAAGGGGTAGTGCATACATGTGGTGGATATATGGTCTACACCTGTTATTCTTTTCAGAATGCATTTCAGTATAGTATAGGAGATGTGTATTGGTGTACGGCCGATATTGGGTGGATAACCGGTCACTCCTACATTGTTTACGGGCCATTGCTGGCGGGCGCCACCACCCTGATGTTCGAGGGAGTACCCACCTATCCTGATCCGGGGCGTTTCTGGAACATATGCGATAAGCACCGGGTAAATCAGTTTTATACAGCCCCGACCGCTATCAGAGCCCTTCAGGTATTCGGTACGGAGCCCATCGAACCTTATCGACTGGATTCGCTGAAGGTGATTGGTTCTGTGGGTGAACCTATCAACGAAGAGGCCTGGCACTGGTATCATGACCATGTAGGCAAAGGGAAATGCCCGGTGGTAGATACCTGGTGGCAGACCGAAACAGGGGGAATTATGATTTCTCCTATTGCCGGTGTTACCCCTACAAAACCTGCTTACGCCACCCTGCCATTGCCTGGAATTCAGCCTGTTATTGTCGATAACAACGGTAAAGAACTGACCGGCAATACGGTAGAGGGCAATCTCTGTATAAAATTTCCCTGGCCTTCCATGTTGCGAACCACTTACGGGGACCATGAGCGGTGCCGGCAGACCTACTTTTCGAGCTTTAAGGGCTACTACTTTACGGGAGATGGCGTGAAAAGAGACGAAGACGGCTACTACCGTATTCTTGGTCGTGTGGATGATGTCATCAACGTTTCAGGCCACCGCATGGGTACTGCTGAAGTTGAAAATGCCATTAACGAACATCCCAAAGTTATCGAATCGGCAGTGGTAGGTTATCCGCATGAAATCAAAGGGCAGGGCATTTATGCTTACGTAATTTGTGATATGGAAGGCAGGTCTGAGGAAAACCTGATCAATGAAATCAGGGAAACCGTAATAAAAATTATCGGCCCTATTGCCAAGCCTGACAAAATACAGATTGTTCCCGGACTTCCTAAAACGCGATCCGGTAAAATCATGCGTCGCATTCTCAGAAAAATTGCTTCAGGCGATATGGCCAACATGGGGGATACGTCGACCCTTCTTAATCCTGCTGTAGTCGAGCAAATTAAAGAAAAGGCTTTAACACCCTCTTGAAACGCCTATGCCGGCCAATACCATTGTTCACCGGGTATTTGATTTTATCAGGAAAAACCCTCCCTTTTCCCTGGTGGATGATGGCAGGTTGCTGGAAATTGCTGCCCTGATAAAGATCAAATATGTCGAGCCCGACCAACTGATTTTTAATGAGCGGGATCCACCCGGTGAGTTCATCTACCTCGTGAGGGAAGGTTCGGTAAAGCTTTCCCATAACGGTGATATGGTTGACATCTGCGATGAGGGTGACCTTTTCGGTGTGCGGTCTATGTTAAGCCGGAAACCATATGTGCTTACTGCCATTACGATGGCGGAAACTTTGCTTTACCTGATTCCGGTCGACGCTTTCAGACCGGTTTTTGAAAACAATCCCGAGGTAGCCCTCTATTTTGCTGCCGGTCTCGCAGGTGGTCAGGCAGTGTTAAGGGATGAGGAGCAACTATTGAATATCCGGGATAAATACCAGTGGAAATCCGGCCCTGAGATGCTGGGAGCAATTCCTGCAACTACACCGCTCATTGCCTGCCAAAAAACTGACGCTGTCAAAACGGTAGCACAACTTATGAGCAGGCATGACATTGGCTCCATGGTGATTACAAACGATTCAGGCTATCCGGTAGGCATTATTACCGATACTGATTTAAGAAAAAAAATAGCGACAGGTGCTTTTGATGTAAATATCCCGGTTGAAAGCATCATGAACCATCCTGTGGTGACCGTCAGAAAGGGGGCGTCATTTATTGAGATGATGATCACCATGATGACCCAAAACATCCACCATCTTTGCGTTACGGAAGATGGTTCTGCAGAGAGCAAGGCTATTGGTATTTTTTCTGGCAAGGACATGTTGCTGGAGCAGGGAAATCACCCCGCCATCATTGTTAAGAAGATTGCGAAGACCCATGACATTGCCCAACTGTCTTACCTCCGCGACAAAGCGGAAAAATTGCTGGAAGCCTACCTGGATCAGGGGGCAGGCATTACTTTTATCGCTCGTGTGCTTACTATTGTGAATGACGCGCTGATAAAAAAGGCTATCACCCTCGCCCTTCGTACCGCGGGCCAGCAGTTCGAAGACCCGAAACTGGGGTTTTGCTGGCTTTCCCTGGGGAGCGAGGGACGTGAAGAGCAATTGCTGCGCACTGACATAGACAACGCAATTTTATATGAAGATCCACCTGATGAACAACAGGCAATAGCCAAGGCCAAAACGTATTTTTTGCATATCGGCCGTTGTGCCAACGACATTTTGATGCAATGTGGTTTTGAAAAGTGCCCGGCAGACATTATGGCCAGTAATCCGGATTATTGTCTTTCCCTTAGTGAATGGAAGAAAAAATTCGGGCATTGGATTAAAGTTCCGGAACCACAGGCATTGATGAACAGCACCATATTTTTCGATTTTCGGGCCGTTTATGGAGACATGGCCTTGGAGGCAGCCCTCCGGGATTTTCTGATAGAAGCCATTGGCCAGGGTGGCACCTTCATCAACCACCTGGCAAAAAATGCCCTGGGCAACCCACCCCCGCTTACTTTTTTCAAAAATTTCATAGTAGAAAGGGGGGGTGAGCACAAAGATGAATTTGACCTGAAAAAGAGAGCCATGATGCCCCTTGCGGATGCGGCCAGGGTGTTGATACTGAGCCATCGGCAACTGGCTGTGCATCACACTGCGGAACGGTTCAAAAAATTGATGCATCTGGAACCGCAAAAAGGGAAGCTTTTTGAGGAAGCCGGCATGGCCTATGAATGGCTGATGGGGCTTAGAACCCGGTTTGGGCTCATGAATAACGACTCAGGCCGGTTTTTGCCAATCGCTTCACTCAACAAAATAGAAAAGCAAATGCTAAGAAATGCTTTTGTACCCATCAAGGAATTGCAGCAATTGATGGAGGTAAGGTTTCAGCTTGATTACTTTCCATCCTGATGTTTGATTTTCTGACTAAAAAGAATAAAAAGCCGCTTTTTTTGGAAAAGTATGAAAAACGCTTTAGCCGGAAAATACCTGGAAATACTGCTTTGGAGGCGTTGCGATTTGTGGTTATAGATACGGAAACTACCGGCCTGAACCTGACCAGGGCACAACTTTTGTCTTTTGGCGGAATAGCGGCAACCGGTATGACCCTGAACCTGGCCGATAGCCTGGAAATTGTTTTTCGCCATCCGCATGTGGTGGTCAGTGAAACAGCCCGAATCCATGGTATTTTAAAATCCCATGTCGAAAGAGGCATGGCTCCCGGTCCTGCATTACGTGACATCCTTGATTTTATTAAAGATTCGGTATTGGTAGGCCATCATATGGATTTTGACAAAAAAATTCTTGAGAAAACCCTGCAAAACAGCTTTCCCAGTTCAAAAATCAAGAATAAAATGTTGGATACTGCCAGCCTTGCCCTGCGGTTAGAACATTTTAATGACGGCTACATTTATAAACCGGAAGACTACACGCTGGATGCACTTTGTGACAGATACCGGATACCCTTAAATGACAGACATACGGCAGCAGGAGATGCCTTTATGACAGGGCAGTTGTTACTTAAGCTATTAAGCCAATGTAAGACAAGAAAAATAGGTTCACTGAATGAACTACTCAAAAAACCTGGGTTTTAGCAAGGTGCAGACCTTGGAGCAGGGTTTTATTGTCAGCTTTTGCCGGTTTAATTCACTGACCGGTCACCTCTTTAAACACTGCAGGATATTCTTTCAGATCAAATCCCCAGAAAAGGGGCAGCAGGGTATATACAATCGCGGTAACAAGTAGAATCGATAAGACATTCATCCAGATACCAACCTTTACCATATCCGGGATTCTCAAATATCCCGAACCAAACACCACCGCATTGGGCGGCGTGGCCACCGGAAGCATGAAGGCGCAGGAGGCGGCCACAGTGGCAGCTACCATCAGGGTGTATGGGTGCACATTCATGGACAAAGCCATCGGTGCCAAAATAGGAAGCAGCATGGAGGTGGTGGCGAGGTTGGAGGTGATTTCGGTTAGAAAGTTGACAGCAGCAATTAAAATCAACAAAACCAACAGGATAGTAATGCCTTGCAACAAGGTCATTTGACTGGCAATCCATACGGCCAGCCCGCTTGTCTTAAATCCTTCTGCCAGGGCCAGTCCGCTACCGAAAAGCAGCAGAATTCCCCACGGCAGCTTCACCGCCTCGTCCCAGGTGAGAATCCCTTCCTTCCTAACGCGGGAGGGCAATAAAAACAAGATAATTGCCCCACAGATGGCAATGATGGTATCATCGATACCTTTAATAATTTTACTTAACAAAAAAGAACGGCTTATCCAGGCTGTAGCTGTAAAACCAAAAACGGTCAAAACCAGTTTTTCCTCAAAGGTAATGCTGCCCAGAGAGACCAGTTGTTGCCTGATCTCTTGTCGTCCGCCGGGAAATTTTTTGTGGCGCAGTTGAAAAGCAAATCTGACCAGGTACTGCCAGCAGATAAACAACAGCAGCAGGGAAATTGGAAGGCCAAAAGTCATCCACATGGAAAAGGTGATCTCCACCCCATATATTTCAGAAACCACTCCGGCCAGCACCAGGTTGGGAGGTGTACCTACTAATGTGGCTATTCCACCAATGGATGCGCTGTAGGCGATGGACAGCATCAGGGCTTTGCCAAAAAGTGAACGGTCATCCTTGGGGGTGTGCTGGTTGTTGTCCAATTGGGAAATAATGGCCATACCGATAGGCAGCATCATCACAGAGGTAGCTGTATTGGAAATCCACATGGATAAAAATGCTGTGGCGACCATAAAACCCAGAATAATGTAAGAGATATCGGTACCAATGGCATTGATGATGTTAAGGGCAATCCGTTTATGTAAGTTCCATTTTTCAATGGCTATGGCGATGATAAAACCGCCCGCGTAAAGAAAAATATATTTATGCCCGAATGATGCGGCGGTGCTTTTTACATCCAACCCACCGGTTAACGGAAAAAGTATAATAGGCAACAGAGAGGTTACCGCAATAGGAATGGCCTCGGTGATCCACCAGATAGCCACCCACAGGGTGGACGCCAGTATGGCCCTTGCTTCATAGCTCAATCCTTCGGGATGGAAGAGCCAGAGAGTGATTGCGAAGGCCAGTGGCCCGGAAATAAGTCCGATTTGTTTGCTGCTGATTTTCATGATAGTAGGATAAAGGTTGCCTGTTTAAACAGGCTAATCTATGCTTACTTATTTAATTCTCAAAATATCAATAGTGGCTAAAATCTTTTAGATTGAAAAAAAAATAGTTAATTTGAAGTGATTAATAAGAAGATGACAGCTTTAAGTACTAAAATAATTCAGTACTTTTGTTGTTACAAGCGTATGAATACGACCAGAAGCAAGTAATAAACGATTAAATATTTCTGACAACTAACAGGAATACATGTTTAAACATCTATATTTGCCAACAAGATAATCAGCAATGTCCCGGTTATAAAATCATGAATATCATTTAATTCTATTTATAAACTAATTAATCAGTTACCATGAAAAATTTAAGTTCTTTTTTAAAGGCCCTGTCTTTTTTAAGCCTGGCTTTAATGTTTACGGCATGTAACACAGGTACGAAATCAGACACTGCCACTACCGAAGCTGCGGAGGAAGCTGCTGCGCCTGCGGAAGAGAAAATTAATATTGCCAATGCCCCGATTGATCTGGCTCAGAGCTTGGTGGCCTGGAAAGGGGAAATGTTAGGGGTGTATGCTCATGAGGGCACCTTAAAATTTTCCGAAGGTACTGTCACAGTAAGTGACGGTGAAGTTACCGGTGGAAATTTTGTCGTAGACATGACCTCTATGGTGCCTACTGACGACAATTTCAACCCCGAAGAAGGAAAAACCAAGGAAAAACTCGTTGGGCACCTGTCTTCAGATGACTTTTTTGCCGTTACCGATAATCCTACAGCATCTTTTACCATCAACGAGATCAGTGGCAATACTGCCAAAGGAACTTTGACGGTAAGAGGAAAAACAGGGGAGGAAACAGTTGAAAACCTTTCCATTACCAGGGAAGGGGATAAGGTTAAACTCACTGGTACGTTAAAATTCAACCGTAAGAATTACGATGTTGCTTTTGACCATCCGGTTCAGGAAATGGTCATCTCCGATGAGGTGCAACTGAACATAGAATTACTGGCAAGCAGCAGCAGTAGCTAGGATTTTAACCCAAATAGCGCCAGCGTCCGTGGTTGTTGTACAATGTTTTCAGCAAAGTTCTTAGTGTCTCTTCGTGTCTTGGTGCCTTTGTGGTTAAAAAAGGGGCACCACAAAGGCACCAAGACACGAAGAAATACAGCGCTTTTCACCGATAAAATAAAAATACAGGTACCTTGTTAAGTTGTGCAACAGCCAAACCACAGACGCTGGCACTTTTATCTTTTTTTTCAGACACTACCACCCGGCATTTTGCATCAATACCCCATTACTGGCCTCAATTTCATGGGGCGGTAGCGGCCATACATGATGAACCGCAGGGTCGAACCGGGGCCGGGCCGGCCATGCTTCACTGTTATCATGGCTGTGAAGGGGTTGTGCGTAAACATCGTTGGCGTCTCCCCACCTTACCAAATCAAAATGCCTGTCACTCCATTCACCTGCCAGCTCACACCTTCGTTCATGTTTCAAATCCTTCATGGTAGCACCTGTCAGTGGATTGAGCCCCGCCCGTGTCCTTACCTCATTTAATGGTGCATCGCCGTTTTTACCATCAGCAATAAGTGCTTCCGCCTTAATGAGCAATACTTCGGCATAACGCATCAATGGCACATTCAGGTCACAGGTTGGTTTATCCCCGTTTGGGTTCAGCCTTGCCGCATCCTCAAAAGGTTCGGTATATTTCCCAAACATATAGCCTGTTACATTGTTCGAGGACTGATACCATGTGAAATCTTCACCCATGTACCTGAATACAGTGCCTTCCCGGAAAATGGTCACATCCCTTCTTGCGTCCTCTTCGGAATATTCATCGAACAATTCCTTTGTCGGTTGATAATACCCCCAGCCGTTATATTTGCCCCATCCTTTGTTTTCAAACATAACACCGGGCAAAATGCTGCCGGTTTCGGTATTGGATACTACCGACCAGATATACTCACGGCTCCAGTTATTGGCAGCCGAAAAAACAGCCCTGAAATCTTCAGCAGGATTACTTGTATCGATCAGCCCATGTTCACCCGATTCGATGACCCTGTCCGCAGCTTCCACAGCCCTGGCATATTTGGAAGGATCGAATTGGGCCCAATACAGATACGTTTTGGCCATAAAGGCATTGGCAGCGCTTTTATGGGCCCTTCCTCGATCTGCCGCCTCATAGCCGGAGAATACCGGAAGCAACTGAGCGGCCTTTTCAAATTCACCAACGATGTATTCATAGTTTTCCATAACATTGGCCGCCCGGGGCAGATTAAACTCCAGCGGTTTTTCCCTGTCAATGATTGGAATACCCGCCCTGGAATCACCGTACCGGTACGCAAGGTCCAGGTACATGAGACCGGAAAAGAAATAAGCTTCGCCCATGGCCTGGTCTTTCAAGACCTGGCTGATGTTCTCCATCTCAGGAACATTGATGATAATATCATTGGCCCTTTTGATAATTTTAAATTTGTTAGCCCAGATATTCCGGGTGTACCCTTCATTGCCGGTACAAATGAAATTTTTTATTCTGTCCGGATCTGATTTTACCCTGCCGGTGACCATATCGTCGCTGGCGTTGATGTACCAAAAGAACCCCCTGCCATACATATCATCCCAGGTTAGTGGTTCGTACATGGAATTGACTGCTGCCAAGACATCTGCCTCGGTTTTCCAGAAACTGGCAGATGATGGTTCACCGTAGGGGGTCAATTCTAAAAAGTCTTCTTCACAGCCACAAAATGCCATTATTATCAGGCTGAGCAGGATGGTTATTATTTTTTTCATTGCATATGTGTTTTAATACATGGATAGTGAGATATGAATTTATCTCTTAAAACTGAAGATTGATTCCGGCTATGAAACTGCGGGATTGCGGGTATCTTCCAACATCTATGCCGTTGCCTACGATTACTTCCGGATCCAGCCCTGTATATTCAGTAATTGTAAACAGGTTGGTAGCAGTAAGATAAATTCTAAGATGGCCGATGCCGGCATTATCCATCAGTGGCATCGGCAGTGAATAACCTAAAGTGAGATTTTTCAGCCTTAGATAAGAAGCATCTTCAAGATACCAATCCGATACGGTCCCAAAGTTATTGTTATCATCGTTCAATGAGATTCCGGGGATAGCAGATCCCGGATTGGCCGGGGACCAGGCATCCTGAATGTCCGACAGCATGTTATATCCCTGAGTGGGTTTCAGGGTGCTGAATTTTAAACCGTTAAAAACCTTCACATTTTCTACCCCCTGAAAGAAAAGCGTCAAATCAAAACCCTTATATTCAAAGCGGGCGTTTACTGCGTATGTAAAATCGGGAAAAGCATCTCCTTTGAACACCCGGTCATCCTCATTGAGCCTGCCATCACCATTTTGATCGACAAACCTCAAATCGCCGGCCTGCGCCAGGGGTTGGATCAAATCGCCGTCCGGTCCCTGGTGGGCATTCACTTCTTCGGTGCTTTGAAAAATACCATCGGTTTCAAACACGTAAAAAGAATAAAGTGCATGGCCCACTTCCGTTCTCAGGGGATTTAATATGCCTCTTACGGCGTTGTTATGCTGAATGTAATCTTGATTGTTTCCAAGGCTTGTCACCTCGTTTTTAATAGAGGATATATTGGCTGATATATCATAGCGGAAATCTGCCTTATGCTGATGATAACCTAACGTAAGTTCAAAACCTGTGTTTTTGACAGACCCCACATTTTCAAAAGGGGCATTTCCCACGCCAGCGGAGCCACTTATTGGAATTCTAAGAAGCATGTCGTCGGTTTCTTTAATAAAATAGTCAGCACTGATCCTCACCTTGTCATCCAGGAAACTGGCATCGATACCGATGTCTGTTTGTGTGGTAGTTTCCCAACGTAAGTCAGGGTTGGCTATTCCGTTGATAGCAAAACCATAATATTCATAGGATGCAGGATCCCCTAACAAAGCCCGGGTGCGGGTCAGGTTCACCGAAGTAGCATAATCTCCCAAAACGCCCAGGTTACCGATTTCTCCCCAGCTAGCTCTTAGCTTAAGATCGTCGATGAAGTCAGTATTCCCTAAAAAAGGCTCATTGGAGATTTTCCAAGCTGCCGAAATGGAAGGGAAAACACCGTGTCGGTTATCTCTGGTTAATTTAGAAGTGCCATCTCTGCGTACCGTTCCTGTCAAAAGGTATTTATCTTTGTATGCATAATTAATCCTTCCTAATAATGAAATCAACCGATTTTCGGTTCTGCCACCTTCAGGTTCGTCATAAGGACCGCTGGCATTGGGAAAGAATCTTCTGTCCGGGTGTTCATCCTCAAAACCCCTCGCGGTCATTCTAAAAAACTCAACCCTGTTTTCCTGTACCATATACCCGCCAAGAATATTGATGTAATGATGGTCACTGATGAATCTTTCAAAGCTCAGCGTATTTTCTACCACATATGAATTGGTTATTTCATTGGATTGGGTTAACTCATTAAAATTGAATATCTTACCTGGTTCTGTGACTTTGGAGATGAAGCGTTTGGCAGTGGTGTTTGCTCTTGTCAACCCAACGTTTAACCGGTATTTCAGGCCCTCGATCATCTCGTAGTCGGCAAAGATGTTACCAGATAAGGTGGTAGTAGGGCGCCGGTTATCCAACCGATTAAGATAAGCTACAGGATTGATTAAATCACCATAAGACCCGGCATAAGCCAAGTTATCACGGGGGGTCACCCCACCATACAGGTTACCGGCTTCGTCTTCCCACACCACCGCGCTGGGAGGATAGTATACGGCCGAGATGATAGCCCCGGTGTAGGCGGAGTTTGTCTCTACACCATAGTTTCCATCTGTGAAAAACAAAGAAAAGTTTTCTCCAACCGTTATTTTGTCATTAAGTGTAAAAGAACTGTTGAGCCTTAAAGAATATCTTTCGGCTTCCGTATTAACCAAAGTACCTTCTATCTCCCTGTAACCCAGCGAGGCCAGGAAGACGCCATGATCACTTCCCCCACTTACTGACAAATCATAGTTCTGCATGGTGGCTTTCCGGAATATTTCATCCATCCAATCGGTACGGGTGACGAATCCGTAAGGGTTTTTGGTCTCATCGATATAATCCCGGCGAGGGTCATCAGCCGCAAATCCGGCATTGTCGAATGCCAGGTTCATGACATCCGCATATTCCCTGGCATTGAGCGGGTCAAGGGTTTTCCAGGCTTCCTGAAATCCATAATAGCTGTTAATGGCTACTTTGGGTTTTCCGGATTCCCCTTGCTTGGTCTCGACCAATATCACACCGGCCGCGGCCCTGACGCCGTAAATAGCAGCCGCTGAAGCATCTTTGAGTACGGATATGGACGCGATATCCACCGGGTTAGGCAACGGGGCACCCGGGACACCATCGACAACGTACAGTGGCTCTTCATTAGAAAGCGTGCCAATACCCCGCACCCGGACAATGGGTGCCTGGGTCGGGTCACCGCCGTCATTCACAACGGTTACACCTGCTACATTACCCTGCAATATCTGCTGAGTGCTGTTGATAGGTCTGCTGGTAATGTCCCTTACCGCTTCAACTTCCTCCACAGCCCCTGTCAAATCTTTCTTTTTTGTATTGCCATATCCCACCACCACTATTTCTTCCAATTGATCCAGATCGGGTACCAGGTTTACCTCAATGAATGTTTGAGCACCCACAGTAAGCTCGGCCGATACAAATCCCACATAACTTATAATCAGGACAGCATCACGATTGGCCACTTCAAGGGAAAAGCCACCCGCTAAATCCGTTACTGTGCCCACATTCGTACCCTTGATCAATACATTGGCCCCGGGTATGGGTTCTCCGGTCTCCGAGTCTGCTACTTTTCCTTCGACATGCTGATCAACGGGCCTGCTGATTTCCTGAACCGGTTTTTGCCCCTTTTCGGTTTTACTTACTACAATCTGGTGGTTTATTCTTATAAATTTGATTTTTAACGCCTTTGAAAGTTTCAAAAGCATACCCTCCAGGCTTTCTTTTGGCGTGTCAATGTTTACTTTTCTTTTTACAGGAATTTTTTTGGGGTTAAAGGAAAACCTGAATTCAGTTTTTTCCTCTATAAGCCGGAAGGACTCCTGCAATGAAATGTCCCCGGCATCGATGCTCAGGTAAACCGATTTTAGCTTTTGTGCATTAGCAAAATCTGAGCTAAACACCAGTGATACCAACAAGGTTTGAAGTAAAATTCCGAGTAGAAGATTTCTTGACATCTTAATCAAAAGATTAATAGATCTTTTTTTCATAAATTTGAGCGTTTAAACAGTTTCAATACTTTTTTAAACAGGTTTTAATCCGGGCCAACTATGGTGACGCATAGAGGCACGAAGACGCTTAAAACCAATTTTTGAAGTGCCTGTCAGGCACTTCTTTTTATAATATGGTACCGGATTCTAATTCATGGGCACAGGATTTTGATTTAACATAATTCAATATCATTCTCTTCAACATCCTTCTCCGTTCAGCATGATTTTACCTTCCTCATATTTGTAGGTGATATCCAACGCATGTTTTAATACTTTTAAAGCTGTATCCAGGGCTTCGTTCTCGAAACTGGCGCTTAACACACAATCTTTGATGGCTGTGTTTTCAATTTCAATGGTCACGCCAAACCACGTTTCGAGTTTACTTGCCACCTGTTCCAGGGATTCGTTATCTATGATCAGGCGGTTTTCTTTCCAGGCAATGACTGTGGTAAGATCTACATCATGATGAATATTGAAAGTACTGTTATGCTTGTGAAAAATATATTGTTCCGCAGGACTGAGGAAGTGACCGGGAGCCATGGAAGATTGACCTGGTCCGGTGACCTCCACCTTTCCTTCGAGCAAAGACACTTCGATATCCGATTCATGCTGAAATGCCCTGATGTTGAAGGAAGTTCCCAGCACCTTAGTGGAAATCTGCCGCGTATGTACCAGGAAAGGCTTTTCGGGATTTTTGGCCACTTCAAAATAGGCTTCTCCATCCAGAAACACTTCCCGTGTGTCGCCCTCAAACGATTTGGCATATTTAATACGGCTGGCAGCGTTTAAGTGAACAACGGTGCCATCTGAAAGCGTCTGTACTGTGCGTCTGCCCCTGGGGTTTTCATGTAATTCCCAGACGATACCTACCTCCTCAGGCTCCTGCCGCTGTGACCAAAATAAAATGCCGGCACATACCACTATAAAAATGATGGCGGCTGCCAACCGCTTAAGATGAAAGTTTGTAAAAGTCACCTGACGGCCGGTGGAAGGAGATTCACTTTTTTCTGCCATTTTTATCCTTTCAAACAGCCGTTGTTTATCCATTTCAGCGTTAAATGAGTGAACACTGGGCCATTTTTTATGCTGATCCCAAATCAAACTCATCTGATGAAACAGCGAAGCCGCACTTTCATCCTCTTCCATTATTTTCATCAATTGATCTATTTCCTCCTCAGTGGCTTCTTTTGAAAGGTATTTGGTGGTTAATAGCCAAATTTGCTCCTGGTCCATTTTTTATCTTCTGTTTCAGAAGATAGACAAAAAAACAGCACAAAATCTACTACTTATGAACCTGAAAAAATTTGTGTGCCTGCCTGAAATACCGGAATGACTAAAACAAAAAGTTAAAGAAAGTGGTCGTCAGGATAAATATAAGCAGGTTTTGCTGGTTTACTTCCAAAAGCCTTTTTGTGATGAATCTGTTGGCTTTTACCATGTGATTCTGAACCGTGTTTGGGGAAATGGAAAGTATTAAGGCGATTTCTTTGTACTTAAGGTTTTCAAATTTATGGAGCTTGAAAACGATTTGCATCTGGTCCGGCATCTTGTCGATCAGATGGTTAACCGTGCCCAATAACTCTTTGTAATAAATGGCTGACTCGGTTTGATTTTCCCAGCGGATATTTTCCTGGTCTGATAAAGGTTCTGTCAATGATAACCTTTCTTTTTTTAAAAAATTTATGCATTGGTTTCTTGTACAGATAAAAAGATAGGACTTCGGATTTTTACAAACAGACAGGTCATTTCTTTTCATCCAAAGATTAAAAAATACATTCGAAACCACTTCCTGTGCCAGGTCGGCACTTTTGACATACAGCAATGCAAAATCACAGAGTCTGTGGTAATACCTGTCAAACAAGCCGGCCAGTGCTTCTTTGTTGCCATGCCTGATGGCGTCTAATAGCCTCTGATCATTTATGGCACTTTTATTATCCATAATAAATATGACAAATGATGATCATCGAAATTAAGGACTAATGGCTAGCAGAGAAAAAAATCGAGATTAAGGATACATTAATTTTTTATAAAGCGAATTTGAAAACCGGCAGCCACACCATCGCAAAGATTTCTGCTAAAAATTGCCATGATTTGGAAGGAATCATTTATCTTCAAATACAATAAAATCAATCCGGAACATCATGGCTATACGGTTTTTACATTTTTTATTTTGGCTGGTATTCATTGCCGGAAACAGTTACGGGCAAGAGGACAAAAAGAATTTTAGCCGTCTCGATATTTTTGCCCTGGAATATGCCTCCGATCCACAAATCTCACCGGATGGTGACAGGGTGGTTTATGTGAGAAATAGCATGGATATCATGAAAGATCGTAAGGCAGCCCGACTTTGGATGGTTGATGCAGATGGAAGCAACCACAGGAAACTGACCAGCCGGGAGTCGGGGGAAACTTCCCCGAGGTGGTCACCTGACGGTGACAGAATTGCCTTTGTCAGTGTCACGGATAATGGCGCTGAAATCTATGTTTACTGGGTAAGTTCGGGCAAAACCGCCCGGTTGACACAACTGGAAAAGTCACCATCAGGGCTCCGTTGGTCACCTGACGGCCAAAGGATTGCTTTTTGTATGACCGTCCCTGAAAAACCACCTGTTCTGGTCACTCCACCGGATGCACCGAAAGGAGCAAAATGGGCAGATAAGCCCAGGGTGACCACCCGGTTGAAGCACGAAGCAGATGGAACTGGCTACATCGATCCTGGCTTCCGGCACCTGTTTGTAATTCCTGCCGATGGTGGTTCGCCAAGGCAAATCACGTCGGGGGATTTTCACCAGGAGGGAAACCCGGAATGGACCAAAGACGGGAAAAACCTGGTTTTCACCTCTAACAGAAATGAAAACTGGGAGTATGAGTTTAAAAACTCCGAAATTTACAGGGTAGGTGTTGAAAATGGACAGATCACCCAGCTTACAGATAGAAACGGGCCGGATTTCGATGCGGTGATTTCGCCTGATGGTCGAAAGATAGCCTGGTTAGGATATGATGATAAAGTACAAACCTATCAACTTACAAGACTTTACATCATGAATTTGGACGGATCTGCCAAAAGGGAGTTGGAAACGGAGCTGGATCGCAGCGTGAGCGATATATTCTGGAGCAATACGGGAGCCGGGTTGTATTTTCAGTATGATGACCGTGGTAATACCAAAATCGGATATGTATCGCTGGGAGGGAAGGTAAGAAAAGTAGCGGATAACCTGGGTGGCGCCAGCATCGGTCGGCCTTATGGAGGTGGTTCATTTTCGCTCTCTCGGCAGGATGAAATCATTTATACCTATACCACGCCCTATCATCCGGCAGCGCTGGCTTATCTCACCAAACCCGCCGGTCAGATTAAGATGGTGACTGACCTTAACAATGAGATTTTACCTTACCGCAACCTCGCCAGGGTTGAGGAGATCTGGTATAATTCTTCTGTCGACCAGCGAGACATACAGGGATGGATCATGAAGCCTCCTGATTTTGACCCGCAAAAACAGTATCCCCTTCTGGTAGAAAACCATGGAGGGCCAATAGCTAATTATGGAGACAGGTTTTCAGCCGAAATGCAACTGTACGCCGCCGATGGCTACGTGGTTTTTTATCCCAACCCCAGGGGAAGTACCGGCTATGGCGAAGCTTTTGGCAACTTGCTGTATCGCAATTATCCGGGCAATGATTACGATGATGTGATGGATGGTGTGGATGCATTGCTGAAACAGGGGTATATACATCGTGATAGCCTGTTTGTTACCGGTGGAAGTGCCGGCGGGATTATGACTGCGTGGATCATAGGAAAAAATAACCGGTTCCGGGCATCGGCGGTTGTTAAACCGGTGATGAACTGGATCAGTAAAACCCTCGTGGCAGATAATTATTTTTATTATTCCCATTACCGCTATGAAGGTTGGCCCTGGGAGAACATGGAAACCTACATGAAGTTTTCGCCGGTTTCGCTGGTGGGTAATATTCAGACACCTACCCTGGTGATGGTCGGTTCGGCTGATTTGAGAACGCCGGTTTCCGAAGCCAAACAATTATATCATGCCCTCAAAATCAGAAAAATAGAAACGGCATTGGTGGAGATTCCGGGTGCTTTTCATCATATAGCGGCCAGGCCCAGCCAGTTGATTACCAAGGTGGATCATGTGCTGGCGTGGTTTAGGAAGTACAGGAAAGGTGGGTAAGTGGGGTAGCGATGATACATTGATGTAATTGTAATGAATTTCAAAACCACCATAGAGCACCGTGTATACGCCTTCAAGGATCTGAAAACGCTGATGGCCAGGGCCACACCGGCGAGGTCAGGGGACGAACTGGCAGGTTTGGCGGCGAAATCGGCTATTGAAAGAGTGGCCGCAAAACTGGTGCTGGCGGATCTGCCACTGAATTATTTTCTGAAGGAAATGTTAATTCCCTACGAAAAGGATGAGGTAACAAGGTTAATCATGGATGAATGGGATGCATCGGCTTTTCAACCCGTGGCGCACTTAACCGTTGGCGAATTCAGGGAATGGTTGCTGGCCTACGATACCGATGGGAAAAAACTGGCAGCGCTTTCGCCTGGATTGACGCCGGAGATGGTAGCGGCAGTCAGCAAAATTATGAGTAACCAGGATTTGATTTTGGTGGCAGGAAAATGTGAAGTGGTGACAAAATTCAGAAATACCCTGGGCTTGAAAGGACATTTTTCCACACGCCTGCAACCTAACCATCCCACCGATGACCTCAAAGGGGTGGCAGCCGCCATCATCGATGGGTTGTTTTATGGTATTGGTGACGCAGTGATCGGGATTAACCCGGTATCTGACAATACTAAAAATGTTATTGCCCTGCTAAACCTTATGGAAGACATAAGGAATAAGTTCAATATACCCACACAATCCTGTGTTTTAAGTCACATTACCACTATGCTGGATGTCATTAACCGGCAGATACCGGTAGATTTGATATTCCAGTCCATCGGTGGTACGGAAGCTACCAATAAAAGCTTTGGCATTGACTTAAACCTGCTGACCGAGGCCTATGAAGCAGGTCTTAGCCTGAACAGAGGTACCGTAGGACAAAATGTGATGTATTTTGAAACAGGACAGGGGAGTGCCCTGTCGGCCGATGCTCATTTTGGCATTGATCAGCAAACCTGTGAGGCCCGGGCTCATGCGGTGGCCAGGAAATTTAAGCCTTTGTTGGTGAATACAGTGGTAGGGTTTATCGGTCCGGAATATTTATACAACGGTAAACAAATCATCCGTGCCGGATTGGAAGATCATTTTTGTGGTAAACTGATGGGGCTTCCTATGGGTTGCGATGTTTGTTACACCAATCACGCCAATGCGGATCAGGACGACATGGATAACCTGTTGTCATTGTTGGCCTTAAGTGGATGTAACTACATCATGGGGGTGCCCGGGGCAGATGATATCATGTTGAATTATCAAAGCACTTCCTATCACGATGCGTTGTACGTGAGACAAATTACCGGTCATCGGCCGGCACCTGAATTCGAAGCCTGGTTAAAAGCGATGAATATATTTAATCAAAAACTTGAAATTACAAATCATAATTATCTGAAAAACAATATATTATTATCATATAACCTGGAGTGAAATGACTTCTGATCCCTGGTACATACTAAGCAAATATACAGAAGCCCGCATTGCCCTGGGCCGGGCGGGTGGCAGCCTGCCTACCCGGCCATTGTTGAAATTCCAGCTCGATCACGCCAGGGCGAGGGATGCTGTGGCGTCTGCGTTGAATATATTTAGCCTTGAAAACCAGCTCAACACAATGAATCTCCCCTTTATCAAACTAAACAGTCAGGCACGGGATAGGGCAGAATACTTAAAAAGACCGGATTTGGGAAGGCGGTTAAACAATCAGTCCAAAACCATCTTAAGTCAGGATAAACGCGCAGGATCAGATATCGGAATAGTGGTTACCGACGGCTTATCGGCAGCGGCCATAGACGCACAGTTTATTCCTTTTATCCATGAAATGATTCCGCTGTTAAAAAGTAAACAAATGAGCTTTTCTCCTATTTGCCTGGTCGAACAGGGAAGGGTGGCCATCGCAGATGAGATCGGAGCACAATTGGGTGCTCGACTCATATTTATATGTATTGGTGAGCGACCGGGATTAAGTTCTCCACATAGTATGGGAATCTATATGACTTACCATCCCCAAACCGGCAAAACCGATGAAAGCAGGAATTGTATTTCTAATATACGGGCGCAGGGTTTAAGTACAAAAATCGCCGCGCGGAAGTTAATGTTCCTCATTGAACAATCGCTGAGATTAAAGTTATCAGGAGTTTATTTAAAAGAAGACACGGATTTGCTGTCTGAGTAATCGTTGGCAGAAGCTGTACATTCATCGAGGCTCAGTGTCATCTTTCAGTTAATAACAATTTTGTCTTTGTAAATCACACCATTGACTTCAAATGAATAAAAATACAAGCCCGGGGATAAGCCTGTCGTTTGAACCGACTCGATTTCAGTAGTCATTTTTTTGCGCAAAACCAATTGACCGGAGCTGTTAATTAATCTGAATATTACTTCCTGACCTTCAAAGTCCTTGGAAAAGATACGCATAACAGCGGGTTTGACGACAGGATTAGGAAAGACCAAAAAAGGCATATCGGTGAGAAAATAAGAATGGATGGCATGGGTAGTTACGGTTTCACCATTGATCAGCTTTATTTTGACCCTGTGGGTATTTAATCCTTGTTTTGGCTGGCTATCGAGGTACTCGGTAAATACCGATTTTGGTTGGATACTTTCCAATCCTATGAAGCTTCCGTTTTCTTTCCGTTCGAAAACCATCTCATCTATCCCATAAGCGGTGCCAACATCCACAAAAAGCCTGATTCCTTCATCCGGCAGGGTTTCTGTGAAAAAGGAACGCAAATAACATCCGCTTCCCAGTGATTCATAGTCAAAAGCACTACTCCTTAGATTTCTTAATTGATGGGAGATAACAGGTTGAACGGCCAATTTTGTGGCAGCATAATCACTTTTTTTCAGAATCAAAGCGGTATCTGAGGTAACCAGTCGAGGAGTTAAAAATGCCTGGCCTTCTTCCATTGTGAAAAGCTCATATTTCATGGCTTGTTTCTCTCCGCCCCATTGAATCAATACGGAATCTTCGCAGTTAAAGCCAATGGATACTTTTGGAGCACTGCCCAGGGTAAAAGCATCCGATTCGTAATTAACTCCTTCCACCATCATTCTTACCCTTGCCAGTCCGGATCGCTGACCTGGTTCCCATCGATAAAACCCTTTTTCCAGGTTGACATGGGCCGCCAATGTTTCCCAGTTTTTTCCATGGTCCAGGCTGTATTCCAGTTTACCGACCGGTTGATCGAGTGTACTATGCCACCTGAAATAGCTACCGGTCTCTCCATTGTAGGGCATGTTATCACTGGCAGTGGGAAATAACCAGGTAAATTGATCCTTCTGTTCAAATTGATAGGCAATGTAAAATGATTGCGATCCGGCCGGGACATCAAATCCATTAACTTCAATCATATAATTTCCGGCCTTTGGATTTTGCAGGCTGATTTGCTCGATGTTATTAAGGTGATCTTCACCCCTGGTTGCTGGCTGCGATAAACTGAAAAGGTCCGGGGCCGGGTTCAGTATCCAGGGAAACCAGACCTCATGATTACCTTTTAATGTCATATCGAGGTCGTTGACGAGGGCCCTGTTAGCATTGGGCAGGGCTGCCGGATCGGTCCAGACTATCGTTACTTTCAGATTTTCAATATATTCAGGTACGGTCAGATTAAATGATCGCTTTTCACCATGGCTTACCTCTCCTGAAATGAACCGTTTTTCCATTAAATTTTTCAATGTATGGTAGGCATCCACATTCCCATAGCCTGTAGCATAATCAATTCCTTTATCTCCGACATCCCTGGCACTGTTAATCAGCAGGGCTTTTAGCAAGGCGGAAGGTGGGAGGTTTTGTGCCATTTCCAGATATTTTTGCTGGAGTAAGATAGATAACCCGGATACCAAGGCCGCAGAATTGGATGACCCGACGGTACTATAAGCGACCAATTCAGGTTTAACCCTTCCGTCGTATGCTGGCCCTCTCGACGAAAAAGGCATGACTCGCCCCAATGTATCCACCGCTCCGACAGTAAGTATATTTTTTGCCATTTTAAAATTCCCAGTGAGATTCGCATAACCTGTAAGATGCTGATAGACTCCCCCTGATGCCGTTTCCAAGCCCTGATTACCAGATGAAAATATGTGGAGCAACCATGGGTTTCGATGGGCACTTATGTCAAAAGCCGCTGCTTTCGATCCGTAAAAATTTTCAATTACAGTACCGTATGAATGGTTTTGTACTGATATGTTCAGGTCCTTATAGTCCTTGTCATCATCTGGCAGTTGTTCTGAGAAATCAGAGGAGGTAATATTTGATGACCATGCCACACCTTTGCCTGTAATGAATGAATTTCCCGCTCCTGCTGCAATCGTAGCCATCTCAGTAGCATGATTACTGATTTCCACAGCACGCAAAGAAGATGGTACATGCCGGTTATTCAGATCGATATCCGTTTCATTGTATGCTAGTTCCTTGATAGAGATCGTCATACCGTTTCCATTCAATAAGGGAAATTCGTGATGGATTTTATTGATAGCGTTAGGATTTAAATTCAGGTCTAAAACGGGACTTTCTTCTACCGGCCGGTTTGATTCGAAACCAATGTACATTATCTCGTCAGTCACCATGATAGCTTTAATAATGGTCCTGATATCTGTTTTTAGCGTTAAATACCCATTTTTACCTGTTTTTTCAATAAGATTTTGAATAAATGCCGGTAATAGCCGATGGTTAAAGCCTGGCTTCATCCTTACAATGTATGAGGCCCTTTCATCCATGCCTTGCTCCACCTTGGATAACAAATCAGGGGAGAGCTTCCAAAGGTTATTGGCGTGCCATGCCTGTTGAAAAAGAACAGGGAGGTGTTTTTTATCGTTTGCCGGTAAGATTTCTATGACCAGAAAGTCGGAAGATAATTTTCTGAGTATTTGAACACTATTTGTCGTTACATCACTGATTTTTATGTGTTTGTTGAGCTTGACAACATAGTGGCCGGGTGATAAATTCAATAACCTGGAAGCAGCATATTCCATGGAGACCGTTCGGTCAATAAATTGATGCCAGTCATTGACCGAAGTAGCAGGCTGGCCATAGTTGTCAGTGACGTCTGCCAGCAGGATTAACAGGACAAATGCCAGGTTTTTCAACGTGTTTATGTTTTGGTACCGTTAGCGATAAAGTTAGCAATAAAATTTCAACTTTTTATGACAAAATTATATTTAGTAAAATTCGAATAATTTAAATTAAAAGTTTTTTGTAATCGATTGCTCACAGAATATTTATAATGTAGAAAATACTTTAACGATAAAATATTAAATCCTTTTATGATTGAAATTGAAATGCCCGAATAAAAAAATCATGTGATAAATTTTGTAAATAACTTAAAATATTCATATTTTGAATTATCAGTCAACCTAAACAAAAACGATCATGAAAACCTACGGATTCACCCAGGCGATTGTCATGGCAATCGCAGTAATTTCTCTATTATTTACAGCTTGTTCACCGGAAGAAGACGTCGACATTGTCGATCAGCCTGCAAAAATTTCCGATGAAATAATGGCGCAATTCAAGGACCTGGGATTTGACGTCAGTGATATTGCGATCACCCAAGGTTATGACCTGCTGGATCCTGCATTGGAAAGCGGGAATTATTTGTTGGAGGGCGATATTATCATTACGCCTGATAACTTAGATAAAATGCTTCAAAGCGATATTCAACACACCGGCGTAGTCGGTGAACAGTATCGTACCAACAATCTGGTTCGTGGTTTGCCTCGAACGATTAGTGTCATTGGTTATACAGGCGGCGGCAATGCTTTGGATTCAAAAATGCGTACAGGGCTGCAACGGGCTATCAACAACTATAACAACCTAAACACCCGCCTTAACTTTACGCTCACATTTGGAACCAACTATCAGGTTTATGATATTGTTGTCTACAGGGTAAGCGGTGGAGGAGGAGGATCAGCCGGTTTTCCAAGGGATGGCGATCCCTATCAGTTTGTTCAAATTCAGTCAGGAACCAGTAACTTCAGCACTGACGTGGTAGAACATGTCATCACACATGAAATTGGTCACTGCCTTGGCCTGCGTCATACCGATTTCTTTGACCGTTCGCTTTCCTGTGGAAGAGGCGGTAATGAAGGGGCCGGTAGTGTAGGGGCCATTCATATTCCCGGAACCCCTACTGGTTTTGATGCAAACTCTGTCATGCTGTCTTGTTTTAGCGCGGATGAAGATGGAGAGTTTGGCCGCTTTGACAGGGAAGCCTTGCAATTCCTTTATTGATGCCCTTCGGAAAACCGATGCTGTATAGAGAAGATTAAATCAAGGTAACGCAATTCACCTCGATAGCATTTACCGCCTGAACAGTCAGGCGGTTTTTTAGGTCATATATGTTGGGTAGATAGTTAAAAGTTTTATGGATGAGTGGATACTTTACAAAATAAAAAAGAATTTTTGTCCTGTAATTGATAGCATATTCGTCAATTAGTTGATAACTTAATTTTTCAACTTAAACTTTTACAAAAATGGCAAAATACCTTTATCTATTCAGAGGCGGTGATGAAAAAATGGCGGAGGCATCACCGGAAGAAACCCAGGAGCACATGCAAAAATGGGAGGTATGGACGCAGGATCTGGCACAAAGGGGAAAACTGGTGGATGGCCTGCCTCTGGCCAGGCCTGGAAAGGTGGTTCAAAAGAGTGGGGAGGTCATTCATGATGGCCCTTTTGCAGAAGGTACGGAAGTGGTCGGGGGGTACATGATTATCAATGCGGACTCCTTCGAAGAAGCCGTGGAGATAAGCAAAGAATGCCCGATTTACGAAAATGACGGTACCACCGAGGTGAGGGAAATCATGAACATGGATATGTAGCCGTCTCGACAAAATTCTTTGTGCCTCTTGGTGTCTTGGTGGTTCACCATTTTTCACCACGGAGGCACCAAGACACAAAGAGACACGGAGGTTTTCGCCGATAAAATACAAATACAGGCACATTCTTGCGTTGTGCAACAGCCATCTTCCGCTTGTGCCTTTCGGAATGATGCTTCATGAAGCAAATTACCTGATTAAAAGACTCAATCATAAGGATTGAGTCTTTTACCTTTACAAGGTATGGAATATCAAGATAGATTTTGTCTTCAAAAAAGAATACACAAGGCTCATTGCCATTTTGGTTAAAAAATTTGGAAGTCAGCACATTGATTTGATTGAAGACGCTGTACAGGAAGCTTTTTTCAAAGCGGTGAAATTATGGCCAACCAGAAAGCCGGAAAACCCCTCCGGATGGATCATGCTTGTGGCCCGAAATCATTTACTGGATCAACTGAAAAAGACCAGTAAAAAGTTAGGAAATAAAGTTTCGGAAGCTGATGCAAACCAGATGGCAACAGACGAAATGCCAGGAGAAAGTGAGATTGTCGACAGCCAGTTGCGTATGATCTTCGCCTGTTGTCACCCTGAAATCAGGCAGGTGGATCAACTGATATTAAGTCTGAAATTTTTATGTGGTTTTGGCAATGAGCAGATTTCAAGGGCCCTTCTAAAAAAAACCGATGCTGTAGCCAAGGCATTGACCCGGGCCAAACAAAAGTTCAGGGAAAAAGTCAGTGATTTTTCAGTTCCTGGCATCGAGGCCTTAAAACCCAGATTAGCCAATGTTCTGAAAGTTGTATACCTTCAATTCAATGAAGGATACAAAGTATCGCACGGAGATCAGTTGATCAATAAAGATCTTTGCTGGGATGCCATTAAACTGGCTGAGCTTATCACCACGCACAAGCATTTTAACACACCTGAAACCAATGCCTTGCTGGCACTGATGTATTTTCAGGCATCCAGGTTCCACACCCGCCTGGACAACAATAACCGCCTGCTAACCCTGGAACAGCAACCCCGCAGTCAATGGAATCATAAACTCATACTGCAGGGAAATATCTATCTGGGCAGGGCCTCGGTAGGAAATAAACTTAGCACTTATCATCTCGAAGCTGCCATTGCCGGCTATCATGCCACTGACAAAAGTTTCAGAGAAACAAACTGGGAGGCCATCGTCGACCTCTATGATCTATTGTTGGCCGACAGCCGTAACCCGGTTTACCTGCTCAATCGTATCATTGCATTTTCCCAAATCCACTCACCGGCAGAAGCTTTGAAAATGGTAAAAACCAATGAAAAGCACTTGCCTGACAATCACATCACCAAGGTTTTTGTCGGAGGATTATATGAAAAACTCAATCATCCGGAGTTAGCCAGGCATGCTTATCATCGGGCCCTGGAACAGACCCAAAATCAACTGGAAAAGCAGTTTATCACGAACAAATTAGAAAGTCTGTAATATACCCCTGTTTTCAGGCGTTTATCCTTTGAAAAACCAATCGACCCAACGAAATATTATATGGCAACAACCAAAAAATCTGTCAAAAAGAAAAACGATCGACACAATTATTGTTCTATGCCGGTAGTACCGGTCAGAAAGTTTCCTCCTTCTGTTAATCCTAACCGAGCCAGTCTGATACTCAGATCAGACAAGAAGTGGGCTAATGGCACCATCCTGCATTACTATTTTTTTGATAAATCTACCGACGGTGAGCAGGTATTCTTCAATGACGGTACATCGACGTTTGTCAGTTGGAGTGGTACTGAAGATGAAAAGAACGTGGTTAGAAAAGCCTTTGAAACCTGGAAAAAAGTGGGAATAGGCCTCGAATTCAAAGAGGTCGACAACAGGGATGAGGCGGAAATAAGAATTGGATTTATGAAGGGGGATGGCGCCTGGTCTTATGTCGGAAGGGATATTCTCAGTATAGGACGTAATAAGCGGACTATGAACTTTGGCTGGGACCTGACCCGTTCCGGTGAGATCGATACGGCCCTGCATGAAATTGGTCATACCCTGGGCTTTCCTCATGAACATCAAAACCCCAACGCAGGTATTGTCTGGGATGAAGAAGCGGTGATCAATGAGCTTGCAAAGCCGCCTAACAACTGGAGCCGGGAAACAACAATCCATAATATCATACGCAAGATCGATCCCGATTCGGTGCAGGGCTCCAACTGGGATCCCGACTCTATTATGCACTACCCGTTTGGCCCGGGCCTGATAATTTCTCCGGAGGAATTTCAAGACGGTATCCTTCCCAAACCGGGCCTTTCTGCCAGGGACAAAGCATGGGTAAAGAATTTCTACGCCCCCTTGAAAAAAACAGACTATACAGCGCTGAAGCCTTTTGAGTCGATCCCACTGGAAATTGAAGAGGGACAACAAAGAAACTTTACCATTACTCCCGGCGCTACCAGAAAATATGATATACGGACATTCGGTATATCCGATACGGTTATGGTATTGTTTGAAGATGTGCATGGCGAGCTCAGATACAGAACCGGCGATGACGACAGCGGTGAAGATTACAACGCGTCTTTTAGAATTAAGCTATACAAAGGCAGGAAGTATGTCTTAAGAATCAGGTTATATTACAGGGACAGGGCAGGAGAAACTGCTGTGATGATTTGGTAATATTTAAAAAAATGGCAGGGTAATTTGGACGATAATGCAGCTACTCGATTATCTTTATCAGAAACTTTATGACCCCATAACCATGAAAAAACCGGGAACATTGCTGTTACTTTTCTTAGCGCATTTCGCAGGCGCACAGGACCTGTTTGATAAAATCTTTGTCGACCAGTCCTGGCTGCTGGAGCATCAAAATGATAGAAATCTTGTGTTGTTACATGTGGCGGAAGCTGATCAGTATAAAAAAGGCCACATAGAAAATGCCCAACTGATTGTACCGGATGAATACACCGTCACAAGGGGTAACCTGAGGTGGGAGTTACCCGATTTAAAACAACTCGAAGCCACCTTACGTTCAAAAGGCATAACCCATGAAACTGTCAATGTGCTATATTATGCGGGCGACCTGTTTGCTCCCACCTTTAGATTGTATTTTACATTGGATTACCTGGGTTTAGGTGATAATACTTTTATCCTGAATGGTGGTTTGCCGGGCTGGCTGGCCCAAAAGCTTCCTGTCACCACGGAATTGACCAATGTTACTCAAACTGGCCAAGGTAAATTGTTACTGACGCCCCGTAAACACCTGTTAGCGATGAAAGACGAAGTTTTAGCCAGATCAAAGCAATCTTCAACCAGTATAATCGATGCAAGAAAATCCGATTACTATCGTGGAGAAAAAGATGGCGACGGGCGCTATCGAAGATCGGGACATATCGCCGGGGCCGTTAACATTACCTGGCGTGACCTGTTGGATGAAAACAAATTTGTGAGAAGTAAAGAAGATTTACGAAAATACTTTGATGAAGCCGGGGTTGACGATCAAAAAAAAGTCATTACTTATTGCCATGTGGGGTTGAGCGCCACTGTGCTTTACACCATTGCCAAAGCCCTGGGGCATGAAACCCGGTTGTACGACGGTTCATTTAGTGAATGGGATAAACTCGATGCTTCCTATCAGGTAGAAACAGGAAATTAGCCGCGCTGCGCTACAAAATTCTTCGAAATGTGGTAAGTTATCGCTGCTGCTATTTTATTGCTTTCTTCCTGTAAATTAACCTGAGTGATTACTTACTTATCAAACATGATGAAAATGCTATTATTTCTGTTGTTAACAGTTGGTCTCCTGACCGGCTCGGCGGTTTTATTCATGCAATTTGCCCCCCAATTCGGTGCTCCTCCTGCAGGCCAACATCTGGAGCAGCTTAAAAAATCACAAAATTACGGTAGCGACCGATTCAAAAATCTGGTTACAACCGAAATGAACATGAGTATCGGTCAAATGACTGGCACTATGTACCAATGGCTTTTTGAGGATAATGGAAAAGCCCCCAAAAAGCCATTGCCTACCCGGTTGGCGGCACCTCATCAGGAGGATCACGACTCCATCACCCAGGTTACCTGGTTCGGGCATTCGGCGATTCTTTTGGAAATAGATGGCAAAAACCTGCTAATCGACCCGATGTTTGGCCCGGCCGCTGCCCCGGTATCCTTTCTCAGCAAGCGGTTTCCGTATCAACAGGCCATCGACCTGGAAAACCTGCCCGAAATAGATGCCATTATTATTTCACATGACCACTACGACCACCTGGACTATCCTTCCATCAGGTATCTAAAAGATAAAACCAACCATTTTTTTGTACCCCTGGGTGTGGGGTCACACCTGAAAGAGTGGGGGGTTGAAGTCAGTAAAATCAATGAATTGGATTGGTGGCAGTCCTTTTCCTTTGAGGGGCTGGAATTGGTAGCTACTCCGGCCAGGCATTTCTCGGGAAGAAAATTCAACGACCGTAACAAAACCCTATGGGCCTCCTGGGTAATTCGCGGAAACAAGCATAAAATCTTTTTTAGCGGGGATGGTGGTTATTTCAATGGTTTCAAAGAAATAGGGGCCAAGTATGGACCCTTTGATTTTACCATGATCGAGTGTGGGCAATACAATGAAAACTGGGCAGCCATTCATATGATGCCCGAGCAATCGGTTCAGGCCCATTTAGATGTACAGGGCAAAGTAATGATGCCAATCCATTGGGGAGCCTTTAGCCTGTCCCTGCATAGCTGGAAAGAACCGGTAGAAAGACTACTCAAAAAGGCCGGAGAGGAAAATGTGACTGCCTGCTTTCCGATAATCGGGCAGCCACTCGACATAGAATCACCCCCGGCAACAGCCAATTACTGGTGGGTAAGTCATGAATAATGACAACCATTTGCAAATGTAGATGAGGGTTGCTAATTTCGTACAATATTATTAAGTAACCGACAACCGAGGCTAATACCTACATTAAAAAAAAGTTAATTTCAATACCTCTCCTTCTACGTGCTGAATGGGCTTGGGTAAAGAATAAAATTTATAAATGCAGACTGTAAAGGATTAATGGCATTAAAGGTTTGGAGAAATAAAGGCTGGTACTATAAGTACAAAGATCATAATATTTTCTACCTCGATGAGGGAAGGGGGGAGGTAATCGTACTGATTCATGGTTTTCCGACCGCCTCCTGGGACTGGCATAAGCTGTGGCCATCATTAACAAGCAGATTTCATGTGGTTACCCTCGATATGATGGGGTTTGGATTCTCCGATAAACCTTTGAAATACAAGTATACAATTCATAATCAGGCCAGTTTGTTCGAGACAATTATGTTGGATTTAGGTGTAAAAGATGTACATATTCTGGCGCATGACTATGGCGATACAGTGGCCCAGGAGCTGATGGCAAGGTATATTGACAGGAAAGGCACGGGTCAGGAGGGACTTAACATACATTCCCTGTGTTTACTCAATGGGGGCTTGTTTCCTGAAACACACCGGCCTTTACGCATTCAAAAACTATTAAAGAAGCCAATAGGAAGGTTTTTGGTACCATTCATGGGGAAAAGCCGGTTTCGTAAAAGTTTTGAAGCCATTTTTGGCCAAAACACACAACTTTCCCAAAATGAGCTCGATGAATGCTGGGATTTATTAACCCACCGAAGTGGAAAAAGGATGTTACCCCGGTTGATCAGATACATGGATGAACGGGTAAAATACAGGGAACGATGGCTGGGTGCGTTGCAAAAGGCCGGTATACCGCTAAGACTGATTGCAGGCGAGGCCGATCCTGTGTCCGGAAAGGAAATGGTCAACAGATATAATGAATTGATTCCACATCCCGATATAATACTGCTAAAAGATATAGGGCATTACCCTCACATCGAGGCCCCCGATTTGGTGTTGAAACATTATTTTCAATTTGTCAACCCGGATCGCGAGGCCAGGCTAAGTAAAGAATCTTTATGTTAAGGCTATTGACAATTTACAATTGACAGTTGATAATTGACAATTATTTTATGGTGTACACCTTGGGTGTGGTAATAGTGAAATCATTTTATTCTTTTATTATTGAGGATAGGGGAAGTGGCTTGGTTGTGCTGCTTGAGTGTCGAGAGGCGAGGCGATCTGGAACTACCTGACGGGTTTCGGGCCTTTGTGGTTGCCCGTTTTTATCACCGGATAAAGGCACAAACTCCAACGAGGTACAATGGATTACAGGGGACAGTATCCACAGGATGTGAGTAGGGTAATCCAAAAAATGAAAAATTAAGTCACTCCCATTCAGTTTGTTCATTATATTTGGCCAATACATGCCCCCTTCAATCGTTAAACGGGGCCTTGTTGTGTAATTACGTACAAATTGATTAATGACAGAATTTGATTACATCATCATTGGGGCTGGTTCCGCGGGGTGTGTGCTTGCCAATCGCTTGTCAGCCGATCCGGCCAATAAGGTGTTGCTCATAGAAGCCGGTGGGCCTGACCGGGATCCGCTCATACATATTCCGGGTGCTTATGCAAAGCTTTTCAAAAAAAAGTATGACTGGGGCTTTTGGACTGAACCGCAACCCCATGTAAACAACCGCCGTATCTATCTCCCCCGGGGGAAAACCCTGGGTGGAAGCAGTTCGATTAATGCGATGGTTTATGTAAGGGGCAATAAAAAAGATTATGACAATTGGGCCGCACTGGGAAATAAGGGATGGAGCTATCGGGAAGTACTGCCTTACTTTATTAAATCCGAGCATCATGAACAATATTACCTGGTAGACAGGGGCTATCACGGAAAAAATGGCGAGTTGAATGTTACTTTTGCCAATAAGTTCATTACCCCCTTTGCCAAGGCCTTTGTAGAAGCGGGACAGGAACTAGGCCTTCCTTATAATCCTGATTACAATGGGGAGTCACAAAATGGGATAGGTCTTTTTCAGTTTACCATCAAAAAAGAAAAAAGACACAGCGCGGCGACTGCTTTTCTGAAACCGGTACTGAAAAGAATTAACCTGACCGTTATGACCAATACGGCGGTGACAAAACTGTTGATAAAAAATGATAAAGCAATAGGGGTGGAGTATAGGGTGGGGAAAAGCAACGCCAGTCAGGTAAAAGCAAGTAAGGAAGTCATAGTTTCCGCCGGTGCTTTCAATTCCCCGCAAATCTTGATGTTATCAGGCATTGGAGATCCGGATGAGCTGGTCAAACATCAGATACAGGCGATCAAGCACCTGCCAGGTGTTGGCAAAAATCTGCAGGATCACCTTTTTTGTCCTGTCAGCGCTGTTTCGCCTGGTGAAGATGGAATCAATCATGGAATCAGGCCGTTTAATCAGCTCAGAAATCTGGTCAGGTATTCCTTTGGTAAAAATGGTCCGCTTACCATTAGCATCACGGAGGCGGTAGCGTTTGCCAACCTCGATGATCCTGATAAAAACCCCAATTTTCAATTCCAGTTTGCCCCCATGCACCCTGGAAAAGGTTATGATTATGATTTGTATGATTTGAAAACTTTTCCCACAGAGGATGGCTTTTCTGTTTTACCGAGTCTGGTACAACCTAAAAGCAGGGGATATATTACCTTGCGATCTTCAGATCCCTTAGAGGCGCCACTGATCCAGCCAAACTTTCTCCAGCATCCGGAGGATTTGCAAACCATGCTCAAAGGTGTGAAAAAAGGACTTCAATTAATGCATCAAAATTCGTTGGATCCGTTTCGCAAAGAAGTCATCTGTCCTCCGGAGACGAACTCAGATGACGCTTTGGTCGAACATATCAGGAATTCCCTGGAGACCATTTACCACCCCGTGGGTACATGCAAAATGGGTAAGGACGAGATGTCGGTGGTAGATGCACAATTGCGTGTCCATGGAATTGAGTCATTGCGGGTAGTCGACGCTTCGGTCATGCCGGTAATCACTACCGGCAACATCAACGCACCAGTCTACATGATCGCAGAAAAAGCCAGTGATATGATCATGAATGAACCCATCACACGTTGATTAATTGTATGCTAACCGTGAAAAAGTAATCAATACTGATTAATTATCCATTTCCATCAGTATTATTTCGTCGTCATACAAATCTAAAAAGTGAAGAAATTTGTAGTGCGGGGCGATTGTGGGTTGTTTGTCGATAGTATGGCAATAAATGCCTGTTTGTATTCGGTTGCTAATCTGGTTATTTTTACTCATATAATTGATAAAACAACTAAACAATAGCAGGTGATGACCGGTTTATATAATAAAGCCAAAGAAAGCTGGCAGAATTTGATTATAAACGATATTTTTTTTATAAATTGACAGCGGGATCGATACAAGTTATTTAAAACTTGGAATTTCTGATTTTATCAGTAGGAAAGAAAAACTTTTTTTTTGCAAATCTTTAATGGCGAGGTTGTTATGAGCGAGATAATTAAGATTTTGTTAATCGAAGATGAGCCTTTTGACAAAAAGAATTTTGCCAGGTCTATTAAAAACTCCGGGTTGAATGCTAACCTTAGTATAGAAAGCAATGCGGAAGATGGTCTTAGAAATTTGTTGCAGAATAAATATGACATCATATTTCTCGACTATAAATTACCTGGAGAGGATGGCCTTGAGTTATTGAAAAAAATCAGGCAAAAAGGTATCACTGAACCTGTCATTATCATTACATCACAGGAAGATGAAGCGCTTGCCATGTCTATGGTAAAGGCAGGGGCAGATGATTATATTCCTAAATCACTGGTGACAGTAGATGGGCTGGTTCAGATCATCCGGAGTGCCTTGCGGTATCATAAGCTTTCCGGTGAAAAGCAAAAAGCGCAGGATAATCTTGAGATACTGGAAATTAATCTTAAAAGCATCATCGAAAGTTCTTCGGTTATCATTTTTCAGGTAAACAGACATGGCATTTTTGAATTGCTGGAAGGAGAGGCAAGCAAATTTTTGGGGTCCGATCAAAAAGGGGTTGTGGGTAAATCTATCTTTGAGATTTACAAAGATAATTTGTCCTTAAAGGAAGTAATAAGGTGTGCGTTGACTGGAAATAAAGTCAAAAACACGGTTCAAATCGGGGATTCTATTTTTGATATTGACTGTACACCTATCATAAAGAGGCAAAATGAGGTACATGGCGTTCATGGAGTGGTAAAAGACGCTACGCAAAGGGCGAGAATCATCGAGCAACTCATTGAAGCCAAACTGGAGGCAGAAAAAACTGCCAAGGTGAAGGATACTTTCCTTGCGAACATGAGCCATGAGATACGTACCCCGATAAGTGCCATTATCGGATTCACTGATTTGCTGTTTGATAAAGAATTGAGCGGGGAGCAATATGAATATGTAAACTCTATTAAGCTGGCCAGTGAGAATTTACTGGTTATTGTCAATGATATACTTGACTTTAGTAAAATTGAGGCGGGTAAACTTACGTTAAAGAATACTTCTTTCAATTTGACAGACTTAATGGATTCGCTGAAGAAAGTATTAAAACCACAGGCGAAAATAAAGCATATCGATTTGTTGTTCGATATTGATAAAAAAGTTCCGGCCTGGATTATGGGGGATCCGGTGCGGCTTCATCAGATATTGCTTAACTTAATTGGAAATGCATTGAAATTCACCAACCATGGATGGGTTGGGGTGGCTGTCTCCTGCAAGGAAAAAAAGGAAGACGCTGTGCTTTTGTCTTTCAGAATCGTTGATACGGGAATAGGAATTCCACAGGAGGAAATTGCTGTTATTTTTGAAAGCTTTACCCAGGTAAACACCGACCCTTCCCGGGAATATGGGGGTACAGGCCTGGGGCTTACGATTGTAAAGCGATTAATAGAATTGCAGAATGGTCATATTGAAGTTCAAAGTGAAGTCAATAAAGGAACCACTTTTGTTTTTGAATTGATGTTCAAAATGGTTGCCGAAAAAAATAAAGGTGTGGAAACGGCTTTACCTAGCTTTGTGGACGAGTCGTCTTTAAATGGCAAGAAGGTATTGCTGGTGGAAGACAATGATATGATACAGGTATTGGCTCAAAAACATCTTGAAAGTTGGCATATATTGGTGGATGTTGTTGAAAACGGGAGACTGGCCATGGAAAAACTGGAAAACGGTATATATGATCTGGTGTTAATGGATATCCGTATGCCAGAGATGAATGGCTTTGAAACAACAAAGAAAATCCGTTCCAAAGGTGGCAAAATAAGCGGAATTCCGATTATTGCCATGACCGCTCATGCTTTTGAAAAAGAAAAGCAGAAGTGCCTGGCTATGGGTATGAATGATTACATCTCCAAGCCTTTTAAACCCGCAATTCTAAAAGAAAAATTACTGGGTATATTAAGTGACGACCGTATTGCCGGAACTGATATAAACAGTGATGACAATCCGGGTGAAATTATTGGAGAAGTGGGTATCTGTGACTTCGGTAACCTCGAGGCTGTGGCCGGTGATAACCCCGAACTGATGAAAGAGCTGATAGAAATGTACATAAATATGTCAGAGGAAATAGTTGAGAGTATGAAACTCAATCAGGTTCGCGGAGACTTGCAGAGCCTAAGGGTCGATGCCCATAAGTTTCTGAATTCGGTTTCCACTATCGGAATACCAAAACTCACAAGCCTTTTAAACAAGGTTTTGGATAAAAAAGGAAAACCGATGACAAAACCAGCGTTAGAATCGATCCTGCAAAGTATAGGCAGATTAGTGCTTGAGTCCCAGGTGGAACTAAAGAATAAAATTAACGAAATGGATTCTGCCATTTATTAGACGGGTATTATGGTAATTGTATTTAAAAAAACAACTATGATATTAAACATTTATGTAACCACCTTATAACGCAAACATTTAATTTTGGACAAACTACGTTGTATTGTAATTGACGATGATCCCATGGCCCTGAGGCTTATGGAAGAACACATTAAACACACTGATTTTTTGATATTGCTAGATATGTTCAGTGACCCGATACAAGCGGCTAATCAACTACCCCGCAAAGAGGTGGATCTGATCTTTTTGGATATAGAAATGCCAGGTATGAGTGGCCTGGAGCTCATTGAAACACTGGAAAGTAACCCTCAGGTAATCATTGTGAGCAGTAAAAAAGACTATGTGCAAGAGGCATTTGATTATGAAGTAATAGATTATCTGGTTAAGCCAGTAGTAAAATACCAACGATTTTTGAAGGCTGCCACCCGTGCCAGAAAAAATCTTCAGAGACTTCGTGGGGAAAAGAAGGGGGGAGAAAGTATATTTATCAAAGAAGGCACCCTGTTGCTCAATATTTTTTTAAAGGATATCCTATGGTTGGAAGCTTACGGTGATTTTGTAAAAATATATACCACCAAAAAAATGCATACGGTACTTTCTACCCTAAAATCCATGGAAGACAAACTGCCCCAGCAGGATTTTATCAGGGTTCACCGGTCATTCATTGTACGAATGGATAAAGTTGAAAATATCGACCAAACGAATCTTCAAATCGCTAAAAAGATTATTCCTATCAGTAACTCTTACAGAAAACCGCTGATGCAACGAATAAAAACACTTTAAGCAAAGGAGCATTTAATGGAGGGTTCTGTTCAGCTCAAGAAAATAAAGGCCGATTTTTTCGACAGTATAAATAAAATCGTCCAGTTCTACCGGTTTGACAATATAACTATTGGCGCCGAAGCTGTAGCTTTTCAGAATATCTTTATCATGGTCTGAAGAAGTAAGTACGACAACCGGAATAGATTTGCTTCGATCGTCGGATTTGATTTTTTCCAGTACCTCCAGGCCATTGATCTTCGGAAGCTTAAGGTCGAGCAAAATCAGTCTTAACGGTTTCTCATGTCTGCGGGAAGCATATTTTCCTTCGAAGAATACAAAATCCAGTGCCTGTTCACCATCTTTGACAGTGTACAGATGCTTCTCCAACCCGGCTTTTTTTAACGCCCTGATTGTCAACTTGGCGTCATAAGGATTGTCTTCTACCAGGAGTACCTCAATATGCTTCCGGTTCATACGCAGTAATTTCTTCCGTTAATATAGTAAAATAAAATATAGTTCCCACATTCACTTCCGAATGAGCCCATATTTTTCCACCATGTCTTTGAATAATATTCTGTACTATCGCCAATCCTACTCCCGTTCCCTCAAATTCTTCCATGCTGTGTAGTCTTTGAAAAACCCCAAATAACTTATCCGCATATTTCATATTAAAACCAACGCCGTTGTCTTTTACATAGTATGTGTCCTGTCCCTCGATTTTTTTATGACCTACTTCAATGTATGCCTCTTTTCGGGTACTGGTAAACTTTATAGCATTGGAAATAAGATTACTGAAAACCTGTCTTATCATGCTGCTGTCGCCAATAGCCTGCGGCATACGTTTTAGTCTAACGTTTAGTTTACGGTTAGGTTCGAACTGACTTAACTCTTTGAATATATCTTCCGAAAGCCTCCTGATATCAATTTTTGTAAATTTCATTTCTTTTTTACCCAGGCGGGAGTAGGCAAGCAGATCATCTATCAACTGTCCCATCCTGACGGTATTGTCAATCACTGCTTCAAAATTTTCTTTGGCTTCTCCGCTTAATGAATCCCCGAAATCTTCCTCCAACATTTTTGAATAGCCGGCAATCGCGCGCAGTGGGGCGCGAAGATCATGAGACACTGAATAGGTAAAAGCTTCCAGCTCCTTTTTTGTGACTTTGAGTTCGGCTACCTGCTGCTTGAGCTCCTGGTTAAGTGCTGAAACCTTTTCTTCAAATAGTTTTCGGTCTGTAATGTCGGTGATAGTTCCAAGGTGCTGGGTGATTTGCCCCGAGTCGTCCATAATAGGAACAGCCATGCCGCTTACCCACTTTATGGCATTATCCGGTAGACTGAAACGGTATTCCAGGTTAAAAGGTATATTTTGCTCCAACGAACGTTCCCACTCTTTTACCAGGCGGTCCCAGTCCTCCGGATAAACAGCGTTTACCCATTCACCGTCTAAAGCTTCTTCAGCGGAACAACCCGTAATCTCCTGCCATCGCCGGTTAACGTATTCGCATTCCTCCCCGGGCCCATCTGTCAAATAGATTCCAACCGGCGCAATTTCGGTCAACTTACGAAACCGCTTTTCACTTTCCTGAAGGGCCTTTTTTGCCTTTTCTTTTACCAGATCGGCTTCGTAGGTCGACAGGAAACTTCCCAGACTCTGTGACATTAATTCTAATATCTCGATTTTATAATCTTCAAAAGGGGCTACCTTTTTATTTTTTGAAGAGAAATTCAAGGTGCCGTATATTTTATTATTGACAACAACATAAGTGCCTAAATAACTTTCAAGACGTAGATTTTTGTAGGCAGGGTGTCCCCGCATTTTTTCAAGATTGCCTATGTGGTGATAGGAGATGGTTTTTTTATTTTTGACGATGGCCCGGCAATAAGTATCGCTTAAATCGAATTTCATACCTTTTTCCAAAGAATCAATATCAGATTTAATGGCCATGATTTCATACGTTTCTCCTTCGATTTTGCTGATAATCCCCGTATCGAGGTTAAGTAATTCACAACCCGCCTGAAGGTAATTTTCAAATAACTGATCGATGCTTTGGTAATTTGCCGTATTTATCCTGTGTAAGTGTTTCAGATTCGCACTGTAGCTCTCCAGGGCTTTGGTTTTGGACGTTAATTCGATTTCGGTAAGTTTAGCTTCGGTAATGTCCAAAATAGTACCCAGTAGCTTAACCACCTTTCCGTTTTCATAAACAGGCTGTCCCTTGCTCAAAAGATACTTCACATGGCCTTCGGGGGGCACATGCCGGAATTCCAGTGCATAATTCAATCCTTCCGTTATCGCCAATTCAATTTTTTCAAGCAGGTTGGGTAAATCTTCCGGATGTATGCGCTTTTGGTATTCCTCAAAATTCGGTGGAGGTTCTTCCTGATTAAAACCCAGTATTTTATAAATTTGATCAGACCAGACACTATCACCGGTTATCGGATCAAATTCCCATCTTCCCAATCTGGCAAGCTCCTGTGTCTCGGCTAACCTGTGGTTGATCACTATTAATTCATCATTCAATTCCTGCAACTGGTGGGTTCGTTCCTTTACCCTTTGCTCGAGCTGGGAATTTAGCTTGCGGATCTCTTCTTCTGTTTTCTTTATTTCCGTAATGTCATGAATGACAAATTGCATGACCGACCTTCCCTGAAAATGTATTTTGGATATGATCGTAGAGTGCCAGCGTACATTACCCGATTTATCGATGAACCGGTTTTCAAGTTTACCGGAGTATTTCTTCTTGCTCTTAAGAAACGCCGATACAAATCCCTTAACCCGTTCCCTGTCTTCCTCATGAACAAATCCATAGTTTGCCTTCTGAAATTCATCGCGTGAGTATCCGGTAAGTGCATGAACTGCCGGATTTATGTACAATATCTCATTAGTATGGTCAGTAATATGTATCATGTCAGTGAAACTTTCTACCAGGGTTCGGTAGCGGGTTTCTGACTCCTTCAGCGCCAGTTCACTTTTTTTCCTGATACTGATATCTTTGATAAGTGTAATAAGGTACCGGTGATTTTTGCTGAACATGGGGAAAAGTGTAATCTCCGTATTAAACACAGTTCCATCGGCCGTCTTGTTTTCCCATTCAAACTGAATTTTTTCACCATCCAGTGCCCGTTTTGTATATTTTTCTACTTCCACCATTGAATTTCTGCCGTCTGACTGAAATTCCGGCAAAAATCGTTTATTCGGGCTTTTGAAAAATTCCTCTCTGCTTACCTTAAACATTTCCAGTATTTTTTGATTCACCGAGGTAGCCCTTTTTAAATCCAGATCATAAAATATAAGGCCATCCAAAGCACTTTCGGCCAAGGTACGGTATTTTTCTTCACTTTCATGTACCGCATCCATGGCCGTTTGCTTGTCAGTGATATCTTCAAAGGCAATGCCAGCACAATGGTCCGGTAAAGGGAAAGCTTTAAATGCCCAAACCTTTTCGGTTTCTTTTTCATCATCGGCAAATTCATTCACCTCTTTTGCTTTTCCGGATCGAACCACCTCGGTCAAGAGTTCCGGGATCCCTTTCCGGCGGGCATCGGGAAAGTTTTCATCGATGGTTTTCTCGATAAACTGTTCCTTGGAAACACCCAGAAGTTTGGTGGCCATAGGATTGATGGTTATTAACCTGAGGCTGGTGTTTTCTCCTGAACCCTCCAACTTATAAACCATCAGGCCTATTTGAATATTTTCTACGATTTCGGTGTGTCTTTTGACAATTTCTTCTGTCCTTTTTTGTTCCCCAATATCCCTGAAAATGGATCTGCTGTAAACTATTTCCCCTTTGTAATCCCTGACTGCCGAGACATTCAAACTAATGTCGATTTTACCACCGTCTTTTTTTCTTAGCTGAAGTCGGGCATTTTTCACATATCCTGTTTTTACGAAAGATTCAAAAGCCTGCTTCACATCATGCAAACAACCCGGGTCGTACATTTCAAATATGGGGCGGCCGATAATCTCCTTTTTGCTAAAGCCCGTGGCTTTGGCGAGCGTTTGATTACATGCGATCACTTCTTTCGTAGATGCGTCCACAGAAAGAAACATGTCCGGTGCGTTTTCATAAAGATCCCGGTATCTGGCTTCGGAACTTTTAAAGGAACGGTAAATCAGGCCTAATGACAACGGGAGTAAAATAATGGAAATAAGGCCCAATCCAATTGACCAGGGTAGTACAGCATCGTAAATTTCGTGTTTGAGATGGTCCGAAATTACGTGAACGGCAATCAAGGCATCCAGTTTTTGGTTATAGGCATAGGCAGCAAACTGATTTTGTCCCGCATGGTTCACGCTTTCTCCAACCCAGTCCATTTTCGCACTCACCAACTCCAGAATTTTTCCTGGTCCTGTTGTCTTCTCCGAAGCAAGCGGCATATCTCCTACATAAGTACCTTTTGTCTCAGGTAGCAACGTATTCAGGGCCAGGGTGCCGTCATGCTTAATTACGCACAAGTAGCTCCCTTGATAGGGCTTGTGAAAATAATTCCATATACGCTCCAACCTGTTCAGCAACAAGGAATCGCTGTCTGCTTCTTTGGAAAAGTCAATGTCAGCACTCAGCGTTTTGGCAATTTGTAAATTACTGTCAAAAACGTTGTTAAGGATAATTCTTTTGCTGGAAACGTATGAAAGATATCCTATAGCACAACTGGATATGACCACCAGTACACCGAGCAGAATAGCAATCCTGGGCAAAGTATTTGGTTGAAGGCGCCTAAGTAAATTCATGGCCAAATGGTTTGAAGGTTAACCCGCTAATTGAAACTACCACTCACAAATTTACACAGACGCTTTCTCCGGTATAAATTCAGGTTTTAAAGCCTGCTGTACCAAAGGAATCGCTGAAACTTAAGTGGTATTTTCATATTTTACCCAAATATAACTAATTAATCCTTTGCTTTTTATTTGGCGCTTTTAAATAAGAAGATTTCAATGTATTTAGTTTTTCAACGAGCAACGGTTTGGTAACATAACCTATCACCGGAGACCTTTTTAGTATCGCGTCAATCTCCTCGGTATTCAGAGAATTGGACACAACGATGATCTTAATGTTGCTTTTCCTGATTTTGGCATCTTGCTCAAATGTATGCAGGAACTCGTATCCCCTTATAACTGGTTTGCTGATATCGAGCAGGATAAGCTCAGGGAGTAAAGAAGGATGGGTAATATGATTTCTCAGGTATTCGATAGCGCTGCTTCCTGAAGTTTTTGATACGATATCTACAGAAAATTTGCTGATCTCCATTACTTTACGGTTAATATAATTGGCTTCCTGGTTATTGCCCACCAACATAACCAAACGGAAAGATTGATCGTCATTATTCATTATCAGGTCGGTTTTTTTCGTTTCTTTTCCACATTGTTTGCTTAGGTTGTCACAGGTATGTTTGCCAATTATTATTGGCATGAAATACCTTTTGACCCCTTAAATTTATCGACAACCAACAGGTGGTTGTTTCGAATTTGGACGATATGCCTACTCAGATCGCCGAAAGCTATATTTTGCAAGATAAAAATGAAATCATTAAATGAAAAAAACTGTTGCAGACTAATTTCAGGAAAAACAGTTGTGAGCCAGTAATCGGTGGTTAAATTGTCCGGTTTATTTGATCGTTTTTATCATTGGGTGGAGATAAAACCGAAATCAAATCCAAAGCATCTTTCGGATAGGCTACTTTACTGGCGAGCGACATGGCGAGGTGTGCTACGAATGTTTTTTCAATGGTTTTCTTTGAGGTCATTTCACCGAGTTTTGTCAGGTTTTTCAACTTTTCCATCACCTCATCAAGGGCTGCTTCCAGCTCTTCCGAGCTGCCCCCAAAAGCATTGAGTACATTCCCTCTTAGTTCCTCTATAAATGCTAATTTTTCTTTTATTGTTAAACTTTGCTTCATGCAATTCAAATGAAGATGGGACATGTAAAATGATATCCCGTGTGCTTGCCCCCTTATACTTTTCGTGTCGAAACCTATTAAAGTAGCCTAATTTATTCAGTATTAGTTGTCAGGCGTTCCTTAATCGATGAAAGCGATGTTTAATTCGGTGAAATGGTTTTTTAGGGTAATGCACCTAATTTCATAGGCACATAAATATCGACGGTCTTTTTATGTTTTTGTAAATTTTATGTGTACATTTTGAATAAAATAGAACCATGAGAAAGCTTTTTATTCTCGGGATATATTTTTTAGTGTTTTTCTGCACCCATCCCGACCCGGTTGAGAAAGAATCGGCAGAAACCGGTAAGCCTAACATTGTACTGATCGTTGCTGACGATCATGGCATGAATGATTTAGGCTGTTATGGGAACCGAGCCATTAGTACTCCTAATCTTGACTATCTGGCATCAGAGGGCCTGCGTTTTACCAGGGCCTACAGTACTGCCCCTTCCTGTACAGCCAGTCGCTCGGTTATCCTCACCGGCCTTTACAATCATCTGAATGGACTGTATGGCCACGAGCATAGTTATCATCATTTTCGCGCTCATGATTATTTGAAATCACTGCCTGTTTACCTTTCAGAATTAGGAGGTTATGAGACTTTAAGAATAGGTAAATATCATGTAGCTCCCGAGTCGGTTTTTAAATTTGACCGGGTTTTAAAAGCCAATGGCCGTAACCCTGTGGCTATGGCAGATACAGTGGGAAATTACCTGAAGAGTAAAAGACCTCAACCGTTTTTCCTGTACTATTGCACGCAGGATCCGCACCGCGGCGGCGGTAAAGTAGCAAGCAACCCCTACAAGCCGGACCGCTTTGGCAACAAGGACGAGGGCTATCCGGGCGTGGAACCATTGGCTGTTTCTCCTGAAGAAACCCTTGTGCCGGAGTTTTTGCCTGAACTGCCGGAAACAAGGGCTGAGCTGGAACAATATTATCAGTCGGTCAACCGTGTCGATCAGGGCGTTGGAAGGTTAATAGCACATCTGAAGCAAAACCAATTGTGGGATAATAGCATCATTGTGTACATTTCAGACAACGGCATTGCCTTTCCCGGGGCCAAAACCAATATTTATGAACCCGGTATCCGATTACCCTGCCTGGTAAAAAATACCGGTAGCTACCGGAAAGGTACGGTTGTCGACGCCCTGATCAATTGGGCCGATCTTACCCCGACCTTACTGGACATGGCAGGTATCCTTCCCCGGGCGCGGGAGCACTTGACGCTTTCTTTTGCCAACGTGCCGCTTAACAACCAAAACCTGAAAACGAGGTTGAAAGATTTTCATGGTTCCTCTTTCAAACCACTCCTGATGGGCGAAGAAACAACCGGAAGTGCTGAAACATACGCTTCTCATACTTTTCATGAAATTACCATGTATTATCCCATGCGATCGGTTATCACTAAGGATTATAAGCTGATCTGGAATATCGCACACCAGTTACCCTATCCCCACGCATCGGACCTTTGGGAGTCTGCCACGTGGCAAGGTGCTTTAAAAACAGCAAGTCGACAATACGGGCTCAAGGCAATCCACGACTACACCTTCAGACCCGAATTTGAATTATATGATTTATCCAACGATCCGCATGAAACGACTAACTTGGCCGAAAACTATCAGCATGCTGAAATATTTAATACACTGAAAGAAAAGCTTAAAAGCTTTCAGGAAAAGACCAATGACCCATGGATAAGTAAATGGAAACACGAATGAGTGAGTGGAGTTTGGGTTTGAGTGTGGGTGTGGGTGTGGGGATATATTGTTTTGAGGGAGTGGGGGGGAGGGTTTTTGTGATAGATTGAAATTGTTAAATTTGTTTTGTCAATAATTTTTTAAAAATGAAAAAATTCCAACCATTTATTTTTTGCTTATTAGCTGCACCGTTGTTCACCTCTTGTTCAACATCCGGTCAAAAGGAGGCCTCAGAGGTAATCACCGTGCAGGAGGAACCGTTTGGAGAAGCAGACGGTAAAAAGGTAACCTTGTTTACCATTTCAAACCAACAGGGGCTGAGCGTTAAAATAACCAACTATGGTGGGATTATTACCTCTTTAATAGTTCCGGACAAAACGGGAAAACCCGGAGATGTGGTGTTGGGCTATGACAACCTTCAGGGCTATCTCGATAAGAGCCCGTACTTTGGGTCTATCATCGGCCGGTATGGTAATCGCATCGCGGGAGGTCAGTTTAGCCTGAATGACAAGACCTACGTTCTGGCCAAAAACAATAATACAAATCATCTGCATGGCGGCGTAAAGGGTTTCGATAAGGTGGTTTGGGAGGCAGAGGTGGTGAGGGAAGAAAAAGCAGTTAAACTGGTATTGAAATATCTCAGCCCTGACGGAGAAGAAGGTTATCCGGGTAATTTGCAGGTGGAGGTAACCTACATCATCGATGAGCGCAACCAGGTAAGGATCGACTACCGTGCCACTACCGACGCACCGACAATTGTCAATCTTACCAATCATTCCTATTTTAATTTGACAGGTGATCCTGCCCAAACGATCCTGGATCATGAACTCATGATAAAATCCGACTATTTTTTACCTGTCGATAGTACGTTGATTCCCATGGGTGAACTTATGAAAGTAACCGGAACGCCTTTTGACTTTTCCAAATTCAGGCGTATCGGAGATAGTATCGATGTGGAGCAGACACAAATTTTACGGGGTGGGGGTTATGACCACTGCTGGGTCTTCACCAGAAGTTCAAATGATCCGGAAAATCTCGTGTCACTGTTCGATCCGTCAAGTGGAAGGCTAATGGAAGTCATCACCACCGAACCGGGTATGCAGTTTTACACCGGGAACTTTTTAGATGGCACCATTACAGGTAAAGGAGGTGTGGCTTATAAATTTCGTTCCGCGTTATGTCTGGAAACACAGCACTACCCGGACTCGCCCAACCAACCGGATTTCCCATCCGTAACACTGAATCCCGGGGAAGAATACTTGTCGTCAACCATTTACAGGTTTTCTATCGAACCATGACAAACCATGAAATGAAAAATCTTAGAACCCACCGGTATGAATGTTAAAAGAGCAGTAACCTATCTGAGCCTGAGCCTGTTTTTACAGGGATTCATTGAATCCACAGCCGGCCAGCAAATTATGGTATTCTCCAAAACCAATGGTTTCAGGCATAAATCGATTGAGCATGGGAAGGCTGCCCTGAAAAAAATGGGCGATACCGAAAAGTGGTCCGTAACTTTTACGGAAGATTCCCTGGCATTTTCACCGGACCGGCTCGAGGATCTGGATGCAATCGTCTTCCTCAACACAACCGGTAAGATTCTCGGAGACAAGGAAAAACAGGCTTTTAAGGAATATATTCAAAATGGAGGTGGTTTTGTCGGTATACATTCGGCGACTGATACGGAAAAATCATGGCCATGGTATGTAGACCTCGTTGGTGCCGCCTTTAAAAGCCACCCCAAGACCCAAAAGGCGACTGTGAAGATCGTAGATAAAAATCACCCTGCTACCGAACCGTTAAAAAGTCGTTGGACGAGAACCGACGAATGGTATAATTTCAGGGAGCCTGTAAGAAAGCATTGCATCGTATTGGCTGAACTCGATACGGAATCGTATAAGGGGAGTGAAATGAATGGCTACCATCCCATTGCCTGGTACCATCGGTTCCAGGGAGGCCGGGCATTTTACACCGGGCTGGGCCATACGGAGGAATCTTATGAGGAAGAGGACTTCCTAAAACATATCAAAGGAGCAATTTTGTGGGCCGCCGGGGTGGAGAAAGCCCACTGACTCGTATTTCCACAAAAATTTGGCATAGATCCTTTAACTGATAACTGGTAATACATGAATAATCTGGTAATTGGCACTGACTTTGGCACAGATTCCGTCCGGGCGGTGGTAGTTAATGCGGAAAGCGGCAAAGAGTTGGCAGCAGGAGTCTCGTACTATCATCGATGGTCTCAGAGACGTTATTGTGAACCTGCCAACAATCAATTTCGTCAACATCCCCTTGACTACCTGGAAAGCCTGGAAGAGGCCATAAAAAAGGCAGTGGGTAAATTAGAGCCTGAAACGATTCGCCGCATAGCGGGTCTATCCGTAGACACCACCGGTTCAACACCTGTGGCGGTTAATCAAGAAGGGATACCATTGGCCCTTTTGCCCGGATTTGAGGAGAACCCCAATGCCATGTTTATTTTATGGAAAGACCATACCGCTGTTAAAGAAGCTGAAGAAATCAATCAACTGGCCAGTCAATGGGACGTAGACTATACCAAATATGTTGGGGGTATCTATTCTTCAGAATGGTTTTGGGCAAAAATTTTACATACATTGAGGGTCGATCCTGCGATCAGGGAACATGCATACAGTTGGGTAGAGCATTGTGATTGGATCCCATACCTATTGACCGGCCAGACAGCTATTCATACCATGAAAAGAAGCAGATGTGCTGCGGGTCACAAGGCGATGTGGCATCCGGCGTTCGGTGGACTTCCGGGACAAGATTTTTTAGCAGCACTCGACCCGCTCCTCGATGGTATAAGGCCGAAGCTATATAAGGAAACGTATACCAACGATCAACCCGCAGGTGTGCTGTCGGCAGAATGGGCCTCAAAGCTGGGGTTACCTGAACACGTGGTGGTAGGAGTGGGGGCTTTCGATGCGCATATGGGTGCGGTAGGTGGGGAGATCGGAAACTATCACCTCAGCAAAGTGATGGGTACATCCACCTGCGACATGCTTATAGCACCTCATAGCGATATCGGCGACAAGCTGGTCCGCGGTATATGCGGGCAGGTGGATGGTTCTATTATGCCTGATACCCTTGGCATGGAAGCAGGTCAATCTGCCTTTGGAGACGTTTATGCATGGTTTTCCAGGTTTTTGGCCTGGCCCCTTATCAAACTGACCGGAAAGTTAGCGTGGCTTAGCGACGAAAACAAACAACGCCTGGTTAACGAGTTCACGGATGAGATGATTCCGGCACTATCGGCAGAGGCCGAAAAACTGCCCATTAATACAGAGGGCCCTGTTGCTTTGGACTGGCTTAACGGAAGAAGGACACCCGATGCCGATCAAAACCTCAAAGGCGCAATTACCGGGCTTAATCTGGGAACCGATCCTGTAATCGTATTCAAATCCCTGGTAGAAGCTACCTGCTTCGGTGCCAGGGAAATTGTTGACAGATTTGTTTCTGAGGGGGTGCCGATCAAAGGAATCATTGCCCTCGGGGGTGTGGCCAAAAAGTCTCCTTTTATCATGCAAACCATGGCAGATGTGCTTGACATGCCCCTTAAAGTTGCAAGATCCGGGCAGACCTGCGCATTGGGGGCGGCTATGTTTGCCGCAACCGTCGCGAAAATATATAATTCTGTCGATGAAGCTAAAAATCATATGGGAGCAGGCTTTGAAAAGGTTTACCATCCTGTTCCAGCCAATGTAGAGAAATACAAGTTATTACATCAGCGTTACAGAGCACTTGGAAAATTTGTTGAAGCTGAAAACAAGAAAACCTCAATACAAAAAATGACTATCAATGAGTAAATACAAGTTGCTGAAAGAAGAAGCTTATGAGTGCAACAGGCAGCTTCCTGAACTGGGCCTGGTCATTTTTACCTTTGGAAATGCCAGTGTGGTAAGCAGGGAAAATAGGGTATTTGCCATAAAGCCGAGTGGTGTACCTTATAAAGCGCTGAAACCGGAAGACATGGTCATTGTGGATTTCGATAACAATGTGGTGGAAGGAAACCTGAGACCCTCGTCCGATACGAAAACCCATGCGGTTTTGTATCGGCAATGGGATGGTATTGGAGGCATTGTTCATACCCATTCCACCTATGCCACCGCCTGGGCCCAGGCCCAAATGGATATTCCAATATTGGGCACCACCCATGCCGACCATCTCACCGTGGATATTCCCTGTGCCCCTGTAATGCGTGACGAGATGATTAAAGGAGATTACGAACGGGAAACTGGCTTTCAGATCATTAATGCCCTGAAGAATAAAAACCTGTCACACCTTGAAGTCGAGATGATACTGGTCGCCAATCATGCCCCGTTTTCATGGGGGGAGAGTGGTCAAAAAGCAGTATACAACAGTGCCGTTTTGGAAGAAATTGCCAGGATGGCTGCCATTACTATGCAAATTAACGGTAAGGCACCGAAGTTAAAGGAAACGCTTATAGAGAAACACTTTCAGAGAAAACACGGTGCTGATGCCTATTACGGTCAGCAGTAGCTAAAAGCCGTCATCTTCAAAGTTTACAATTTAAAAAGCCATAGCTAAACATGATAGACTTAAAAGGCTTCGAAGTATGGTTCATAACCGGTAGCCAGCATTTGTACGGAGATAAAACATTGAGGCAGGTAGAGGAACACGCCCTTACGGTGGCCTCATCACTTCATAACAGCGAAAAGATTCCGGTAAAAGTGATTTCTAAGCCGGTACTGACCACGCGCGAGGCTATCTGCCAGGTTATCCTGGAAGCTAATGCCAATGTTTCCTGCATTGGATTGATCGCCTGGATGCATACCTTTTCCCCTGCCAAAATGTGGATTGCCGGGCTCAAAGCACTGCAGAAACCGTTGCTGCACCTGCATACACAATTTAACCGCGATATTCCCTGGTCTTCCATCGACATGGATTTCATGAATTTGAATCAGTCCGCCCATGGAGGACGGGAATTCGGATACATGATGTCGAGAATGAAAATAAAAAGAAAGGTGGTGGTGGGGTACTGGCAGGAGCCGGAGGTGCAGGAAAAAATAGCGGTCTGGATGCGGGCTGCCTGTGGCTGGCATGATGCGCAGGGTGCGGCATTTGCCCGGCTAGGTGATAATATGCGTCAGGTAGCAGTGACGGAAGGCGACAAGGTGGAAGCGGAAACTAAGTTGGGCTATTCGGTGAACGGCTATGGGGTAGGGGACCTCGTTTCATTTGTTGACCAGGTGGCAGATAACGATATAAACCGGCTGGTAGAAGAATATGAGGAACTGTATACCGTCTCCCCGGCAATGACAGCCAATGGTCCCGGGCGGAATTCCCTGAAAGAATGCGCCAGGATTGAAATAGGGTTAAGAGCATTTTTAAAGGAGGGTGGGTTTAAAGGCTTTACCGATACTTTTGAAAATCTGCACGGGCTGAGACAGCTACCCGGGCTGCCGGTCCAAAGGCTTATGGCCGAAGGATATGGTTTTGGTGCCGAAGGGGACTGGAAAACGGCTGCACTGGTCAGGGCTATGAAGGTCATGGCTCACGGTTTACCCGGAGGTAATTCATTCATGGAAGATTATACTTACCACTTTCATCCGGAAAATATGAACGTGTTAGGTGCACATATGCTGGAGATATGCAGCTCTATCGCCATGGGCAAACCATCCTGTGAAATCCATCCGCTGGGAATCGGGGGCAGGGAAGATCCGGTCCGGTTGGTTTTTAATGTAGCCCCGGGTGAGGCCCTGAATGCCTCGATGATAGATTTGGGAAACCGATTCAGGCTGTTGGTTAACAAGGTGGTAGCTGTGGCCCCTGAAAACGAGTTGCCGGAACTTCCCGTTGCCAGGGTATTATGGAAACCCCTCCCGGACCTGAAAACCGCCGCTACTGCCTGGATTTTGGCCGGCGGGGCGCATCATACCTGCTTTAGTCAGAATCTGACAACCGAGTATCTCGAAGACTTTTCGGACATGGCGGATATCGAGTTTATTAAAATTGATCAAAGTACTGATTTGTATCATTTTAAGAATGAACTGAGATGGAATGAAGCGGCTTTTTAAAATTGTATCCGGTACATTACATCAGGAAAAAAGCCTATTTGTTCTACGACATTGATCTCATCGGTCACCTCATTATACCGCCTCACAAATTCATTTTGCCTGTTGGTTACATTTTGAAGGTCAATAAAAAACTGATGGGAGATGTTTTTGTTGGCGCTGTTGAGCCTGACACCAAATTTTACGTCCCATCGAAAATAGTAGTCGTACCTTTCGCTGAAGGCGATTGCATCCATCCTTACCTCCCTGCCGGCATTCTGCCTGGTGGCTTCTAAATCCACCGGTGTGAAGGGTGTGCCGCCCGAGGTGGTTACTTTGGTGTCGAAAGTCCAGGCATTGCGTTGATCCGGACCAAATTTCCATTCTTTGCCAAATAATAAATTGTAAACTATGTTATTATTGAAGGCCGTATTTCTTTCGATACCATCACTGCCTTCGTATCTTGACTCGTACAAGGAGGTTGTCATTAACAGGTAGTAACCCCTGCTGAAAAACTTCTCCAACGTGAGCTCCAAACCATAATTGAAGCCTGTACCTTCATTGACAAGGTTTTGCTTTTCCTCAAAAACAAAGTCCGATCCTTCGTTCAAAAGTGAGTAGCTTCCGGGCGTCGATTCAACGGGGATATCATAAAGATTCTGATAGTATGCCTCTGCTTTTAATCGCCAGTCCCGGCCAATATTCCTGTCATACCCCAATATAAAATGGTCGCTTTTCATGAAGCCCAAATTCTCATTGGTACGCTTTGATATCCCGTTTTCGAGGGTTTCTTCAAAGAAAAATACCGGCGCGGGAATCACCTGTTCATGATGCCCGTAGGCAATGCTCAGCCTTTGGTTTGGCCTGAATTGCCAGCTCAACGCCGCCCTTGGCTCAAAAGATACGTCTTCGGTCAGGTCGAGGTACTGGCTGTGAATACCGAAAGTGGCACTTAAAACATCACTGAACTTGTATTCGGCCTGGCTGTAAACCTGGCTTAGCAAAAATTGGTCATCTACATTTCTGGTAGTATTGAAAAAGTCCGGAACGCCATCCCCATCGTTATCAGGGATGTTTGCCCTGTTGTCACGGTCTCTGGTTTGGAAATCCACATCGTACATCTCCAGCAGCAATCCGCTCCTGAGACTCCAGCGGGCATTGAATTTTTTGTTTAACACAGTGCTTAGCGTGTAGCGGCTTTCCCGGTTATCACCAACCGTCGCCCGGTATTTTCTGATGAATTCGTCATTTTCGTCGGTGATCAAATTATCCTGCTTGAATTGGTTGCGGTTGGTGGAAAGCCCAATGGCGGATTTTAGAAAGGTGGTTTTGTTTAACCTGATGAGGTGACTCAGGCCAATTAATCCCAACTCATTGTTAACAAAAGCATCTTCGTTGGGATTAGCGAATAAATCGTCTTCGTCGATATCTTCACCCAAAAAATCAATACTGCTCAAACCTCCAAGTCCAAATAGCTGGAATCTGCCAAGCTTTCCTTCACCAAAATTAACTTTGAAAGAGAAGTCCTGGTAAAATGGCGTGGCCGACGTACCTGTAGCTGCGAGACTGGCTATACCGTAACGGTAGGAAGCCAGGTAAGAGGCTTCTTTTTTCTTGTTAAGAGGCCCTTCCGCCATGAATTCCAGCCCACTGAATGCGGCCATCTGACCGGTGAATTCATGTTTGTCCGGGTTACCATTTCTGAAATTAACATCAAACACGGCGGCATTGGCATTACCATATTCTGCTGGAAAAGCACCGGTAAGAAAGTCGGAAGTTCTCAATAAATTGGTGTTTAGCGCATTAACAGGCCCCCCTGTAGTACCCAATGTGGCAAAATGATTGGTTGTCGCGATGGGTATCCCTTCAATGCGCCATAGCAACCCGATAGGAGAGTTGCCGCGAACTACAATATCATTTCTGCTATCATCCGGGGCGCTGACACCGGCAAAAGAGGCAGCCAGCCTTGCTACATCATTCCTTCCCCCTGAAAACCGGGTAACCTCTTCCAGGCTGAAAGTCCGTGCACTGACCTTTGCCAGTTCATTGTTCGGAAGATCCTTATCACCCTCGGATGTTACAACAATTTCTTCGAGTCGCTCAATGGACTCTTCCATTTTGATAGAAAGCACCACCTCCTTTCCGGCAGTAACCAGAACATTTGACATGGTCACTGGTTTATATCCGACATATTGAACGGCAAAGAACTGCCTGCCTACAGGGACATGCTCAATGCGGAAATTGCCATTATTATCGGAGATGGCTCCCACAACCGGATCCGAATTCACCAGGGTTACCGTTACCCCTATCAGCGGATATTCGGCTTTTGCGTCAATAATTTTTCCTTTAACTACCTGAGTCTGGCTGTAACCCGTTAAGTTGATCAACATGAATGCACATAATATTGAGCGCAAGCGTATAAGTTTTAGATTGAGCATAGTTTGTAATAATTTGGTTTTTTCACCAAATTATGTCTGATACCTATGCCAATGAAGCACATTTCAGGTCAGACCTGAAATTTTTTTGATTAACCGTTAATATGATAGATTGAAAAAACTTCAGCGGTAAAATTGATGATTGACAGATGCTTGTTCATTTCAAGACAAGAATTACAGGTTTTAAACGTGTAATTCCCGGTTTCATGGTATATGCAGAGGATTTGGGCCGTAGAAATGGCTATTTTTGTATGAGAGGAGCTTATTATGTTTAAAATCAAAGAAGTATATGCAAGATGGATAGGAATTCCGGTAGTGGCCGTTTTTATTACACTTTTTGCAAAACATGGACATGAGCATGACTTAACTTTTATGCACAAGTTGTGCATTTCTTTGGTATTCACTGCCTATTACTGGAATGTTGCTTTCTTTATGTTTATTTACTTTCGAAAGAGATTTCCGGAGATCAGACAGACGCCGAAGAGATTGCTGATAACGGTTTTAACCCTTTCGGTTTTTCTGGTTTTCGGTGGCGTACCTATTAGGTTATTATTGGGGCTGACCTCCTTCGAGGACTTGACCGGCATCGATGTTTACTTCAATTTTTTAAAAGTGAGCTTCACCGCAGCATTTTGGGTAGGTGCTGTTTACGAGGCGGTTTATTTTTTTGAGAACTGGAAAAATACCATTCAGATCAATGAGGCCTTGAAAATACAACAGATAAGAACTCAGTTCGAAGTACTGCAAAACCAAATGAGTCCCCATTTTTTGTTTAACAGTCTGAATACCCTGACAGCTTTGATTGCGGAGAATCATGATATCGCCATAGAATTCACCCAAAAGTTATCTGATGTGTACCGCTATATTTTACAGCATAAAGACAAGGAATTGGTGCCTTTGGGCGAGGAACTGGAGTTTGTCAGGGACTACATGTTCTTGTTGCAAATGCGATATCCCGATAACCTGCATGCCCATATTGCTGTAGCTGATGCATATCAACAGCTTTATATTGCCCCGTTAACTATTCAAATGCTGGTTGAGAATGCCATTAAGCATAACGTCATTTCCCGTACTCATCCGCTGAATATTGATATTTATGTAGAAAACGGCCGTTCCGTGGTGGTTAAAAACAACCTGATGTTAAAAAACTCTATTCAAAAATCCACTAAAACCGGCCTGGAGAATATCCGTAAACGTTATGAGTATCTTGGACAAAGAAAAATAGATGTGATCACTACTGCCAGGAATTTCATGGTAGCCATTCCGCTGATCAGGTTGGTGAAGGAAAAGGACTTCTCCCATACAAAGGCCTATGAAAGTATTAATCATTGAAGACGAGGCCCCGGCCTTCAGGCGTTTGCAAACCGTCTTGGAGGAAGTCAGGCCCGATGCAAACATTATCGATGTCATCGATACCGTGGCTGAGAGTGCCAAGTGGTTTAAAAACCACCAGGCCCCGGATATTGTTTTTATGGATATTCAGCTCAGCGACGGTATAAGCTTTGAAATCTTTGACAGGGTCAAAATTGAATGCCCTGTCATTTTCACTACTGCGTTTGACGAATATATGCTGCGGGCTTTTAAGGTAAACAGCATAGATTACCTTTTAAAGCCGATCAAAAAAGAAGCGCTGATGTTAAGCCTGCAAAAATACAATTCCATGAAAAACATTTTCAGCAGCTCTTTGAACACCAATCTCAGTGAGCTTGTTAAGCAAATCAGGCTTGATGACAGGCAGTTCAAAACCAGGTTTTTGGTTAAGATGGCCGATGCGATGATTTCGATTGAAACCAATGATATTGCTTATTTCCAGACCAGACATGGGGTAGTGCACCTGGTAAACCGGGAAGGACGGAAGTATTTGATGGATGTGACCCTGGATGAACTGGTTCAGCAACTGGATCCCCGGACCTTTTACCGGGCCAACAGGCAATTCATTGTACATTTCGGTGCGATAAAAAAAACACACCGTTATCACAAGGGGAAATTATTGCTTGAAGTGATTCCTTCAGCAGAAGCGCAAATCATAGTGAGCAGTGAGAAATCGACAGCGTTTAAACAGTGGTTAGGAGGGGGGTAGAAAGGCCACAATGAATAACCTGATTTGTTGGTGAAGGGTTGACTGTAGACAACCAACTTGTCGAGCAGGTTTCATCGGGAGGCATTTCCCAAAAGAACGGAACCTGCCGTGTAGCCCCCGGATAAGGGGTGTGGCATTTTATTGAGGTCGGGTAGGGCAGACACAATCCACATCGCACTTCAAATGCCGGATGAAGTTATTCAGATATTGAGGGGCATCGGGTTTGTTGAGTGTGATGACGTACCAGGTACAATGCAGACCTTTGCCGGTGACCTGAACAAGGGCAAGGCGCCGGTCCAGCAGGTATGGTTCCACAATCCACCTGGCAATAACTTTGATACCCATACCTGCCTTGACCATTTCTACAATCGCATCTGTGATCTGTATAGGAATGACTTTTTTGGGCTGAACACCCGCCGGGATTAATACCTCGGTGAATAATGTTACCGACTCGAGGGGATAGGAATGAATAATCACAGTTTTGTCTTCAAAATCCTTTGCTGTGACGTATTTCTTATGGGTCCATGGATGATTGCTCGGCACCAGGGCCATTAATTCACTAGTGAAAAGTGGTGTGCATGTGATATTCGGATTAACCACTTTGTCACTGACAATGGCCACATCCAGTTTACCATCGAGTATATGCTGTACCGGATTTGAATTTAACTGGGGAAAAATTTCGATTTCAACCTTTGGAAACTCCTTGTTAAAATTATTCATCAGTGAGGGCAACCAGTGATAACAGGTGTAACACTCCGTAGCCACGCGGATGGTTCCAACATCCCCACTGATATATCTTTTTACCGATATTTCGGCCTGCTCCAGTTCTTCTAGAATTTTTTCAGCCGATTCCAGGATAATCTTTCCTGCTCCCGTCAATACCAGTTTTTTGTTGATCCGGTGAAACAGCGGTGCCCCGAGCTGACTTTCAATCTCTTTAAGCTGATGACTCAGTGCAGATTGTGACAGGAATAGTTTGTCCATCGCCTTGGTCAAACTTCCCTTTTCAGCGACTTCCTTAACTAATCGTAAGTGACGTATTTCCATCTAACTATTAGAATTATTCATGAATATAAGAAAATAAATTCATCCAATTAATAGAACGCGTTAAAAATTTTGTCGTTACATTTAGTAATTAACAATTGACAGTGGGCAATTGACAATTAAATGATTACGAATAGTATTAATTTATATGTTTTAGACAACAAATAATTGTCAATTATCAATTGTCCATTGTCAATTCAAAACCCCGGGTCGAGCATCTAATCTTCATAAAATCTTGACAAAAAGGTCATGGTAAAAAAGTTATCTTTTGCGACATTGGTAAGTTTGGTATGGTCAGTTAATCCGGTCTTCGGTCAAATGGATGAATATCATCAAATTCCTTTAACCATTCGTGCCAATATTATTCTTGTAAAGCTGCTGGTCAATAACCGGCCAGCGAACTTTATTGTAGATACCGGGGCAAGTGTATCATTACTTGACAGAAAACAGGCTGAGAAGTATAACTTCATCTGCTTTGATGAATATGGTGCCGGTGAAATAAACAGTTTGGCAGGAATAAATTCAATGCTGCCTACCGGAGGTATACGGCTGGGCTATGATTTTTTCACTTTCAGAAAGTTTAGGTTCTACGGCAGTAATTTTGATCCTCTGCATAATTATCTGGCAAAAAGGAATATTCATGTCCTGGGAATTGTCGGGGCAGATTTTCTGATTAAAAACAAGGCAGTCATTGATTATAAGAACAAAATACTTACTATAAAAAAATGATCTTCGTACTTCGTTGAGCAGATTGTAATGGACAGTTGACAATTGATAATTGACAATTATTGTAGGGTTTACACCCATGGGCCGGCGATTGTGAAATCATCGCATCCTCTGATTATTAAGGCTATCGGATAGGGTAAGTGTCTTGTGCCTTTCAGCTCAATCAGGGGAGAGGGGTCAGGTCCCATCCCATAACCACTCACCCGCCCCCTGTCTCCTAACTATTACTACTTTGTCAGATTTAACTATTTAATAACCAGCAATTTAAGCAGAAAAAATGCGGTTTTTGGCTATTAAAATTCTAAAAGATTTGGTACCTTAAAGGGAAAGATGGGTACTCAAAATTAAAAGTTCCCTGCCACGAAGAGGGCTTTTAATTTTAAGTACCAACTATCTGACAATCAATTATTTAATATTAAATCACATCGCCATGAAGAACTATACCATGGCCTACGGGCCAACTTTGCTTCCCACTTTGATGGATTTAAAGACATCTTCAAGTTAGCAAAAAAAGATGTTTCGGCCAAGGCCCGCCAGTTGCTTGAGGGGCTGTTTAGAACAGCCAGGGGCGAACGCAATTTGGAAAGGATCCTGGAGGCTGTCTCCACTCAAGTTAGCCAGGCCGAATACCAGTCCCTGCAACATTTTATAACTTCTTCTCCATGGGACTCCCATGAATTAATGAAACGCACAGGGCTACAAACCAACCAGCTTTTGGGCCATTGGCAAGACACTGCCTATAGCATTGACGAAAAAGCTCATTTGAAGAAAGGCAAGTGTTCAGTTGGGGTTGGCAACCAGTATGCCGGAATAGTGGGCAAGAACGAGAATTGCCAGGTGGGTGTTTATGGAGCCCTGGCCTACGAGCAATATGCCTGCCTGGCCAACTGCAGACTGTTCTTACCTGAAAAATGGTGCACTGATCCACATCGTTGTAAAAAAGCAGGGATACCTAAACAGGCACAGCAATATAAAACCAAGTTGGCATTGGCCTTGGAAATGCTCCGGGAGAGCCTATGCAGTGGGATAAAGTTTGGCTGGGTGGGAGCAGACAGCCTCTACGGCAGGAGCCATCATTTCTGCAATGCGATTGAAGATATGGGGCAACGCTTTGTGCTTGATATAGCTGTCCGCACCAGGGTTTATTTGAAGGCCCCTGGCATTGGCCTGCCAAGCCCGAGGCATAAACGGTTGAAAGCCGACAGCCAACCCATGAAGGTAGATGATTATCTTGGCCAGCTTAAAGAGCAGGATTTTCAACTGATGAAAATAAGAAAGACTACAAAAGGATGGCTTAAAGCTAAAATCCATGTTGCCAGGGTATGGGTTTGGGACCAGGGTGATCATGGCAAGGGCGCTGAAAAACAAGCCCGTGAACGCACTTTGATCATACGTAAACCTTGCAGTAAAAATGGAAAAATTAAAATCAGTTTGAGCAACTTCTCAATCAATGAATGCAACATAGAAAGGTTTGCTTTCATGCAATCACAGCGATACCTGGTAGAAAAAGCCTTTAAAGACAACAGTAAAGAGCTAGGAATGTCCGACTACCAAATCAGAAAGTACAATAGCTGGTACCACTTTCAAGCATTAACTATGCTGGCCATGCTATTTGTCCTAAAAGAAACCCTTCGAAACCGGGAACAAATACCATTGTTGAGCTATTTGGATCTCAAAAAACTCATCCAATGCTTATGGGATGAAAACCCAAACAAGATAATCCTGAGAAGAGAACAATTGCTAAAAAGGCACTGGCAAAGACAAAAAGATATAGATAGATACTATAAATCTCAATATCAATGAATTATATCTGACAAAGTAGTACTAGTATCCCGCTGCCGTATCGTCTCCCCTCCGGTCGGCACCCCCTTCAAGTTTCCCATCCTTTCTAATCAGAATGGCATCTACGAGACCGATACTGCCACGGTCGACCACGTGATGTCCCATAGATTGCAGCAGGAGTATAGACGAGCTGTCAAGCGCTTCAGTTTCTGTGAAGATGGTATCCGGTTTCCATTGATGATGTACACGTCCGGCGTCGACGGCTTGCTGCATGTTCATTCCGTGATCCAGGACATTTAGAATTGTTTGAAAGACGGAGGTAATGATTGTGGATCCACCGGGGGTGCCAACCACCATGAACAACTCCCCATGCTTTTCCACAATTGTAGGTGTCATCGAGCTTAACATTCTTTTGCCGGGTTCAATGGCATTGGCCTCCCCTCCGATAAGTCCGTAGTAATTGGGAAAACCAGGTTTAATGCTAAAATCATCCATCTCATTATTGAGCAGAAAGCCGGAACCGGCGACAAACACTTTACTTCCGAACCCACCGTTGAGCGTGGTGGTGACAGATACTGCATTGCCATATTTATCTACCACTGAAAAATGTGTGGTCTCCAGGCGCTCTGCCAATAGCGGCTGGCCTGCGGTTATTTCCTGGCTTCGGGTGGCGCTATCCGGGTTGTAACTGAGCATACGGCGGGCGTTGTAGGCGGAGTCTACCAGTTGGGCCACCGGTACATTCCAGTAATCGGGGTCGCCTAAATGAGTAGCCCGGTCGGCATATACCCTTCTCTCTGCTTCGGTCATGAGGTGTACCGCAGCGGCTGTGTTATGTCCTAATTCGCCAATAGCATGCGGTTCGATACTTTTCAATAGTTGCAACAACGCCACCCCTCCACTGGATGGTGGGGGCATGGAAATTATTTTGTAACCTTTGTAAATGCCGGTTAACGCCGGCCGCCATTTTGCCTGGTAGTTTTCAAGGTCTTCCAGGCTAATGATGCCACCACCCCGTGCCATTTCTTCCACAATATTTTTGGCGGTTCTTCCCTTATAAAATCCGTCTCTGCCTTGTTCGCTGATTAAAGTCAGCGTTTTGGCCAGGTCCTTGTACTTGATAGTTTGTCCTTCTTCCCACCCTTTTGTATTGATAACATTTTCAGGTGTAACGGTATTATATTGCATGAATGCTTCCTGATTGCGATTGAGTGCCCGTGCCTCCCTTGCCGTTAACTTAAAGCCCTTGGCGGCAAGATCTATGGCCGGCTGAATCAGGGCTTTCCATGACATTGAACCATATTTTTCGTAGGCCTCCGCCATACCTGCAACGGAACCCGGAACACCAGCGGCCAGGTGTCCCCGTAAGCTAAGGTTTTCGACCACTTCACCGTTTTCATCCAGGTACATATCCCTTCCCGCCCCGGCAGGAGCTTTTTCCCGGAAATCCAGTGTGGCTGTTTGACCATTTTTTTCCCTGATCACCATAAAACCCCCACCACCGATGTTTCCGGCTACCGGATAAACCACTGCCAGGGCAAATTGTACTGCTATGGCAGCGTCCACGGCATTACCACCTTGCTTTAAAATTTTGGCACCTGCTTCTGAAGCCAGTGGATGCGCAGATACAACCATAGCACTGTCAACCACTAATCCCGACTTTTGGATTTTTATGTCCAGGGCCGTTTTTTTGCATGCAACAAATGCTATTGCAACGGCTATGAAGGAAAGAAATGTCTTTGTCATTTTTTAAAGAGAAAGCCTACGATAGTTATACATGGCAGTAATATACCTGATAGATTTCACATAACAAATTCCCTTGCCATCATTCGTCTTAATATTCTACCCTTCCAATAACTTACCGTGTGCGAGTTCCGGGTTTCGGATTGCGGGTGCTGTTGTCGCTCTAGGCTATTACTATCGCACAAGCCTCCCGTGACTGTTGCACAACATTTTCGACAAAATTCTTTGTGTCTTGGTGCCTTTAATAATAGTACAAACCTACAAACCCGCAACCCGCATTTACTTCAAATTCTCCTCAAACAACCGAAATATCCTCTTATACTCATCAGTCCAGCTACTAGGTTCCACAAAGCTGTGGTTCTCAACAGGGTATACCGCAAATTCCCAATTTTCTTTACCCAGTTCAATCAGTCTTTGTGCCAGCCGCACCACATCCTGAAAATGAACGTTTGTATCTACCATACCATGACAAATCAGTAAGGCATCCCGGAGACCTTCGGCGTGGTAGATGGGAGAGCTTCTGACATAGGCCATGCTATCCAGTTCAGGGGTATTGAGAATATTGGCGGTATAGGGGTGATTGTAGTGCGCCCAGTCGGTCACCGATCGTAGCGCGGCACCGGCTTTAAACACCCCCGGTTTGGTAAACATAGCCATTAAAGTGATAAACCCTCCATATGATCCTCCGTAAATCCCGATCTTTTTTGGATCCACACCGTAGTTTTCCACAAGAAACCTCGCGCCATCTACCTGATCATCCAGATCTTTGCCTCCCATGAAACGATAAATACCGGTTCGCCAGTCACGACCGTAGCCGGCACTGCCCCGGTAGTCAATATCAAGCACGGTGTAACCTGCATCTGCCAGCAAATTGTGGAACATATACTCCCTGAAATAGCTGCTCCACCATTTGTGAGCGTTCTGTAAATACCCTGCCCCATGCACAAAAATCACGGCAGGACCGCCTTCCGCAGGTTGTTGCGGACGGTAGATGCGGGCAGGTACTTTAGCCCCGTCCGTAGCCTTGAATGTGACGAACTCAGGCTCCCTCCACTTGTAAGCTTTGAAACTATCAGACTGTGAATAGGTGATCCTTACAGGGGAGTTGCCTTCTTTGTTATCCGCCACATAGAGTTCCCAGGGCTGATTGGCGTAGGAATGAAGTATGGCCATAGTTTTTTCATCAGGGGATAAAACCACGTCGTTCCGGCCGGGCATGGTGGTTAGCCTCACAGGCTTTCCACCTTTAATATCCATTTTATAAAAATGCCTTTCACCGGAATGCACTTCATTGCTGCTGAAATAAAAAAACTTCTTGTCTTGGGAAATTTTGGGATTATAGATTTCAAATTTTCCCTTGGTTAGCCTTTTCTTCTTTCCTGTACGGACATTGACCACAAAAATATGAGCGTATCCGCTTTCTTCAGACTGGTACCACACCGATTCATTATCCGGCATCCAGCCAATGCTGCCCATCGAAAAATTCCATCCACTTACGCCCGGTCCACCGATCCAGGCTTCATCGTGTTGACGGTCTAATAGGGTGGGTTTCCCATTACTTAAATCAAGGGACATGATCCAACGATCCTTGTTATCCAGCGAGCGTACCACAATGACGGCATTTTTACCATTTTCCGCCCATATTGGTCCGTGAGCGATCACTTCCCGCATTTTGGTATGGTTCGTTTTCTCTTTTCCGGAAACCTTCAAAAAGGCCGGCGTATCGTAGATACCAGGTATGTTTTTTACGTTTAAATAGTAACAACTATCTCTTTTCAGATCGTAAATTCCCATTTTGTATGAGGACAGTCCATTACCCACCTTGGCCCTGGCGTTTATTGCTTCGGTATAGCCACCTTCGGTGACGTAGTCAGGAACTTTGGTAGTTCCTGCTTTGCCCACCCGCCAGCTAAGGCGGAAGGTCACAAACTGTTCATCAGGACTCAGCCTGATATTACTTATAAGTTTATTCCCGTAGTAAATAGCTTTTGGCCTCTTGACCTTATTCTGCTCGCGGATGTTTTTGGCAGTCTCTTTTTTCTCTTTTCTTTCCCGTAAAATTTGAAAATGATTGAGCTGATCCTGCCTTAACCACCGGTCTGCTCCTGACAGTTCTGTCTGGTCTTTGCGGCTATCTTTTCCTTTCCTGAAGTTGGTTAACTGCACCAATTGTCCGTTTTCCAAATCCCAGGAATACAGGTTGTTCTCCAGTTGATACACGATCTTTCTGTCATTATTCAGAAATGCAGCATTTGACTCTCTTTGTATTGAATTTGTCAACTGTTTGATTTTGCCATCCGGCAGGTCGAGTAAATACAGATCCCCGTTTTTTTCGTAAATCTTTAAATCGCCCCGCTTATTGATTTTTCCGGCAAAAGATGGCAGGGACCTGCGGACTGCTGGCGAAACTTTCTCGGGAGTTTGACTATCCATTTTTAAGAGGTACAATGAATCGGCAGCCAGATTTTCAGGGTTCCAGTCAAAATACAGGGTCTTGCTGTCGTGGGACCATTTCAGGCTACTGGGTGAATGTCCGATCCATGCCTGCCCCTGCATGATTTCTTCAATTGACAGGGTACTGGAATTTTGGCTAAAACCGGTGACCGGTAAAAACACAAATACGGATATGATAAGCCTCTTGCAGATATTATTCATAGATTAATAAGGGATAACTTTTAATTCAGGGCCCGAATATATTAAAAATGAAAGGTATAAAGTTAAATAGTTAAATAAGTTTTTAGTTTTATCTCAGGCCATCATGTAAAAGCTGACACCGGCCACATACCCTCTGGACACCAGGTATTGATAAATTTTGGTTTTGCCGACCCGGTCTCCGACATAACTTAGAATCAGGGTATTTTCAGGACCGGGGATGGCTGAATAGTGAATAACACGACGTTTTTTTTGTCTGGCAGGATTAACAGACAAGTCTATGTACCCTGTGATTGGCAAACCATGGTATGACAAATAAGACGACTTTTGAAAAACGGCTTTCCCCCAACCCCAAATCCAGATTTCCGGCAATTTGGCCGGAAACTTCCGGCAGATCCAGTGAACCAGGTATTTGGTTTTCACCTTATAAAATGCCTCCTGACTGTAATTCGGATGTACCCGTGACAAGCGGTTCGGACTATCGGTCCAGGTAAGCAGTTCCTCTCTGACCTTGGAAAATCTTACCCCTTTTTCCATCCATCTTAGCCAAAGCTCATAATCCTCCGGAAGTTCAGACTCGTCATAATATCCGTATCGGTCGACCACTGCTTTTCTGAAAAGCACCGTAGGGTGTGCCAGCGGAGCGTCTGCAAAACGATTGATATAAATTTCATGGCACGAAATCAGTCGGTTGATCCATTGGCAATATAAAAAATAGCCCTTTTGTCTTTGCACATCACCTTGAAAATTTACCAGGCAACTGACCACGCCCGTACCCGGATGTTTTTGCATGTACTCATGTTGCATCTGCAGGCGTTGTGGAGAAGCAATATCATCGGCATCCATCCTGGCAATCAGTGGCGATTTTGCCAGCCTGATCGCCTTGTTGAGCGATTTTGCAATGCCTTTATGTTCCTGATGAATAACAGTAAGCCGGGGATCATGGTAACTATTAAGAAGGGATGTGGTATTATCCACCGACCCATCATTGACAACAATCAGTTCAAAATGTGGAAAAGTCTGATCGATGATACTGTTTAACGCCCTTTTTACCGTGCCGGCGGCATTCCTGACCGGCATGATGACGGAAATGAGTGGCTTCACGGGTATCTGTTTCAGGCTCTAAAGCCCTTTTTACAGAATCGGATAAAAGCACTGAACTCTTCCTTGCTGGTGAAAATCCCTTTTAAAATGGTAAAATAATTCCGGACCGAAAGCCTCTTTTCATTACCGGATGGTGGGGGCTGAAATTGTGGTTTTTTGTACTCAGGCTTCGAGGCATGCTTTATATCATTGCTCTTGAGGATGGATTCCAGCTCATCTGCCTGCATAAATGATTGCTGGGCCTTGTTTGCGTAGCCCATTTTTTCTTCCACCATCCCCCGGTTGTTAATGGAAATAGCATCTTCCGGATCCAGGGCTATGGCTTTGTCGTAATCCTCCAGAGCCCCTTCTAAATCCCCGATGCGATCTTTGATAAATGCCCGGCTGGCATATCTGTAGCCGTTTTCAGGTTCCAGCATCACGGCCCTGTCAAAATCTGCCATCGATTTTTCCTTTTCCCCCATAAAATGATAAACCAAAGCGCGGTCACTCAAAATTACGGCATTGGAAGGTTCCAGCAGGAGTGCCCTCGCAAAATCTTCCATGGCGCCCGTATATTCGGCCAATTTTCCTTTTGCCAAAGCCCTGATATGCAGGCACCGAACATGGTCAGGGTCAATCTTCAGTGCCTTGTCGAACCATACAATCGATTGTTTATAGTCTTGATTGTCAAATAGATAACTTCCCTTTTCAAAATATTTGGTTAACTTCATCATGCCACAAAAAGCTACTAATTCTTTACTCTTACCCTTTTGATCCTTTTTTTCCAGCGGTCTTTTTTAGGATTGTAAAACCTGTTCCGGTTTTGGGGTTTTGTAATTTTTACGGTTGCAACCCTTTTGCTGCCTGAGCAACTCGACTGGGAACAGGAAATTGCCAGAATCAATACTATTAAATATAGTGATATATTACTTTGTTGTTTCAATCTATTCAGATATTTTATCATGCTAGCCATTAAAACGGCGAATCTAATGATTAATTGGATGCCCGGATAACCTTTTCACGGGAAAAAATGATTTTCAGGTAAATAGTACATAATCATGGAGGTTATATCGTTTTTTTCATTTTTAGGTTGTATTTTGTGGGCGGAAAAATGATGTGTATTTATCTATGTGTCATTTTAGATTGGCAATGTTTTTTGATTCGAAATGAAAGCTAGCATAGGCTTTTTTATCATTTTAGTATGGATAGTCGGTTGGGTCAGGGCTCAGAATAACCAGGTGGTTTATGAGTATGATAGCATAAAAATGGCCTCCTTGTATTCAAAGTCCAAGGAGCAACGTATCAAAAACCCCGGATTGTCTTTAGAATTGGGACAGGAGTTTCTCGATATGGCCAAAAAGTCGAGAAACAAAGCGAAGGAGGCCATTGCATTGGAAAACCTGGCAAGAATATTTTTTAACATCGGTAATTACAGCCGGACACTTGAGTACTTTTTTGAGGTACTCCATATTGCCGAAGAACAAGGCGACCGTTTCAATCAGGCTATTACATTAAACAACATCGGGATTGTATATAGCGAAAACGGTCAGTTGGAGAAGGCGCTTGAGTATTACAGCAAGTCCTTGACAGTTAAAGAAGAATTGGGAAACCAAGGGGCTGTGGCCAATACACTGAGTAACATCGGCTTGATTTACGATGCGTTGGGTGAGTACGAAAAAGGCTTCAACACATTTGTGAAGGCTTTTAACATAGACAAAAAAAGGCAGAATATCAGGGGCATGTTTGTTTCTCTGAACAACCTCGGCCAGAATTTCCTGAAAAGGGGCATGTATGACAGTGCCCTGGTATATTTTAACAGGTCAAGGGATTTGGGGGTAGGTATCGATAATGACTATGATAAAGCGCATCTTTTGAATAACATCGCCGCTGCCTATCTCGGAAAAGGGGAGGCCATCCACGCTGAAAAATTTTATCTCCAGTCGGTGAGCATTGGAACGAAAATTAAGGCCAGGCTCAGATTGAAAGAAAGCTATCTAGGTCTTTCCAGGGTTTATGACACCATGAGTGATTACGCAAGATCACTCGAATACTATAAACAATATGAATTTCTTAAAGATTCATTTTTCAATGAAGAAAACCTGAAGAAAATCAATGAAATTGAGTCGGATTACAAAATTAAGAAAAAGGAAAGTGAAATCAATCTCACAAAAAAGGAATCTGAAATCCAGGGATTACGTCAGTCTCAGACCAGGTTGGTGGCCTACCTTTTGATTTCCTGTTTATTCCTGTTTGGCACCCTGATTTTTGTTCTGTACAAAAGGAATCAGTTTAAAATCAAGGCCAACAAAGATTTAGAGCTGAAAAACAATGAAATATTAAGTAAAAATGTAGATATGATGGATAGCATTTCTTATGCCAAATCCATCCAGGAGTCTTTATTGCCTGATCCTGTGATCCTCGAAAGGTTTTTTTCGGAGTCATTTATTTATTACAAGGCCAGGGATGTTATCAATGGTGATTTTTTCTGGTTGTCGGATGAAGAGGATTATCTGATTTTCGCGGTGGTGGATTGTACAGGACATGGTGTACCGGGGGCACTCATTACGGTGATGGGCAATTCATTGCTGAACCAGGTGGTCAATGAAAAAAGGATTTTGTATCCTTCAGAGATACTGTCGGAACTCAATTACCGCGTGCTCAACACCCTCAACCAGGAGAACTATCAGGTGAACAACAATGAGGGGATGGATATCGCCATAGGCAGATTTGATAAGGGAAGTATGAAACTTTCATTTGCAGGTGCCAAAAGACCACTGTATTACTTCAAAAACAATCATTTGAATGTCATCAAAGGCGATCCGCATTCGGTAGGAGGCACATTTTATCCCAAAGACAGAACCTACAAAGAGCACGAAATTTATCTTGATAAAAATGATACGTTTTATGTTTTTTCAGATGGTTATACCGACCAGTTTGGCGGTGAAAACAATAAAAAATTCTTGCCGGGGAGGTTTAAGGATCTCATTTGTGAGATACAAGGTGAAAGCCTGCTGACACAGCGGGAAATTTTAGACAGGAAATTCAGGTTTTGGAAAGGAGAAAATGAGCAAACCGATGACATACTTATCATGGGTGTGTTGATTTAATCCGATTAAATTTGTTAATTCGCGTGCTGACAGCATCCGAACCCTCTTAAAGTTAAAATTCCCATTAAAAATAGTATTGTCACATGCAAAGACACACATATGATCTCGGTATTATCGGTAATTGTTCATACAACGCCCTGATAGATAAAAATGCTGTCATCAAATGGCTTTGCTGGCCAAAGTTTGACAGCAGTTTTGTTTTTGGCAGTTTGCTCGATGAGAAAACGGGGGGGCATTTTTCAATTTCCTGTGCCGATGAACACTATGAGACCTACCAGTTTTATGTTAAAAATACAAATGTCTTATGCACAGAGTTTACCTCAAACAATGGCGCTTTCCGGGTAACGGATTTTGCGCCCCGTTTTGAACAGTATGAGCGGAACTATAAACCGTTGATGCTCATTCGCAAGCTGGAACCTATCGATGGAACACCTAACTTAAAGATATCGTGCAAACCTGTCGGGGATTACGGCAGCGTTGTACCGGAAGTGCATTTCGGGAGCAGTCATTTACGGTACATTGGCCTCGACAAGCCGGTGAGACTTTCCACCAATATTTCATTGAATTATATTCTTGAGGAAAAGTCATTTGTCCTCAATGGTTCAAAATACCTGATACTGACCTGGGGGGTACCACTGGAAGGTCCCCTTGAAACCACGGCCGAAGATTTTTTGCGAAAAACTATTTCATACTGGCAACACTGGGTACAGTTATGTACCATCGAAAATTTATACCAGGAGGAGGTAATAAGGTCGGCTTTAACTTTGAAAATCCATCAGTTTGAGGATACAGGCGCCATCATTGCCTCCGCTACCACGAGTTTACCGGAACATGATCGGTCAGGCAGGAACTGGGACTACCGGTATTGCTGGATGCGGGACTCTTTTTACACTTTAAAGGCCCTGAACCAAATCGGGCACTTTGAGGAAATCGGCGTATACTCCACCTATATTGAGAATCTGTCAAAATCCAAGACGGACCGTTACAACCCGGTTTATACATTAATGGGTGACGAGGATTTTGTGGAAAGGATTATTCCACTCGATGGATATCTTGGAAATCAGCCTGTAAGGATAGGTAACCAGGCCAAAGAGCACATTCAAAATGACGTTTACGGGCAGATCCTGGTTTCCCTGCTACCTATTTATGCTGACGAAAGATATATTTACCAGGGGAATGTCAAGAGTACCGGTCTGATTTACAACCTATTGGCGTCTATTGAGAAAACCATGGATGAACCGGATGCCGGTCTGTGGGAGTTCAGAAACAAAAGTCAAAAACACTGCTACACTTTTCTGTTTCATTGGGCGGGTTCCTGTGCGGCTGAAAAAATCGCCAGGGCCATCGATGATGATAAAATGCTTAAAAAGGCACTAGCGCTAAAGGCTTTGGCTACCGAACAAATAGAGCAATGTTATAACCCTGAATTGCAAGCCTACACCCAGGCTATTGGCACAAAGAATATGGATGCCAGTTTGCTGCAGCTCATAACCATGAACTATCTGGACCCAAAGTCTGAAAAAGCGGCCCTTCACCTTAAAAAACTGGAAGAAGAACTCAAAACCCCCGAAGGCCTGTTTTTCCGTTATAAACACGAGGATGATTTCGGTGCGCCTGAAAACACCTTCCTGGTATGCTCATTTTGGTATGTAGAAGCCCTGGCCTGTGTCGACAGGGTAGAAGAGGCCAATACCACTTTCCGCAACCTGCTGGGATATGCGAACCATCTCGGATTGCTCAGTGAGGATGTACATGCTAAAACCGGCAGCCAATGGGGTAATTTCCCACAAACTTATAGCCATGTAGGTGTCATGAATGCGGCCTCCAGGATTTCCAGAAAACTGGATTTACCCAACTTTGTCAACGGGATATGACTTTTAAACCAGCATAAAGGAAACTTAGCTGTTGCACAACATTTTCGACAAAACTCTTGGTGTCTCTTTGTGCCTTGGTGTCTTTGTGGTTCACCATTTTCCACCACGGAGGCACAAAGACACAAAGCATTCAAGCCAGATACCTGGCGGTACGACTTTACAAAGCGCTCCGTATCCATCAGAAAAGCAATCACCAACTTTGAACGTTTTTACAAGCTGGTCATTTTTGTCAAAAGCTTCTGAACATCGCTAACCGTATCGATATTATACTTAGCCGCGGTGGCGGTAAAGCCGACCTTTAATGTGTAGGCTTTATCAGGCATTGCCTTAAAAGTATCCTCGTCAGTGTAGTCATCCCCGACGGCCATGATAAAGTCCCACTCATCTTTTTCCAACCAGGATGTGGAAGCAAGCCCTTTGTTTACCTTGTTGTCTTTGATCTCCAACACCTTATTTCCCTCCATCAGTTGCAGGTTTGTCCCTGAAATCCTCAGGTTCAGGTTTTCCATTAGCTCATGTTTTCTGATCTCAGCCAGTCCGGGGTCAAGCTTTCTGTAGTGCCAGGCGATCGAATAGCTTTTTTCCTCTATAAAAGAACCAGGTGTTCGATCGACAATGGCTTCCAGGAATGCTTTAATACCAGCCTTCCAGTCATCTTTCAGCGCTGTCATCTGACACCATCGATCCTCGATATTTCTGCACCAGGCCCCATGTTCGGCAATTAAGTTGACAGGAAGGTGATGAAACCAGGATTCAAGGGTATTCTTATCCCTGCCACTGATAATAACCACGTTGTTTTTATCGTTGCCGGTTAGTTTTTTAAGGTTATCCAGTAACTCTTCCGTTGGCTTGGCCTTCATCGGGTCATTTTTGAAACCAACAAGCGTACCGTCATAATCAAGAAAAATTAACCTTTTAGTAGCGAGATTATAGTCTTTTAATAGCAATTCCTCCGCACTATCGTCGAATTGCTTTTCAAGTAGTTTGTCCGAAAGCTTTCTCAAATCTTCTAGTCTTGTTAAAAAATTATTAGCCCAGGTATTTATATTATTGCGCTGAATGATTTTTTTCATCCTTTTATTGCGGGTAATCTGCTCCTCCTCCGGCATGTTAATGGCATTGTACAAGGCATCGACTATGCTGGCGGTACTGTTGGGATTTACCTGCAAAGCGCTGGTCAGCTCCTTGGCCGAGCCTGCCATTTCACTTAAGATCAGCACCCCTTTACCATCGGTTTTGGTGGCGATGTATTCTTTGGAAACCAGGTTCATCCCATCTCGGTAAGGGGTTACCAGGGCAATAGGGGAAATATGATACCAGGCAACCAGCCTTGAGAAGCGGAATGAACGGTAATAGTAATGTATTGGTGTCCAGTTGGAAGTACCCCATTTTCCATTGATTTTGCCCACTGCCAGGTCGATCTCGTCTTTTAAGCTTTGATACTGGGGTACGGTAGATCGTGAAGGTACCAGAATGATGACCAGGGTGACCTTTCTTTTGTATTCCGGGTACCATTCCAGAAAGCGGTCAAAGGCCTTGAGCCGTTTTGGCAATGCCTTGGAATAGTCGAGCCTGTCGATAGCGAGTATCACCTTCTCGTCCTTGCTGATGGTTTTTTTATATCTTGCTATTTCCTTTTGTGTCTCACTATCGTAGACTGCCCGCTCAAATTTATCATAATCGATCCCCATAGGCATGCTGTCGACATCAACGATCCGGTCATGCAATGTTACACGTCCCAAAAAGTGATGGTTGAGGTCCAAAATCCTGCTGACAGCACTCAAAAAGTGCCGGACATAGTCATATGTGTGAAAACCGACAAGATCCGCACCGAGTACACCTTCCAGAATTTCACTTCGCCATGGCAGGGTCCTGAATAGCTCATAAGACGGAAAGGGTATGTGTAAAAAGAAACCTATGGAAGCTTTCCTGTATTTCTCACGGATGAGTCTCGGAACCAGCATTAAATGATAGTCCTGAACCCAGAATATGTCATCGGGCTCGGCAATTTTAAATAATTTCTCGGCAAATATCATGTTCACTTCCTTGTATGCCAACCAGTAGCTGGTCATGTACATGGTATATTGCTGAAAGTAATGAAATAAGGGCCACAGCGTTTCATTGCTGAATCCCTTGTAATACTTGTCATATTTTTCCTGAGACAAAAAAACAGGGTACATGCCAAGCGCTTTTAGTTTATCTGTGATTTGTGACTGCAGCGAAGTGTCGCTGGTAATAATGCCCGGCCAGCCCAGCCAAATTATTTCCTTTTCCGTGTTTAAAGATTTTAAACCGGTTGCCAACCCTCCTGCGCTAGGTTTCAAATTAATGTCTCCATCACTTTCAATAATTGAAACCGGCAGACGGTTAGAAATAATTATTATTCTCGACATTAATCTAGTTTTGTTTTTGGGTCGATCTTTGTTAATTTAGAAATTAGTCATACCAATTTTTATGCAATCTCTTTAATAAATTGTTAATAAAAAATAGTATTTTAGATGTTTTTAATACTTCAAATTTTTGTCAAGCCACCAATATAACACAAAAAGTTTAAAAACGAAGACCTGGTTTGTAATTGTAAACCCTGTGGCAGCAGGTGGCAGGGTCAGAAATAGATGGCGTAAAATTAAAAAAGAATTACTTATTCAGGAAATTGAATTCGATTTTTGCTTTTCAAACTATGAACGTCACACCATTTTGCTGACAAAAAGCGCTTTGCAGAACGGCTACCGGAAAATATTAGGGGTAGGCGGTGATGGTACATTGAATGAAATTGTAAATGGCATATTTGGCCATGAAACTATCCCGGATCCCAGCGAGGTAACAGTGGGTGTGATTCCCGCCGGCACCGGGAATGACTGGATTAGGTCGCATAATATCAGTAAGCAATACAAAGAAGCTATTAAAAATCTGCGTACCAACCGGACGTTATTGCAAGACATAGGAAAAATAAGCATAACTACCGAAAAAGGAGCATTTACACATTATTACCTGAACATCGCCGGTATAGGTTTTAATGCGTCAGTGGTTAAAAATACCAGGTTGATTTCCGGAAAAAGTTTTCATGGCCAATACTATTACCTACTGGCAATGATCATATCGCTGATTCGCTACCGGCCGGTAGATTTAGTCATCGACACAGGCGTTTCAGATGAATGGAGGCTATCAGTTTTCGCTATGAGTATAGCTATATGCAAATTCAATGGAGGAGGCATGATGATGGCTCCCCACGCCAGGTACGATGACGGCCTTTTGTCTTTAACGGTAGTTGGGAAAATTAACAAATTAAACGTAATAAGGAACTTTTTTAAACTGTTTGACGGTAGTTTTATAAATAATAAGGAAGTGAAAATAGTAAATACCCAAAAACTTTCTGTTGTTGCTCCTGAATCGTTTGGGGTTGAGATGGATGGCGAGTTGTTAGGTGAAACAAAATTAATTACATTTGAGAATTTGTCGGGAAAACTGAGGGTTATATCTGGTAATAGTTAGTTAATTTGTAAAAAATAACAAGATAGACATTGGAGTTTAAAGATTTTAATTTTAGTGAGGAGTTGTACGACGGACTATCAGCTATGGGGTTTAAACAGCCAACTCCTATACAACAACAGGCCATCCCGGCCGTTATGGAGAAAAAGGATCTGATCGCCTGCGCGCAAACCGGTACGGGCAAGACGGCCGCGTTTTTGTTGCCGGTCATGGATGATATTATCAGACAGGCATCCGATAATATTAGTACCCTTATAATTGTACCGACACGGGAACTGGCGGTGCAGATCGATCAGCAGTTGGAAGGGTTTTCATATTTCACCCCTATCAGTTCCATTGCAGTGTATGGGGGAGGTGATGGAAATACTTTTAACCGGGAAAAAGCTGCCCTCACCCAGGGCGCTGATATCATCATTGCAACGCCCGGCCGAATTATTACCCACCTCAATTTAGGTTATGTAAACTTCGGGAATCTGCGACATTTGATTCTGGATGAGGCGGACCGGATGTTGGATATGGGTTTTTTTGACGATCTGATGAAAATCGTCAGACAACTTCCTGAAAAGCGGCAAACCCTGTTGTTTTCGGCCACTATGCCTCCGAAAATCAGACAATTGGCAGAAAAAATACTACATGATCCGTTCAGAATCGACATAGCCATTTCCAAACCGGCTGAAGGATTGTTTCATGCGGCTTTTTCAGTCTATGATCACCAAAAACTTGACCTGGTCACTCACCTGATCTCGGCAAAACCATTGCCAAGCATCATCATATTTTGTTCTACCAAGGCCAATGTAAAACGTATCAATAAAAGCCTGAAAAAACTGAAATTCCGGTCTGAAGAAATTCACTCTGACCTGGAGCAGGAGGAAAGAGAGGATGTTTTAAGGAGATTCAGGAACCGGGAATTGCAAATATTGGTGGCCACTGATATCCTGTCGAGGGGTATTGATATTGAAAGCATCAGTCTTATTATTAACTACGATGTACCACCCGATGCCGAAGATTACATCCACCGCATAGGCCGTACGGCAAGGGCAGAAACAACGGGTATAGCCTTTACATTTATCAATGAAAGTGAACAGAGTAAATTCAAGAGGATTGAAAAACTGATCGGCCATGAAATAAGAAAGGTAAAACTACCCGCCCACATCGGTGAAGGCCCTGTTTACAACCCCAGACCTCTTAAAAACGGCCATAAAAAAAGAACTTACAAAAAGAAAAAACGGAGTAAATAATTGACAATTTATAATTTACAATGAACAATTGACAATGGGGAACTAACAGTTATTGGGTAACAAACTTCAGTTATCATTGTCAATTGTTCATTGTAAATTCCTACTTAACAGTGTTTTGAAAATTGAAAAGGATACTGATTACCACACAAACGGGCCCGGTGTTATCCTGATTTTTCCCAACAAAGTAAAGGTCATGGATCCCCTTCTGGGGTGATTCGAGATTGATGGTGGCGGGATAACCCATATTATTTTCCATGACGGATACTTTTCCCAGGAGAGAGCCGTCAGGGCTACCGGTTCTTAGCTCAATTTCACCGCCTTTGAGTCTTTCGTCTTTGCCTGCTATCAGGGTGACGCTTGTGACACCGGTGAGATCTATGTCATCAAACCTTGTGTAGGAACCATGCATAAAGACCACTACCTCCAACTTAGTGTCCGGAATTTCGAAGGTCATTGTTTCAGCTTGATCATCATATTTGATAGCAGAAACCATTGGGCTGCGTAACACCAGGGTCTTCTCTGTACTAAGAGGGCCTATTTTACCACCCCCCGTATCAGTGTAGGAGGCCTTGATAAAATAAGTTCCCTTCATGGGTGTTTTCAGGTGCTCTTTGAAACTGAAATTGCCCGACAACGGCAATCCCGAAGGCCTGTTTTTGTTATCATCCAGCGACAAAATGTATGAAACCATTTGTTCTGCATCAGGCTGGCTGATCTGTGGATGGGCTGCCATGGCTTGCTCACCCCAGACACCGCCGCCACCGTTAATGATTTTACCGGCCAGATAGCCCATATCATCTTGTTTATATTTGGCGGCCACTCGCATGTAAGAAGGGCCTATAGACTTTTCATCTTTTTGATGACATGATTTACAATCGCTGCCTTCCATGAGCCTTTTTCCAACCATAAATTTTGAAAACTCCTGGCCGGATTTGTGTCCCTGCTCAATCAGGGTTTTATCAAATCCCTGATCGAGATAGTCTATGGTCAAATAGATGTCTTCGCCGGAAATGCTTCCATCTTCAGTACTTCCATCTTCCAGGTCGTTGACTTTGACGGTATAATCAATCGATCTCCGGTCAAAATAAAATGTCTGGTTGCCGTCAAAAGCTATTTGAACATCCGGCTTTTCATTCCCTACTTTGATTTCAAGCTGATCCTTACTTTCATTGCCTGCCGCATCAGTGACCTTTAGTTTCACCTGATAAATACCTGCAGCGGGGAAGGTAAATGAGGGATTTTCTTCAGTGACCGGATTGTTCCCTTTCTCCATAAATTTCCAGTTGTAAGTTACCTCGTCATTGTCATAATCTTTCACTTCTGAGGTGAAATTTACTGATAACGGCGCTGCGCCTACGGTTTTGTCGGCCATAATTTTCACTTCCGGTGGCCTGTTTCCTCCATTGTAATCAATCCGGAAGAGTGTTGCGTCTTCATTTTGACTAAACCATTTCTGTCCATATTCTATTCCATAAAGCGATCCATCGGGCCCAAACTGCATATCAATGATATTATTAAATGCGGTACCTGCCATGAAGGGATCGATGTTCAGCAGATCCCCATTTTCATCCATAGTCACAATCATTATCCAGTCCCTGATCCAATCATAGATGATAAGTTTTTTATCGAAATAATCAGGAAAGCTGCTTTCCTGATTTGTGAAATCTTCTTTATGAAAAACAGGCCCGGCCATAGCATTCCTTCCGCCTTCGCCGACAATGGGAAACTCCGGGGAGGCCGCATAGGGATACCAGATAAATGCAGGTTGGGCGGTAGGTAGCTCTTTTCTTCCGGTATTATTGACAGACAGGTTAACCGGTTTATTCACATCAAACAGGGCTCCTGACTTTTCAGTGGCAAAGTCATAGTCGAGATATGCCTTATTGTCTCCCACAAAGTAGGGCCACCCGAAAAATCCGGCCCCCCTGGCCTGGTTGACCTCATCATGGCCCCTCGGGCCCCTTTCAGGCTTTTCTTCTCCGGCGTCAGGACCAACATCTCCCCAATAAAGATAGCCAGTCTTTTGGTCGATAGAAATGCGGTAGGGGTTGCGGCATCCCATCACATATATTTCAGGTTTTGATAAAGGATCGTCTTTAGGAAAAAGGTTGCCCTCCGGAATGGTATAGGTGCCGTCTGCTTCCGGACGGATTCGCAGTATTTTACCACGCAGGTCATTCGTATTTCCGGAGCTTCTCTGGGCATCCCAGGGTCGTCTGTCCGGCCTTTCGTCAATAGGGGCAAACCCATCACTTTTAAAAGGATTGGTATCATCACCGGTGGACAAAAACAGGTTTCCGTCAGGGCCAAACTCTATGGAACCGCCTGTATGGCAGCATTCATCCCTTTGTACCGGCACCTTCAACACAATGATTTCACTGTCCATATTCAGGTGATCACCTATCAGTTCAAACCTGGATAGATGTTGCACCGGTGTTTCACCGGCCGGGCTGTAATACAAATATATCCAATTGTTGTCATCATAATCAGGATCTAGGGCCAGTCCCATGAGTCCATCTTCAAACGCTGTATGGACCGGTATGGTAGCTAATACTTTGACGGTATCCAGCTCCGGGTCATACATTTTTACAGCCCCGCGACGTTCTGTAAACAAGACTTTCCCATTACTTAATACGGCCATTTCTGTCGGTTCATTGAGGTTGGATGTTAACACGACTTTGGTGAACCGGTTTTCCTCGGGTAACCGGTAAGTGGTTACTTTGCCATAATCCAACGGTTTTTGATCTCCCATGGCATAGGTGATTCCTCCCAGCAGGTGTTCGAGGTATTTTTCTTCGCTAAAAGACTCATTGGTATGGCCCAGACCGGTATAAAATGCCCTTCCTCCATCATAGTCATGATACCATGCAATAGGGTGGTTTTCACCGTTGGTACCCCCTTCATATGAGCTTTCATCCAGATTGATCAGCACATTGATCTCCGGGTTAATGGATTTGTAATTGTACCATTCATCGGCTCTGTTCCATTCATCTTCCAGCATGCCGGTGGCCTGGTGATTTTTGTCCAGCACCTCAAGCCTGGCGTCACGAACATTGGGGTTGTTCGGATGACCATTGAAATAGGCACCTACCAGCTTCCCATACCACCGCCAGTGGTATTCTGTGTCAGCAGCGGCATGGATACCCACATAACCTCCTCCGGCCTGAATATACCGCTCAAAATCTGCCTGTTGGTAAGGATTCAACACGTCGCCGGTAGTGTTTAAAAAGATCACGGCGCTATATTGCCGGAGGTTTTCTTCATTGAAATTTTCGGCATTTTCGGTGGTGTCTACCTGGAAACCATTTTGCTGGCCCAACCTGGTAATTGCCTGAATGCCAGGCTCAATAGAAGAATGCCTGAAGCCTTCGGTTTTACTGAAGACCAGTACTTTTTTATCTCTTTGTACTGCCTGATCGCAGGAGGATACGCCCAAAACCAGTAGTACCAAGGTTATTGATGTAAAAAAATTTCTCATAGTCAAGATTTTAATTGAGGAAACGACCAAGCATTTTTAGTCACACAATATCGGGGGACATTGTCTATGACCTAGAGTTGCCTGATCTTGATATTTTTGAACCAAACCCTGTCGCCATGATCCTGCAGGGAGATATAACCTTTTTTAGATGTTCCAAACCCCGGCATGTCTTTAAATTTACTACCGGCTATCAGTGTTTGCCATGATGGATCATCCATATTGAATTCTACCACTTTACGCCCGTTTTGCCAATGCTCTACACGGCCGTTATCGGAAATCAGGCGTATCTTGTTCCATTCACCGGGTGGGTTTACGGTAACCACTTCACATTCGATCAGGTCATATAAATCCCCGGCGCGGTGCTTTACAATTTTACCGTCCGGATGACCATCATCATCCAGTATCTGCATTTCAGGACCTGTTTGCCAGACCCGGTCGTACTGTTCCTCTTCAAGCACGTGATAAATAATCCCACTGTTGCCACCTTCGGCAATTTTCCATTCGAGTGACAACTCAAAGTTTTCGTATGTCTGATCTGTTATGATATCGCCCCCTTTTTCATCACCCCCGGTGACGAGGGTTAATGTTCCGTCTTCTACTTTCCAGGCCGGCCCAATCCCGGTACTTTTAAAATTCCGCCATCCGGCAGTGGTTTGACCATCGAACAGTAATTTCCAGCCCTGTTCTTTCTCCCCGGCAGTAAGCGTGTTATCCACCGGGGATGCTGAGGTTGCTGATTCTGTAGAAGTATCGGATTCGGTAGTTTGATTCGTTTCTTTTTGCTGTTGCTGACAATTGGCAAAGATCAAAGTTATTATCAAGCAAATTAATTTCGGAAGAAGTATTTTCTTTGGTTTCATAAGTGAATTTAGATTAGGTAAAATGGCATTCATTACCAACAAACGGGATAAATTTATTATTTTCTTTTATAATGGATAATATTATTTCAATTTTTAATCCACAAATATGGGAAAATTTTATTTGGTGCTGGGGTAAAAATCAAATATTTGCTTAAATTGTAAAAATTCATAATTTTATTTTTCAAATTCTTAAAAATTTTTGCAACTAACCTTTTTAACATTATGGGAGACCAAATTAACAAGAATAGACTTTTTTATGCAAGTTGCATAGCATTGATTGTTACTTCTATGACCTTTGCGATCCGGGCAAGGCTGGAAACTGTATTTGGCAGTGATTTTGGCCTTACCAGCGAAGAACTGGGGTTTGCGTTCGGGCCTGCCTTCTGGGGATTTACGGTGGCTATGGTCATCGGAGGACCGCTGGTCGATATATTTGGGATGAAAAAAATCATGTGGCTGGCCTTTATCGGCCATCTGGCTGGCATTCTGGTAACAATCTTAGCGACGGATTTTATTACTTTATTCATAGGAACCCTGCTTGTCGGCCTGGGCAACGGTATGGTGGAAGCTGCGTGTAATCCGCTGGTAGCTACAATGTATCCCCGGGAGAAAACCAAAATGCTTAACAGGTTCCATGTATGGTTTCCCGGAGGAATTGTTATCGGTAGTGTAGTAGCCTACCTTGTGATGGACGTGATGAACTTAGGCTGGCAAATATTGGTGGGTATTTTGTTTATTCCTTTAATTATTTACGGTTACCTGTTTTTTGGCCAGAACATGCCCAAAACAGAACGGGTTCAAATGGGTGTATCTACGGCAGATATGTGGAAGGCCATTATAACGCCTTTGTTTATTTTGATGGGTTTTTGTATGTTGTTGACAGCATCCACAGAATTGGCCACCAACCAAAGGATATCTTCTCTACTGGTAGAAACCGGTATTTCGGCCATTTTGGTTTTAGCTTTTATCAATGGTATCATGGCCTTGGGAAGGGCCTTTGCAGGGCCTGTGGTGCACAAATTGAGTAATAGTGGGGTACTGCTGTTTTCAGCGATATTTTCCTGCCTGGGGCTGCTATGGTTGAGCTATGCACAAGGCGCCATGACTTTTGCCGCCGCGGGTGTTTTCGCCATAGGCATTTGTTATTTCTGGCCTACCATGTTAGGCTTTGTTGCTGAAAATGTGCCTGAAAGCGGGGCCTTAGGCTTGTCGGTGATGGGTGGTTTGGGGATGTTATCTGCTTCGATCGTATTGCCGGTGATGGGCGTATTTATGGACCTGGATATGGCAGGTAGCCAGATACTTCGGTTGATGGCTTATTTACCCGGCTTGCTCATATTTATCTTTTTAGGCATCTATTTATGGAGTAAAAAACAAAAAGGAAGAGTGGTAAAGCAACAAACTGAGACTGCTGCCTGATATTGTTATAAAAAACACTGCAAGCTTTCCGGAGAAAAATACACAATAGCACAAGCGGGACTTAGGTGTTGCAAAACTTATGCATGTGCCTCTGTTTTACAGGTGAAAACCTCCGTGTCTCTTTGTGCCTTGGTGTCTTTGTGGTTCACCATTTTTCACCACGGAGGCACCAAGGCACAAAGAGACACCAAGGATTTTGTCGAAAACGTTACGCAACAGTCACGTCCGGTGGGCGCCTATCCATATGGTAAAAGTTTATTATATTTGCTTTACCGGGGTGAGAGTTCCGTATGATCGGGTCACCTCTTTCGGTACACCAATTCACAATAAACCACATTGAGTTATACGATGAAAAAAGTCCTGATTTCCACTACATTGATCTTCTTATCACTTACTGGCACCTATGCTCAGAAAAAATCAAAAACTTCACCCAAGAAGAAAGAGGTTATCGCATGGCTGGATAGTAAATCAGAGGAGCTGATCAGGATGAGTGATCAGATATGGGCGTTTGAAGAAACGGCCTTTGAAGAAACCGAATCAGCAAAAGTTTTGGCGGATTATGCCGAGTCAATGGGATTTGAAGTCGATCGGGGAGTGGCAGATATGCCTACTGCCTTTGTCGCCACGTATGGATCCGGGAGGCCGGTTATTGGCATACTGGGAGAATACGATGCCTTACCGGGCCTTTCACAACAGGCGGTACCCGAAAAAAGACCCATCAATGAAGGAGGGGCCGGGCATGGATGTGGCCATAACCTTTTTGGGGTGGGGAGTCTTGCGGCGGCTGTTGCTATCAAAGAGATGATGGCAACAGGAAAACTGAAAGGTACCGTAAAGTTTTATGGTACACCGGCAGAAGAAAAATATTTTGGCAAGTTGTGGATGGCCAGGGCAGGCTTGTTTGACGGCCTGGACGCCTGTCTCGACTGGCACCCTGCTGCGGAAACCAAAAGTAATGTTCAAAGCTCACTTGCCCTGGTCGATTTCGTCGTGGAATTCTACGGTCAGGCTGCGCACGCTTCTTCAGACCCGTGGAATGGAAGAAGTGCCTCAGATGGTCTGGAACTTTATGCCACGGGGATTAACTACCTCCGCGAGCATATTCAGCCGACAGTACGTATTCATTATCATATCCAGCATGGAGGTGATGTGGTGAATGTGGTGCCCGATTATACAAAAATCTGGACGAGGGTCAGAGATACCAAAAGAGAAGGCATGGAAACAGTTTGGAAACGGGTGGAAAGAATCGCGGAAGGCGCCGCCATCATGGCTAACGTCGACTACAAAATCACCCTGGTGTCAGGTTTGCACGAAGTGCTGGTCAACCGTGCAGGTGGTACTGCCCTTCAGAAAAACCTCGAGTACCTGGGGGATATCACTTACACTGATGAGGAAATCGCATTTGGTAAAAAAATCCAGGCAGCCACGAATAAACCCCAGGTAGGCATGGATGCTACCATCAAACCATTGGAAGCTACCAAAGAACACCCCCGGGGTGGCTCCACCGATGTGGGTGATGTAAGCTGGCTGGTGCCTGAGATACGCTTGTCAGTCACCACCGCCCCTAAAGATACCCCCTGGCACTCCTGGGCAGTGGTCGCCTGTGGAGGAATGTCCATCGGTCACAAAGGAATGATCTATGCCTCCAAAGCATTAGCCATGACCATGGTAGACCTGTTTGAAGATGAACAACTCCTGAAAGACATGCGGGCAGAGTTCAATGAAAGAAAAGGTGACTACAAATACAACCCCATATTACCCGACGGCCCCCCTCCAACCGCCGACTAAAAAAGAAGCTTTAAATAGCGCAAGCGTCCCATGGCTGTTACACAACATTTTCGACAAAATACTTGGTATCTCTTTGTGCCTTGGTGCCTCTGTGGTTAACCATTTTTCACCACAGAGGCACCAAGCCACAAAAAGTCACCAAAAATATACCTACACTCATGCCCCATCTCACTTACCGATTGTCAATTGTTCACTGTCAATTGCCACCCCCTCTCACTCCACCAAAAATGCCGCCCCAAACACCCCCGCACTGTCTCCCAGCTTAGGCTTGGCAATCACCGTATGAAATCCCTCATTTGTATCAAATACATGCTTCTTAATGGCTTTGGGGCCGTCCTTGTACAATAAGTCGATATTGCCTACACCGCCACCAATGACGATGATATCAGGATCGAGGATATTTACAACATTCGATAACCCTAAGCCAAAATAATGAATGAGTCTATCCATCGTTTTTTTTGCGGCCGGATCAGTTCCGTCTTCATAGCCTGTAAGTATATCTTTCAGACTGGTATTTTTACCGCTTTGTTCATGATAATATTTTTCCAACGATGGCCCTGCCAGCACTGTTTCAACACAGCCCGACTTCCCGCAATAACACTTCCCACCGGATTCGTCCAGAAAAATATGCCCCCATTCACCGGCAATACCCTGCCTGCCATTGATAACTTTATTGTCAACTACAATGCCTCCTCCGACGCCTGTTCCCATGATTACACCAAAAACAACACGGGCATCGGGCATTAGTTCGGGAACAATCCCCATTCTGGTCTCAGCGAGCGCAAAGCAGTTGGCATCGTTGGCCATTTTTACCGGGATGCCCAGCAGATCTTCCAAATCCCTTTTAAGTGGTTGCTGATTGAGGCTGGTGGAGTTACTGTTTTTCATCACCCCTTCCTGTGGATCCAAAGTGCCTGGCGTGCCTATTCCGATGGCTTCAGGGCGGGCATTTACCTCTTCGGCTATCTGGTTAATCAAAGTCCGGATTCGCCCCATTATATGATGATAGCCTTTGGCCGACTCCGAAGCGATCCGTTTTCTGAAAATCACCTCTGGCGGATTACATTGTTTGATGACCACTCCCTCCACTTTGGTTCCGCCCAGATCAATGCCCCATAATAAATCGTTACCGTTGCTCATAGGTTTAAACTTTGTAAATGTTACCTTCCCAGGGTCTTAGCAGGAAAGTATTACCTTGTTGGCTAACCGGTTTGTCGTAATTTGACAAAAGACAAATCGACTCCCGAGACCCATGGGCGTCCAAAGTTAATTCTCTTTTTTTATTAGAAAAATTTAAAACCACTAGTATCTCAAGGTTTTTATCAAATCTTTTGTAAACGAATAAATCCGGATCGTCTTCCATCAGCAGTTGGAACCCACCGTAAACCAACAGGCTGTGATTTTTACGAAACCTGATCATTCTTCTGTAAAAATTTAAAATTGAATCGGGATCACCCTCATTTTCAGCCACGTTGATGTGCCTGTAATTAGGGTTACACTTAAGCCAGGGGGTTGTTTTAGAAAAGCCACCATTTTCACTATGGTCCCATTGCATAGGGGTTCTGGCGTTATCGCGGCTTCGATCATGGATGATTTTCAAAAATTCGTCCATATCCCTGCCGGCCCGCTCGGCTTCCCGGTAACTGCTGATAGTCTCAATATCATTGTAATCTTCAATGGAGGGAAAGGCGACGTTGGTCATGCCAATTTCATCGCCCTGATACAGGAAGACTGTGCCACGCATGGAAAGCAACAGTATGGCCAGTAGTTTAGCGGATTCTTTTCTGTATCGGGCGTCATTACCAAACCTGGAGACCATCCTGGCAAAATCGTGATTGCCCAGGAAAATGCTATTCCAGCCCTCACCGGCCAGCGCCTCATCCCAAATATTAAATACACTTTTAAACTCCCTGAGGTCCCAGGGTACCACATCGTACTTGCCGTTTTTGTTGCTTCCAAGGTGTAAGTGACCGAAATGGAAAATCATGTTTAGTGCTTTCCTGCTATGGCCAACATACAAATTGGCTGTATCGGGTGTGATGCCCGGGCCTTCGCCTACGGTCATAACATCATAGTGGCAAAGCACTTCTTCATACATTTCCCTGATAAACTCATGTACGCGGGGACCATTGGCATATACATGGTCTATGACATCATAAAAATCTTCGTAATCAGTGTCAGGGAATCCGGTATCCTTGGAGATCAGTGAAATGACATCCATTCTGAAGCCGTCAATCCCCTTGTCAAGCCAGAATTTCATGATACGGTGAACTTCTTTCCTGACCGCTGGATTCTCCCAGTTGAGATCCGGCTGTTTTTTGGAGAAAAGGTGTAGATAGTATTCACTGTCGTTTTTGCCTCGTTCCCAGGCTGAGCCTTTGAAAAACGATGGCCAGTTATTGGGTGCCTTGCCTGCACGGCCTTTTCTCCAGTGGTAATAATTCCTGTATGGACTGTTTTTTGATTTTTGAGAGGCTACAAACCACGGATGTTCATCAGAAGTATGATTGACTACCAGATCCATAATGATTTTCAGATCCCGGCTATGGGCTTCCTTTAACAATTCATCAAAATCATCCAAGGTGCCGAATTCCTCCATGATATCAGTGTAGTCACTGATGTCATAGCCGTTGTCATCGTTAGGGGACCGGTAAACAGGGCAAAGCCATATAACATCGACCCCGAGATCCCTGATATAATCCAGTTTTTGGATGATACCTCGAATGTCACCGATTCCGTCGTTGTCGGTATCTTTAAAACTGCGCGGATAAATCTGGTATACGATGCTTTCTTTCCACCAAACTTTTTTCATCTTTTTTTAATATACCTTCTCAGCTATTTTCCGGTTTAAAATTACAGGCTTCGAATATGGCGATGTTTATTTGGTCTCTTTCCTGTTGTTTTTGAATGGCATCCCAGTTAAAATAATTGGCAAACTCATCAATTACAGGGTCCACAAGGGCTTTAAGGTTTTCTATTTTGAAATATAACCTGCCAGTCCTTCGGATAATAAAATCCTGTGGCCTGTGGACCATTTCGTGGTTTAAAGTGAACCATAATTCAGCTTTGGTCAACCTCAGGAGGGCGTCATTATCTTTCAATTCCAGAAACTTTTCAAGGACTTTGTCAGTTTGACGGCCGTAGTTACTTACCAGGTACGTAGCGTCGTGCAAATCCAACCCAAAAGTTTTTATTCGCTCCAAAACGTTGACGGTGTAGGCGCTTACGTCTGCTGTATTTTTAAATACACCACCACTTAACACGATTTTGTCGGTAAGACATTTTTTGAAAGTTTTGCCATATTCCTCTTCATGTTTTTCCGCCACCATATCCACGACTCTTTGGGCCATTTTCCTGTAGCCGGTCAGTTTGCCTCCGGCGATAGAAATCAAGCCGGTAGAGGACTCGAATATTTCATCTTTTCGGGATAATTCAGAGGCGGATTTACCGTCCTCGTGAATCAGGGGTCTGACACCCGCCCAGCTCGAGACGATATCATTAATTTCCAAATGGATATCAGGAAACATATGGTTGATGGCATCGATCAGGTATTGGGCATCTTCAGTATGGGTCACTACGTGGTCCTTATTGCCCGGATAATTTGTATCGGTGGTACCTACATAGGTAATTTTGCCTCTTGGGATAGCAAAAACCATGCGGCCATCGGGCACATCGAAATACAGGGAATATTTTACCGGGAATTTATGATGTGGCAATACGATGTGTACACCCTTGGTGAGATGAAGTCTTTTGCCTTTTTTGGAATGGTTAATATTTCGGAGGTCATCTACCCACGGCCCGGCTGCGCTGACTACGTATTTCGATTGAATATTAAAAGTTTCACCGGATAGCATATCTTCTGCGACAATGCCGGTGACCCTTTCGTGCTTATAGGTGAAATCACTTGCCTTCATGTAGTTGATCGCGTCAGATTCATATTTAGCAGCGGTTTTCAGCACTTCAATGGTGAGACGGGCATCGTCTGTCCGGTATTCGGCGTACAGGCCGGCTCCCTTTAGTATTTTTTCAGGCAATAAAGGTTCGGTAGCTAATGTTTCTTCTTTGCTGAGCATTTTGCGCTGATCCTCTTTTTCTACCCCTGCCAGCACATCATACACCATCAACCCGAAAGATGTCAATAATTTGCCAAATGTGCCTCCTTCGATAATAGGGAGTAACATTTTCTCAGAAACCACCAGATGCGGGGCAAGCTTATGTACAATGGCCCTTTCCATACCCACTTCTCTGACCAGGGCAATTTCAAACTGTTTCAGGTATCTTAGTCCTCCGTGAATCAATTTGGTCGACCGGCTGCTGGTTCCGGAGGCAAAGTCGTTTTTTTCTACAAGGGCCGTCTTCAGCCCCCTTGAAGCGGCATCCAAGGCGATACCCGCACCGGTAATACCTCCACCGATTACGACCAGGTCGTAATAGTAGGTTTTTAACCGGTCAATCACCGCAGCGCGTTCAAAAGACGAAAATCTTTTCATATCATTGTAACCACCCCATCGACTTGTCGACTGCCTTTTGCCAGCCTTTATAGAGTTGATCTCTTAGCGGTTCAGACATATCGGGCGTGAATTTTTTTTCAATTATGCGATTTTTGATAATATCTTCCTTTTTCCATAAACCAATGGTTATGCCTGCTAAAAAAGCTGCACCCATGGCTGTACTTTCTATCACCTCGGGCCGTTCCACGGGTACTCCCAGTATATCGGCCTGGAATTGCATCATAAAATTGTTGGCAGCCGCGCCTCCATCCACCTTCAGGGCAGATAAACTTATGCCCGAGTCCTTCTCCATGGCATGAAGCACATCTTTGGTTTGGTAAGCTAATGATTCAAGGGTTGCCTTGATAATATGATTTTTACCGGTATCCCTGGTAAGGCCAAAAATGGCACCCCTGGCATACATATCCCAGTAAGGAGCACCTAACCCGGCAAATGCGGGAACCACGTATATTTCACGGCTGTCTTTTACCTTGTTGGCAAAATATTCTGAGTCCGGGGCAGTGTCAATGAGTTTTAAACCATCTCTCAGCCATTGTATCGCGGCGCCTGCTATAAATATACTTCCTTCCAGCGCGTAATGTACCTGGCCATCGAGGCCCCAGGCAATAGTAGTTAGCAGGCCGCTATCGGAATACTGCAATTTATCCCCGGTATTCATCAACATGAAGCAACCCGTTCCGTAAGTGTTTTTGGCCATGCCCGGTTCAAAGCAGGCCTGGCCGAATAGTGCCGCCTGTTGATCACCGGCAATGCCTGCTATGGGTATCTTATGACCATCTATTGCATAGTCACCATAGTGGTAACCCGATGGCTTCACCTCCGGAAGCATGGAACGCGGTATGTTTAAAATGGAGAGAAGTTGCTCATCCCAGGCCAATTCCTTTATATTGTATAGTAAAGTCCTGGAGGCATTCGAATAGTCGGTCACATGTACTTTCCTGCCCGTCATATTCCAGATCAGCCAACTGTCTACCGTACCGAACAGCAAATCACCGTTTGCCGCCTTTTCTTTGGCCCCTTCCACATTTTCGAGTATCCAGTTTACCTTGGTGCCGGAAAAATACGAATCTATGACTAACCCTGTATTGGTTTTTATGTAGTCTTCCAGGCCTTCGTCTTTCAGCCTTTGGCAAATGTCTGAAGTTCTGGTATCCTGCCATACGATGGCATTATATACCGGCTTACCGGTATTTTTATCCCATACCACGGTTGTTTCCCTCTGGTTGGTAATTCCTATGGCGGCAATATCTGCCGGGCTGATTTTATTGTTTTCAATCAGGCTGTTCAGCACGACATATTGAGAAGTAAGGATTTCTATGGGATCATGCTCTACCCACCCTGACTTAGGAAATATTTGTGTGAATTCCTGTTGGGTAATAGCGACAATGGTGCCTGTATGATTAAATAAAACAGCCCTCGAGCTAGTGGTTCCCTGGTCTAAGGCGATGATGAATTGGTTACGCATGCTCTGTTGAATTTGCGACAAAGGTTACAATTTTTTCTTTTCATTTACAATGGCTAAAACAATGCTGATGACTGCCACGGCCACCATAATCAAAAATGTAGTGGTAATTGTTCCCTGAAAGAGGGCTACATACAACTGGGCACCCAGTACACCGCCTACCATGGGACCAGCTACAGGTATCCAGGAATAGGACCAGTCCGAGTGACCTTTGCCGTTGATTGGCAGCAGGAAATGTGCCAGCCTGGGGCCGAAATCACGGGCCGGGTTAATGGCAAAACCAGTGGTTCCACCCAGGCCGAAGCCAATAACCATGATGAGGCCACCGACCACTAGTGGATTAAGACCCTCGGTAAATTTATTGGCTCCGATAAACAGCAGGCCTAACGTTAAAATCATAGTACCGATCATTTCACTGACAAAATTGGCCGAACTGGAGCGGATGGCAGGCGCAGTACAAAACACGGCAAGCTTGGCGGCTTTGTCATCGGTATTTTTCCAATGGGGCAAATAATGAATCCAAACGATGGCACCACCGGCCGCAGCACCGGTAACCTGCGCCAGAATATATCCCGGAACCAGGTGCCATGAAAACTCACCCACCGAAGCCAGGGCCAGTGTTACAGCAGGATTGATGTGTGCCCCGCTCACATTGCCCACTGCATACACGGCAAAAGCCACAGACAGCCCCCAGGCTATGCATATAACAATCCAGCCGGAGTTCTCAGCCTTTGATCCCTTCAGCACCACACCGCCTACTACACCACCCCCTAAAATGATCAATAACATAGTTCCGACGAGTTCACCTAAATAAACAGACATATCGATTAAATTTAGTTACCAAAAAATACCTACGACAATAGCAGTTATTAACAACAAAAACAAGGCTAGGATACGATAATTTTTGTGCCACGGCAAAGATGCCAGTTCTTTTGTTTCTTCTGTGAATAATTCACTTTTATAAGTATAATCTTTTATCTGCACAGCGTCAGGAGCGGAAGTTGCCAGGCTTACCACTACATGAACTGACAGACTGAGCACAAACAATAAGTTGGCTTTCATCAAAAAATGTAACTCGTTAAGGCCGGGCAAAGTATCATAGGCCTGGGAAAATATCATGAACAATGCTGCCGAACCACCGACAATCAGGCTTAAAATGGCGCCGTTGCTGTTGGCACGTTGCCAAAACAATCCCAGCACAAAGGCAGATACAACCGGAGGACTGGTGTACGCAATGACCAATTGCAGATAACCCCATAAAGAATCACTTACCTGCTCGATATAAGGAACCCAAAGTGAAGCCAGCACCACAAGGGTTAGCGTAGCGATCTGTCCTGCCCTTACCAATTGTTTGCTGGTCATCTGTGGTCTCATTTGTTTTACAAAATCCATGGTTATCAACGTAGAGGCCGAGTTAAATGTCGCCGAAACCGATGACATCATAGCCGCCAGCAGACCAGCCACCACCAGTCCCAACACCCCCGTTGGCAGTAATTGAAACAAAAGTACAGGATAAGTTAAGTTAGGACAATCGGCGAGATTTTTACACATTTCACCAGAGGCCAGCGGATAATTCAATGAAGAAATGTCGAGCTTATTAAATAACAGCAGGGCGAGCACTCCCGGTACGACCATGATAAAGATCACCGGCAGTTTTAACAACCCGGCAAACAAGGCTCCCCACCGTCCATGATTGAGATCCTTCGCGCCCAGCACCCGTTGCACCATGAATTGATTATTAGCCCAAAAATAAAATCCTAATAACGGTACACCTGTAAGCAGGCCCCACCAGGGCATAAATTCATCATTGATGGGTCTTACCAGACTGAATACCTCCCCGGAGTTTTCCGGAATATATTTGCCCTCGGCAGCCCGGTTGCCGAAGTTGACCTCTCCGTTTGACAAAAGGGTATCCAGCTTGGCCATCATACCGTTCCAACCGGCTCCCAACCGATCATAAGCAAAATAGGTAAGCAGACAGGAACCTATGATGAGGAGAATGGCCTGTACGACTTCTGTTTGTATCACAGAATTCAGCCCCCCGGGTATCGTGTAGGCAGCGGCTGCTACAGCCAGAATAACGATGATGGTGGAAGACGAAATCTCAGGAAACAATAATTTCAGGACTATACTTCCCACATATAAGCCGGCCGCCGTATCCACCATTACATTTCCCAGAATCGTGATAAATGAAAAGTAATACCTCGACCTTTTGTCATACCGTCTTTCCAAAAATTCGGGCATGGTATATACCTTTGACTTCAGATAAAAAGGGAGGAAGAATATGGAAAAGAAAATAAGTATCACCACGGCATACCATTCATAATTGTAAACGTTGATATTGGTCTGGAATGCATCTGACGCCAAACCAACCAGCGTAGCGCTCGAGATATTGGCTGAAAAAAGGGCGATTCCTACGACAGGCCATGTCATGGTGCGGCCCCCTAAAAAATAATCCTCCGAAGTTTTTTGTTTTCCTTTTTTAATACCATAGATGACAATCCCCAGCATATACACCCCTATGATCCCAAGGTCCAGTGGACTAAGGTTGAAAGTTTCCATAGGCAAATTGACTTAGATTTAGAAGTAGAAAGCATGAGCATTGATCAAAACAATATAGCCAACCTTACACTAAGACCGGTAGTGGTAACGGTGCTTTTGACCCTTTCCAATAATAAAAAGAAATTTCAAAAATTCATATGGAATACTTATATAAAATCAAAATATTATACCGCAAACGATTGAAATTTGTCAATAAAAACTGAAAATGCAAAAGCAAGGCATTCCGGCTTCCGCTATTGTCTAAGGTCTATGAAGATTCCTCCTCATTTTTCGCCTCTCCATTTTCCCGGACCCCCGCATTTTGACTTGAGGTGATGAGATGATCGATGATAAATTTGCCGACCTGTCTGCCTTGTTCCACGCCTATTTTACAAGCCGGCATGTAGTGGATGCCTCCGTACAACCGGCTGATGGCCGCCTCGTCTGACGCCTGGAAAAATGACGCGAATGTTCTGGGAGGCAGTCCATACTCCACCTCGATGGTGTCTACAAAATGAAAGGGTTCACCGAATAAATGAGTAAGCGCCGTAGCTGCAGCGGCGGAGATGACACTGTGACCACTGGTATATTCAGGGAAAGGAGGGGTTTGTAATAATGGCGCCCAGTTTTCGTCAATGTATTGATTGATAACGGTTTCAGGCCGGATCAATTCACTCCGGTACTTTTCATCCCAGCAACTGATGAAGGCATCGGCCAGGGCAATGGAAACCAGGGTGTAAGCCTCTATGGTTTCCATGAAGCCGGATTTTTCCACCCGGGTGGCAATGGTCGTGATGCCCATCCAGTGTCCACCGGGAGTGATCTTTTTGGTCGCAAACATCACATGGCCCTGCTGGTGGGAAATATAAGGGTTGCAATCCCAGAATTCGGCAATGGCAGATTGCTCATCAGTCAGGTTTTTACCGGTTTCGTAGACTTCCATCAACTCTTTATAAAACTGGCTTTCTTTTTTCAAGCTGAAAGGGGTAGGGGGGGTGGGGATATACTGATCGGCAGAATCCAAAAGAAATGTTCGTATTTTGTTCCAATGAGGCTCAATGGCATCCATATAGGCCGGAGGGGTAGGTTGCCATCTGGATGAGTCATCGTTGATAGTGAACTTTGGATAAGTCCTGGTTTCCTTGTAATTATCGGTGTCAGCCCAGGCCAGTATGTGTTCGGCCACTTTGTTGCCATATGCCACAGAACGTTTGAAAAGGCGGCCGGTAACGCCCATATCCTTGTACCTTCGATAAATTTTGTCTTTGAATTCATCCATTTTCTCCTCAGAAAATATAAGGGCTTTGCCAACTGTCAGAAAGGCCTGTATACTGGCCAGGGGAAAACAATAAGCAGCTTCCGGTTCCGGTTTCGGTACTTCGGTAAGCTCGTGAAGCTGCCCTGCCATGGATTGATAACCGGGGTTTTCATGAATCATCACTTCGTAAGCGGCAATACTTGGGTAGGCATAAATCCTGCTGGCTACAGGCGGGGAAAAAATATCGTAGACGATCACATCGGTCAGTTGCTTTAGTGATCGATGAAAAAGCTCGGGATTAGCCGCTGCTTCCTTGTCGTAGCTTCCTCGATTGTTTTGACAGCTTATCAGGAAGAAGACAGACAGCATCGAAACCAGTGTACTGACTGTGAAATTGGTTCTCATGATTGAAACGGTTATCATAAAAAAAGCGCATTTTAACTCATTCTGTAAAATTATGCAAAGATTGGCTTATTTAACCGAAAATGTGCTATTATTTATGTCAACTCACTTTGCACCACTGAAAATTCTACTCCTCGCATTTAGCGGATGATAGGTTGAATGACTTGTAGGGGTTCATTGTTTTTGGCCACGATGAAGTGTGTCAAACCGGCAATTTCAATAGCCTCGATGCGGCGAACCTGCCCCATGATCTTCAGGTTACCCAGTGGATGTATGTCAAAGTGGCCATTTTTGAAACTGATTAAGTTACCAAAATTGGCATCGTATCTGCCCATTTCAATATTACAGTCGTAAAAATTGCCACCCACCACCAACTGTTCCCCATGTTCGGGACCGAAGTCATAAACAATTCCTGCCTCCAGGGTAGACCACTGAGCGGCGCCAGGCAAGGGTTTAAAAACAAATTGCTCGCCATTGCCGGTATTTTCAAATATCCCGCTGGCGAGATTGTTGGCTTCAAAAATCTGTGCGGTTTTTAGTTTTTCTTTGCCAAATATCTCCTCAAGCGAAGCCTTCGCCAAATCATTGGCATACAGATATTTCTTTTTCAGTGATACCATCCGGCCTGTGAGTTCGGCATAACTGGCAAACGGAATTTCGCGATCTCCCAGGAAGTAGGTAAGGATTTGTTCAATTTGCCCGTTATCATCAAAATCGTCTACGTACATGCGCAGCGGTTCTTTATCGGTAGGTTTTAGCCTCGAATTTTTGCCGACATTTCCGGCAACTATATCCAGGTCTCCATCCCGGTCAAAATCGAAAGGCAGGACAAAATTCCACCACCCCCTCTGGCTGCCGGCCTCAGTCAATGAAAAGCTGTGCAGGTTGTTGACAAAAATTTTAACGGGCTCCCATTCTACGGCCAAAAGCAAATCCTGGTCGCCGTCATGATCGATATCGGTCCAGTGTCCGTCCTTCACCAGGCCAATTTTTTTGAGTTGCTTATGATATTGGTCTGTTTTTTCCTCAAATCCACCTTTTTTATTGTTGATAAACAGAAAGGAATCGGGAATTTTACCATAATTTCTGGGTATCGCCCTCCCGCCGAAAAACAGGTCTGTATAACCGTCGTTGTTAACATCGGCCGGAAGAACGCAAGAGGCGGTCATATAGACATCTTTAAACAGATCCTGCCGTTTCAGTTCCCCTTTTCCGTCATTGATGTAGGCCCTTTGTTTCAGGTATTCCGAGGTTCCTGAGAATTCATTTCCCCCGGAGGCTACCACCAGATCCAGATCGCCATCGTTTTCAATGTCTGTAAATATAGCGTCGACATCTTCGTAGATACTGTCCGACTTCAGGGCCACCGGTGTCGCGAGCCTGAATTTGCCATCTTTGGTTTGCAGCAGCAGTGCACTGGTTTTTCTTTTGGAAGCACCTATAAATATATCCTCCAAGCTATCCCCGTTTACATCTCCCACAGCTAAAGCCGGCCCTTCGGATGAAACCATGTTGGGCATCAAAGCCTCCCGGTTAAATTCGATGAATTTATTTTCTTCGTGCCTGTAGGATAATTTGAGGGAATCGGTTTTGTCTGCAAAATCTATCACTGGGTTTTCCTTGTGCTTCATCCACTTAAAATTAAATTTTGGTAATTCCTGTTGCCAGCGGACTGTATCCATTTGATTAAATGCAGGCTCCGTTATCTTTTGATAGCGATGATCCGGCCAGATAACTAACACGGAGTCTACAAGTCCTGCATCACCGATGCCAAGGTGTACGCCCGGTTGAACATTGGATTGATACCCCCTGACTGGAAAATTTTCACGGGTTAACACGTCCCCTTGCTTAAATACCACCACTTTGGCCCCCAAACCTTGAAGGTTGAGCGGTGGACCGGAAAATTTAAACGCTAAAAAACTGTTTTGTGACATAGCGTTTTCTATCGTATGATTTTTATAGACAAAAGGTTCATCTTCAATGTTGTTGACAATGATATCCAGGTCACCGTCATTGTCCAGGTCAGCGTAGGCAGCCCCGTTGGAAAAGGAAGGCAGGTTGTTGATGATTGTTTCCTCCAAAAGCTCGAATTGCAGATTTTTTTTGTTGCTGAAAAACCTGTTTGGCAGCTTTATCCGGGGCATTTTTTCCACAATCGCCAAATCTGATTCGTCCCAAGGGTTAAGTGCTGATTTCGGGTCAATATCATTGGCTTGCATACGGAAATTGATGTAATCGATATCATTCATTCGCCTGGGGATGCCGTTGCTTACGAAAAGATCCTGATATCCATCGTGATCAAAATCCAGAAAGAGAGGCGCCCAGGACCAATCAGTGGCATGAATACCGGAGAATTGCGCAATTTCACTAAAGGTACCGTTACCATTGTTAAGCTGCAGGTTGTTTCTGGCATATTGATGGTTATAGCCATGCCCCAGTTTAAACTGGAAAATAGCATAACCATCCTCGCCCAGCGAGCTTTTGAGGATAACGGGGTCGTAGGGAAGCATGTCGAGGGAAACAAGATCCGGATTTCCGTCGTTGTTGATGTCTCCCATATCGACACCCATCGAAAAACGGCTTGTATGCATCATTTGCCCGGTCAAAACTTCTTTGAAAGTGCCGTCTTGCTGATTGATATACAGGTAGTCATTTTCATGGAAATCATTCCCGATATACATATCAGGCCAGCCATCATTGTTGATATCACCGGTAACAATGCCCAGTCCGTAGCCGATTACGCTGCTGTGGATGCCTGCTTCACGGGATACATTTACGAATTTACCGTTATCATTTCGCATTAACTTATCGCCCGACAAGGGATGGGCTGTGTGCTGAAAGACCTTTTTTTTCCCGAATGTTCCATGCCGGTGCAAGGAATGATTGAGCTGAAACATGTCCAGGTCGCCATCCAGGTCATAGTCGAAAAAGGATGCCTGTGTGGAAAAACCTACCAGGTCCAAGCCATACGCCTCTGCCATATCCCGGTAGACAGGAATCCCGTCTTTTATTTGTTGGCAAACGTATAACTGGTTTTTTCCTTTAAGAATCTGATAATCGCCAACCTGGCTTACATAAATATCCAGGAGTCCGTCATGGTCGATATCGACCATAGTAGCACCGGAAGTCCAACCCTCCATGCCTGCTATGCCCGCAGCTTTGGTAATGTCCCTGAATTGAAAGTTGCCCTCGTTCAGAAACATTTTGTTTTCGCCCATGTTGCTGGTGAAAAACAAATCAATGAAGCCATCGTTGTTAAAATCCCCGGCGGCAACCCCACCACCATTGAAAAAGTACATATAGTTGAACACATTGAACTCAGGACTTTGAATGATTTCGTTGGTGAAGTGCAGGCCGGTTTTATCTTTTGTTAATAATACGAACTGTGCTTTCGAGGCATACCGGTCACTGCAGCCTGGCAGGCCATTCAAGGCCAGCAATACATACCAAAAGGGTAGTATCTTTAAAACAATGGGCTTTCTCATAGGGCTTCAGCACTTTTAATTTTATACAAAAAAGGCGCGCTGTTGTTAATGGTAATCAAAAGGAAAGGTTCATTCCCTATTGTTAGTGCTTCAAAGTGTTTTACATCACCTTTTACTAACAAACCGCTATTTTTGGTTTCAATCCATTTGAATTGCCCTTCTCCCTGATTCAAAAGAACATGGCCATAACTTGCGTCCAGCTTTGAGAACTGCGGTGTAAAACCTGCATCATTTCCTCCTAAAATCAGATCAGGCAACTTATCCCCATTGAGATCCCTGCAATAAATGTCCGACACACAGGAAAACTGCACCTCTTTGGGTAGTGGTTTCATGGTAAACTGGCCGTTTCCTTCATTAACTGCCAGGGCAGATCTGAACCAGTTACCTTCGTACACGACCGCCTTTTTGATCACTTCATCATCGAACAGGTCCTGCATCGACTTGCCTGCATACTCCGTGTGTTTCAGGTTTTTCTTTTTCAGGCTTACAATCTGGTCAGTGAGTTCTTTTTTGAGGGTAACCGGCATGTCTTTTCCCCCGACATTGCGCGTGATGATTTTTTCAATGGTTCCGTTGTTATCAAAATCCCACACCCAGAGTTTTGACGGAGCTTCCCGGGTACCGGTGAAGTAGAAATTCTCGCCCCGGTTACCCAAAATAAGATCCTGATCTCCATCTCCATCCATGTCGTTGGATTCCACTGCGTACCACCAGCCCTTAAACGCATTTAGATTAGATCGAAGTGGTACCAGTTTGTCTGTGGTGATCTCAAAAATCACCGGACCTATCCATTCCCCCACCAGGATCAGCTCTTTGCGTCCATTACCGGTGATATCCGCCAGCAGTGCGTCGGTAATCATGCCGGTGGTAGCCAGCATGGGGGCATAGTTTCGGGTGATGTTTTTGAAATTGCCCTGGCCGTCGTTTTGATAAATGAAACTTATAGGAGGTACACCATATTTGTTAGGAATACTCCTGCTTCCCACAAACATATCCAAATCGCCATCCTCATCGAGATCAAAGGGAACCATCACCGAGGTATTCAGCCCATTGATGGGCAGGGCATCCGGCTTTTCCTCAAAATTACCGTGGCCATCATTTAAATAAATACGATCCTGCATGGCGCTGCTTTTGAGCGGGCTATTGTTTCCCCCTGAACCCAAAAAAAGATCGAGATCACCGTCGTTGTCAATGTCCAGCCACTTAACGGCAGTGTCCTCATAAAATGAATGGGCGGTCAATACCTGCTGTGCTGATTTGATAAAGCCATTTTGGGTCTGCAGGTATAACTGACCTGCCTGTCCCGCAGCACCTCCCACATACAGATCATCCAGTCCATCGCCATTGACATCGCCGGCTTTGGCTTCGGGGCCTTCTCTGGATAGCATACGCATCACCAATCCCTCAGCGTAAAAATCGACGAAATTATCCTCTTTATGGCTTTCAAGCGCGATATCCGTTTTTTGGAAATAGGCAAATGCTTCCGGATTTTGGGTATCGGCCTGGTTAAGATTCCCGGCCACTCCCCGTTGATGGTTACTGTATTCAACGGTCAAAGTAGTATCTATGGGTGGGTTTTTAAGCAGCGTTCTGGTTTTATCCGGCCAGAAAATTTCCAAAGAGTCCGGTTGTCCGGATTTACCCAGTCCAAACACCATTTTGTAATCCACCGATGATTGGAAGCCCCTGGTTGGAATTAATTCAAAATTTAAGATTTCATGGCCTTGGTAAAGATAGGTTTTTGCACCGATGGCAAAAGTATTGCCAGGGGATCCTTTGAGTCGAAGGGATAAAAAATGATTTTGGAGAAGATCCTGGCTATGGTTTTTGTAAATAAATGCCTCCTGATTCAGGTTATTGATTACGAGATCCAGGTCTCCGTCATTGTCTAAATCGCCATAAGCGGCCCCATTGGAAAATGAAGGCGCACCCAGGCCCCAGGCCATGGCTTTATCTTTGAATGTTAAATCCTGGTTGTTATGAAAAAACTTATTGACCTGTGGTTCTGACGGCATGCTGTCAAGAATGACCTGCATTTCCTCCTTTTTTCCTGTGAGCGCCATTTTTTGTGTCATTTCATTGGCGAAAAAATCTATAAAATCCTGATCGGTGATATCTTTGTAAATACCATTGCAAACCAGAATATCGCGGAAACCATCGTTATCCGCGTCAAACATCAGCGCCCCCCAGCTCCAGTCAGAAGCCGCCACCCCGCTGTACCAGGATATTTCACTAAATGACTGGTTTTTATTGTTGTATTGCAGGGTGTTATGCATGTATTGGTGGTAAAAATCACGCTGTTGCTTTAGCAAGTAGATGTTGTAATTCTCAAACATGGTTTTGGTTTTAACCCGGGTTTCGTTATCCGGTAGCATTTCGGTCACAAATATTTCGGGATATCCATCGTTGTTGATATCTGCCATATCGGCACCCATGGAGAATAAGCTGATATGGCCCATCCGGTTTTTGATTTCCTCAGAGAATGTGCCATCCCCCTGGTTGATGTAAAGGTAGTCCCTTTCAAAAAAATCGTTGGACACATACATATCGGGCAAAAAGTCATTATTGATATCACCAATGGTTATACCAAGGCCGAAACCGATTAAACTGCCATATATACCCGATTCCCTGGTCACATCTTGAAAAATGCCACCGTCATTCCTTAGCAACTTGTCACCTCCACCTTTCATGAAATCCTCAACCGGCCAGTCTTCTGCGTAGACATCTCTCTTGTTACTGTAATTTAAGGTGTTGGCAGGTATAAAACTGTTGTTTAAAATATAAGCATCCAGATCGCCATCCAGGTCATAGTCAAAAAATGCGGCATGGGTTGTGTAGCCGTTTTCGTTTAACCGATAATCTTTGGCAGACTCCTTAAAAGTAAGGTCGCCCTGATTGATGAACAATTCGTTTTCCTGGTCATATCCCTTAACGTAACCGGCGTTGCAGACATAAATATCCAAGAGTCCATCCTTGTCAATATCAACCATCACCACTCCTGTGCTCCATGCTTTGGTACCTGCAACCCCGGAAGTGGCTGTTATATCTTTAAACTTAAAATCTCCCTGATTCAGGAAAAGTTTATTGTCGCCCATATTACCTGTAAGATATACATCAGCCAACCCGTCGTTGTTGATATCCCCAATGGCGACCCCTCCACCATTATAAAAATTGCGATAGCTGAAGATGTTAAAATCCCTTGTATTTTCTACGGTATTAGCGAACTTGATTCCGCATACAGCCGGACTGATCCTTTCAAAAAGGGTTTTGGTATTGGGTTGTGGGTTGGGATGGCAACCCAAAAATAATAGGGGCAGGATAACCACCAGTGTCTTCCTCATCAACATGGGTTTAGTGTGATCGGTTAGCGTATTAAAGCATCATCTGAAAACAAAAAGCAAGATAGGCTACCCTCCGGGTAACCTACCTTGAACATACTTGCCGGAATAATCAATCAGTATCCAGGGTTTTGCACAAGATTCGGATTCGAATCTATGGCCTGCTGAGGGATAGGGAACAATGTCCTGAATGGTTCCTGCGCCGTTTTTTCTGACCACGTGTTAGTATAGGTACCAAACCTGATTTGGTCAGTTCTTCTGATGCCTTCCCAATAAAGCTCTCTTCCTCTTTCGTCCAGCATGGTAGCCTCATCGATTGAATTGAGCGCAGAAGCGCCTCTTACTGCCCTTAACTGATTCACAACGTCCAGGGCGGTTTCACCACTGGTGCCTCCTCTCATAATAGCCTCGGCTTTCATCAACAATACATCGGCATAACGCATCAATATGTATTGACCCGATGTACGCGGATGATATTTGATGGCCCTGATTCCTTTCTCAGTAGCAGCACCGGAAAGTGGCACGTCGCGTGTAAATTGCAATAGTCTGGTGGTGCGGCTGTCAACTGCTTCCGTGCCATCATCATTATACTGCTGACCTATCAGAAAGCCTCTTCCGATTCCGTTAAATGGTTTTCCTTCCTCGGTGTTTCCATCATCATCGTCGTCCTCTATATCATCGGGAAAGTCGTTGGAATCAAAGACATAATCCGTAGTACCGGGGCCTTGACCTATCCTTTGATCATTGGCCTCAAATTTATCGTAGAATTCGGCCAGTGTGGTAAAGCCATTCCATCCGCTTGGATTCTGGCTGTAGTGCAGTGTCATTTGCCAGCGGTTTTCACCTGACCCGGCAGGGGAGGTGAAAACTATTTCACTGCTGGCTTCTGTGGTGAAGTTGGTGAAGTAGTTATCTTCCAATGAGAATCCCGATGCTGCAACAGCGTCAGCAAATTCTACCACCCTGGTCATATCTTCCCGCTCGAAAACAAAGCCACCGGGCTCACCGGCATTTTCGGCGGTGTAGACAGCTTTGTTCAAATACAACCTCGCCAGCAAAGTGCTGGCGGCAGCCTTTGACGCCCTTGGATTTTGAGCGGCAGGTCCAAGATCAGGTAAGTCCGGGAGGGCTTCAGTAAGGTCCTTAAGCACAAATTCAAATGCCTGCTGGCGGTTAAATACCCGCGGATCTACCTCGACACCTTCATCTACTTCCCTGAATGGCACCTGGCCGAATAAATCCATTACCTGGAAGGTATAAAATGCCCTTAAAAACTTGGCTTCCGCAGCCTGCTGCGTACTGGGATCGGAAGCCAGTATCTGGTTAGCTTTGAAAGCGCGTTCATTCAATTCATTCCAGGCGCCCAGGACATAGGCATGGGTAAAATCCCAGGTGTGCGCATGAAGTGTTCTCCAGACGCCGTTATCACCCCAATCGACACCACGGGTAGGGGGGATCATTTCATCAGAGGTATGTGTATAGAGTGCATATACATTGGTCTGGTTTGCCAAAGCACCCAGGTCATTGTACGCAGCACTCAACAATTCAGTGGGATTGCCGGCTATGAACCCACCGGACCCATCCAGCACGATCGAGTCCCTTTCTTCTACTTCCAGATCGGTACAACCGGAATATATGAATATCCCCCATACCAACAGCAGCAACTTATTGATTAAAGTCTTATTATTCATTTTACTTTTGTTTATTATTTAAAATGATATGTTGGCGCCAAATGTAAATGTGCGTGCTCGTGGATAGGTGGTATAGTCTATTCCAAAAGATGGCACATCATCAATTGCCTTATTGACATTTACTTCAGGATCCTGCCCGCTGTAATCGGTAATGACGAATAAGTTTTGTCCCGCTATAAAAAAACGCAAACTCGATATAAACTCACTTTGCAGGGGCACATTGTATCCTAAAGAAACATTTTGCAACCTGATAAAATCTCCTTTTTCCAGAAACCTTGTGGATACATCAGGTGTATTCAACGGACTTTCCCCGTTGCCTACCACATCTCTTGTCACGTTTCTTCCGTTGGCCAGCGAGCCCGCTGTGAAAAATGCGTTGGCTGTGTTGCTGTAAACAGAGTGGCCGAATTGTCCACTAAAGAATACGGACAGATCAAAGTTCCCGTAAGAGAAATTATTGGTTAACCCTGCGTTGACCGTGGGCAAAGGGCTGTCACCGGTAAAGTTTTGAATATCCCCCTGTGAGTAGATTGAAATCCCACTTTCATCATAACCTGCAAAATCTCTCAGGAAATAGGCAAACAAAGGTTGCCCTTCGGCAATACGCTGGGAAAATGCGCCTGTTAGTCCCTGCCCGTCAATGTCACCGGTATTGATCAGTTTATCAAAATTCTGTACTTCGTTATCGTTGTAGGCTATGTTGGCCAGCACATCCCACCGTAGTTTTCCCTGATCTTTGATAACACCATTCAGGGAGAGCTCAATACCTCTGTTGATCACATCGGCGTCGAGGTTTGTCCAGAAGAACTGTTGAACGGCCGGTTGGGCGCTATTTAACTGAATAAGTAGATCATTGGTGTTTTTCCTGTACAAATCCAAAGAACCACTTAACCTGCTATCCAAAAAGGCGAAATCTACGCCAATATTGATTTGAGAGGTCGACTCCCATTTCAGGTCAGGATTTGGAAAGGCTACGGTCTCCAGCCCTCCTCCTTCAATGTCACCATTCTCATTAATGTCCCAATCAGCATATCGTTGACGCTCCTGGAACAAGTTGTGAGGGATCTCCTGGTTGCCGGTAATACCATAACTTAACCGGAGACTCAGATCGGAAAACGCTGCAGGCAGGAAGTTTTCTTCTCCCAGCCTCCATTTAAAGGCGAAGGAAGGGAAGTATCCATACCTGTTGCCGCTGCCAAACCGGGTTGACCCGTCAGCCCTGAGGGTAGCCGTGAAAAGATATTTGTCCTGAACGCTTAAATTCACCCTTCCGAAAAATGATTGAAGTTCATCCTCCCTGCTTTCGGAATTCGTGCCGACGACGGTTTGTTGCAGTTCTCCATTTGAATCTTCAATGGCCGCAGAGGCAAAATTATTGATCATCAGATTCAGGTCACTGGTTCTGAAGTTGGTAAATTCAAAGTTAGATGCTTCAAACTCAAAGCTTTGGTAGGAATAACCTGCCAGAGCGTCTAACTCAATATCATTTCCCAATGTAGTGTTATAAGTAAAATAATTTTCCCACAACTGGTTATTTATTTCAATATCGCCTACAAACAAACGCCCTTGATCTTCAATGCCTTCAGCTTTCAGGTCCCTCGAATAAGCATCTTTCCTGGAAGAAAAAGACCTGTCGAATCCAACAACTGTCTTAAATGACAATCCCTTGATGATTTCAAATTCGGCAGACACATTTCCCAGCGCCCTCAGTGTGCTTGTAAAGCTTTTGCTGAATTCCAACATCGCTATCGGGTTAGTTTCTGTCAGGCTGGGTTGCACAAACGTGCCATCCGGGTTTCGTACCGGCAGGGTTGGATTCATTTTCAGCGCGGTACCCAGCAAATCGCCCCTGAACCCGGAGTTATCGGTAATGGGTACATTTTCATCATCAGTATCTGCTACGGTAAACTGGGTAGAAATCTTCAACCTGTCGTTGACGAACTTTCTGGTTCCATTAAACCGTCCTGAAACCCGCTGAAGTCCGCTTCGCTCCACAATTCCTTCCTGATCGAAATAGGACAGTGAGAACCTGAAATCCCCTTTTTCATCCCCTCCTCCATATGAAACGTTGTGACTGTGGGTTATACCTGTTCTGAAGATTTCGTCCTGCCAGTCGGTGGCAGCACCTCCATTTATATCATCCGCCGCCTGCTGTCCGTTAAAACCTGCATAAGCATCGAGAAATTCATTGGCATCCAACAGGTCATATTTCTCAGAAATGGTGGCCACCCCCAGGTTGTAGGCGTAATCTAATTTTCCCTGGCCGGCTTTTCCACTTTTGGTAGTAATGATTACCACCCCATTGGCACCCCTGGACCCGTAAATAGCCGTTGCGGAAGCATCTTTCAGAATGTCGATGCTGGCAATATCATTTGGATTGATAAAATTCAGGGGATTCCTGGCAGAACTATTGCCAAAACTGGCATTGGAGCCACTGGCTGAGGTGTCATCACCGCTCAAAGGTACACCATCTACTACAAAAAGCGGGTTATTGCCACTTCTCACAGAGGACGTACCACGAATTCTGATGTTTACGCCTCCGCCCGGTTCACCGCTTGAGTTGGTGATCTGCACCCCTGCGGTTCTACCCTGGATGAGCTGTTCAGGGGAAGATATCACACCTCTGTTGAAATCTTTCTCCTTAATGGAATTAATGGCTCCGGTGGCATCTTTTGCCTCTACCTGGCCGTAACCAATGACCACAACCTCTGCCAGTTCCTGGACATCGGTTTGTAAAACCACATCGATGGATGACCGCCCATTCACCGGCACTTCCCGGGCGATGAAGCCAATGAAAGATACTACCAGGGTCGCATCGCCCGGAACATTAATAGAAAAATTGCCGTCAACATCGGTAATGGCCCCATTGGTGGTGCCTTTCTCCAGAATATTGGCTCCTGGTACACCCGATCCGTCATCGGCAGATGTGATTTTCCCGGTGACTGTAATGTTTTGTGAAGCCACCTGAAAAGACACACCGAAACCTATTAACATCACCAGCAATTTTCTAGTGAATAGATAAACTTGATTCATATGCATTAGAGTTTAGTTAAAAAGTATTAAATATGATTTTTCCTTTTTCCTATATTTTAAGATTTAGTGTGTTAAACCATGATTGAAATAATTATAAATTTATTAGGCTTTTATGGTAAAGTCTTCAAAAGACCGGCTGGCCGATCCCTGTATTTTTCGGAATTAATAGTAAGCTCTTATTCAATATTAAGAATAAAAACCCAAAATACCATGAAATTTAAAGGTATTATAAGGCCCAATTGAACGAAATCGGAACCGCAAACGTTTGCGGTATAAAATTTGTCAAAAAAATGTTTTTTGGCGCGATGAGAAATTAATAAATTATAATCGGATAACTGGCGGAGTAAATGATTTAATAAACGCAAATTGTACTTTTTAAATATTTTCGGTGAATTGGATTTGTGTTTTTTATGTTTCGCGGTAAAATGGGGGTAATCGTGCAGCCACTTTTTTTTTAAAAAAAACAAAAACTTTCTTCCGCAAACCTTTGCGGTAAACCCAGGCTTTCTAAATTTGCTTTTTCAATAGCTCAATAGTTGTATATTTACTACTTACATTGTTAAGACCAAAAGTCATTTAAAATTATGGAAAAAGCAGTGGAGCCAAAGAAGGCCGCCTTTGAGGGTAACTATATCGAGAATTTTGATGACAGAAGGGAGGGGGAGTTTTATCCTTCTACAGTTACGGGTTTTCGCAGGGAGGATAATACCTTTTATTTTGAAGCCGGTGAGACAACCCTGGAGTTCCGGGTTTACAACGAGAGAATTTTTAGATTCAGGTATGCCAACTTCGAGTCATTTGAAGATGATTTCAGTTACGCGGTAGACGACAAATTTCAGCAGGAAGAGGTCGCCATTGGTTTCAAGGAGGAAAAAGAATATTACCTGATTTCCACTGAACAAATAAAGTGCTTCATCTCTAAAGATGATCTCCGTACCAAAATCCTGGATAAACACGACAATATTATTCAGGAAGATGAGAAAGGATACCACTGGGTACAGGAAAGAAATTACGGTGGTAATGTTGTGATCTGCACCAAAAAGCTTCAACAAGCAGAGAACTTTTATGGTCTGGGGGACAAACCCGGTAATTTGAATCTCAGGGGTAAGGTACAGCAGCTTTGGGGAACGGATTTTTATGGTTTTCAGAAAGACTCCGATCCGATTTATAAAAATATCCCCTTTTATGTAGGACTTCATCACAACATCGGTTACGGTATTTTTCTCGATAACACCTTCAGGAGTTTTTTTGATTTTGGAAAAGAGCGGGAAAATGTTTACAGCTTTTGGGCCCAGGGGGGTGAGATGCGTTATTACTTCATTTATGGCCCGCAGTTGCTGGATGTCTGCCGTACCTATGCGAAGATCACCGGCACTCCTGAAATGCCACCCTTGTGGTCCCTGGGTTATCACCAAAGCAAATGGAGTTATTATCCCGAAAAGGTGGTCATGGATCTGGCTGCAAAATTCAGGAAAAAGAAAATTCCGTGTGATGTAATCCATCTCGATATTGACTACATGGATGGCTTCAGATGTTTTACCTGGAACAAAGAGCACTTCCCCGACCCCGGCAAAATGATCGCTAATCTGGCCAGTGGTGGCTTTCAGACAGTGGTGATTATCGATCCCGGTATTAAAATTGACAAGAATTACCGGGTGTATAATGAAGGCATTGAAAATGATTATTTCTGCAAAAACGGAGATGGAAACAATTTTCGCGGAAGCGTGTGGCCGGGTCTTTGTCATTTTCCGGACTTCACGCTGCCCGACGTGAGAACCTGGTGGGCAGGTCTTTTTGAAGGGTTGGTCAAGGAAGGGGTAAAAGGGGTTTGGAATGACATGAATGAGCCGGCGGTTTTTGAAGAAGGTACCTTTCCTTTCCATGTCCGTCATGACTACGATGGCCATCCCTGCAGCCACAGGAAGGCGCATAATGTCTATGGCATGCAAATGGCAAAAGCCACTTATATGGGGCAAAAGAAGTTTTTCGATAACGTGAGGCCATTTAATATTACGCGGTCTGCCTATGCAGGGGTACAACGCTATGCGTGTGTGTGGACCGGTGACAATGTAGCTAGTTGGGAGCATCTCAAAATTGCCAACCGTCAATGCCAACGACTTAGTGTATCCGGCATTTCATTTGCAGGAAGTGATGTGGGCGGATTCATTGAGAGCTCTGATGGTGAACTATATACCAGATGGATACAGATGGCTGCCTTCCATCCTTTTTTCAGGACCCATTCCTCGGGAGATCACGGTGATAAGGAGCCCTGGACTTTTGGGCCGAAATATGAAAAGATTGTTAAGCAATACATAGAATTCAGGTACCGACTGCTGCCTCATATTTATACGGCTTTCTGGCAATATGTGAATGACGGTACACCCATGGTCCAATCCCTGCATATGTTATGTCAGGACGATCCGGAAACCTATCACCGAAAAGAAGAATTTGCCCTGGGAGAAAACACATTGATTTGCCCCATTTCCAGTCCAGGTGCCGAGGGAAGATGGATGTACCTGCCGAAAGGCCCCTGGTATAACTTCTGGACAGATCAATTATCGGTAGAAGCAGGGGAAATGTGGGTAGACGCCCCACTGGATATTATCCCGTTTTTTGTGAAAGCCGGTGCGGTTTTGGCTTTAAACCCAGTGATGCAATACGTCGGTGAATTTGAAGTAAAACAATTGGACCTGCATGTGTATCACGGAAAAGTGGACAACGAAAGTACGCTTTATGAAGACAGGGGTGACGGGTATGAATACAAGGAGCAGGACTACAAGCTCAAGAAATTCAGTTTTTCCGGACAAAAGGATGCCTTAACGCTCAGGCAATCTTCCGAAGGAAATTTTGACACTTCGTATAAAACCTATCTGCTAACTTTTCATGGTGTGGACTTCATACCGGATACTTGCCTGGTTGATGGAAAGCAGGTAAGCCTGGAAGAGCAAAAAGATAAAAAAACCTTTACTGCGGTTGTGGATCATAATTTTTCAGAACTTAAGCTATCGAGGATAAGCCCGGTAGAAAGGGTAACCTCTGACAATGAGAAGCCGAAAAAGGAGGAATAACAGTTATCAGGTTTGAAATCATGCTCCCTTGAGCACGACAGCCGCCAGGGGTGGCAGGTCAATCCGAATCGAATAGGGTCTCCCGTGCAGAGGGGCTTCCCTGACTTCAATAATACCACTGTTAAGCATACCTGATCCCCAGTATTGTTGGTGGTCGCTGTTAAGGATTTCTTTCCAGTTGCGGTGATGAGGAACGCCAAATTGATAACCGTGGTGAGGGGTAGGGGTAAAGTTGGCAGCTATCAGGATGTATTGGTCGGGGTTATGCCCTTTTCTGAGATAAATCAACACCGAGTTTTCGTGATCCGACAGGTTAATCCATTCAAATCCACCACCTTCAAATCCCTGTTCATACAGGGCAGGTTCGCTTTTGTAAAGTTTGTTTAGATCCTTTATTATTTCATAAACACCTTTATGGGGATCATGGTCCAAAAGATGCCACTCCAGGCTTTGGTCATGTCTCCATTCGCTGGTTTGGCCGAATTCAGCCCCCATAAAAAGCAACTTGGTGCCCGGGTGGGTAAACATGTAGGTATACATTAAACGGAGGTTGGCAAATCGTTGCCATTCATCACCGGGCATTCTTTGAATGAGTGCCCCCTTACCATGTACCACTTCGTCATGGGATAGCGGTAACACAAAGTTTTCAGTAAACGCATAATTCAGGCTGAAGGTAAGGTCGTTTTGATGGTACTTTCTGTAAATGGGATCTTTTGAAAAATATTCCAGGGTATCGTGCATCCAACCCATCATCCATTTCATACCGAATCCCAGCCCTCCCATGGAAGTGGGCCTCGAGACCATAGGCCAGGCGGTTGATTCTTCGGCGATGATTTGTACAGTAGGAAATGATTTGTAGATCTCCTCATTCAGTGCTTTCAGAAAATCTATGGCCTCCAGGTTTTCCCTTCCACCGAACTGATTAGGTATCCACTCGCCTTCTTTGCGGGAATAGTCGAGGTATAACATGGAAGCTACAGCATCTACCCTGAGCCCGTCTGCATGATATTTATCCAACCAAAAGATGGCATTGCTGATTAGAAATGATCTGATTTCATTCCTGCCATAATTAAAAATATAACTTTCCCAATCCGGGTGAAAACCCTTTTTAGGGTCGGCATGTTCATACAAAGCGGTCCCATCGAAATGTATCAGTCCGTGCGCGTCATCGGGAAAGTGGGAGGGTACCCAATCAAGGATGACCCCGATCCCGGCCTCATGGAATTTATCCATCAGCATCATAAATTCCTGGGGGGTGCCATATCTGGCACTCGGTGCGTAATATCCCGTGGTCTGATAGCCCCACGAGCCAAAAAAAGGATGTTCCATCACTGGCAAAAATTCCACATGCGTAAAGCCGGACGCCTTTACATGATTTACGAGCGCGTTAGCCAGTTCATCATAACTCAGGGATTCGTTCCCCTGGTCAAATTTGCGCTTCCAGGAACCCATGTGCACTTCGTAGATTGAAAATGGCCGGTCCAGGGAGTTATGCGAGGCCCTGTTGTCGAGCCAGTTGCTATCCTGCCAGTCGTAGTGTAAGTCCCAAACCACCGAAGCAGTTTTGGGAGGCACTTCCCAGAGCAAGGCAAAAGGATCACCTTTCTCAAGAATCTGATCATACTCATTTGAGTAGATTTTATATTTGTAAATATGGCCCTGTCGAACACCGGGAATGAACCCCTCCCAAATGCCGGAGCTGTCCCACCTTACCTGCAAAATATGTTCATCAGGGTTCCAGTAATTAAAATCCCCCACTACTGACACTTTTTTCGCATTCGGTGCCCAGACCGCAAAATAGGTTCCTGATTGTCCGTTATGTTCTGTTACATGTGCTCCCAGTTTTTCATACAGCCTGAAATGCTTTCCGCTTTTGAACAGATTGATATCAAAGTCGGTGAATAAGGAATAGGAAATTACGTTGGCCTGGTTGGTGTTGCCTGATTCGTTGGGCATAGTTTTTTTTCAGATTGATCTTAACTTATCGGTATTAAAATGAGGAAGTGAAATTAAGCAAAAATCTAAATAATGTTCATCTCCCTGAATAAAAAAATAAAATCAGACAGAATAGCATAAGGTCAGGCTTTTGGAGCAGGTCCGGCAAAAAAACACAATAACTTCATTTCAATCGTTTGCGTAAAATAAAATAAGGCCGATTCGGGCATTAATTCTTAGCTGTTTTGTTTTATTTGAAAGCTAAGTTTTTTAGATTTAATAAAGCGGGTCTTTTAAACGCATTTAACCAAATTCAACCAAAAGAAATTGTAAATAGTTATTCACCTAAATTCCTATGAATGCACAGGTAACCATAAAGGATATCGCCAGGGAGTTGGAGATTTCTCCTTCAACTGTTTCGAGAGCCCTGAAAGACCATCCTGATATAAGCCCTAAAACCAAAAAGGCGGTGAATGATCTGGCTGAAAAACTTCATTACCAGCCAAATTCCATTGCCTTGAGCCTGCGGAAAAGCAAAACATACACCATCGGCATTATTATTCCGGAATTTGTTCATTTTTTCTTCTCCACGGTCATCAGCGGGATTGAAGATGTGGCCTATGAAAAGGGTTACAACGTGATAATCAGCCAATCCAGTGAATCTTACGAAAGGGAAGTAAGCGATACCCGGTCCATGATCTCACACCGGGTCGATGGCCTGCTGGTGTCTATGTCAAAGGAAACCAGGCATATCGATCATTTTAAAGAACTGGTGGAAAGGGGCATACCGCTTGTTTTTTTTGACAGGATTTGCCCGGAGCTTAAAACCGACCGGGTCATTATCGATGATTTCGAAGCCGGTTTTAAGGCAGTGGAACATCTTATATCAACCGGCAAGCGAAGAATTGCCCATTTGTATGGAGATTTAAACCTTTTGATCTGTAAAAACAGGTATGACGGCTATAGGGCGGCATTAGAGAAATATGGTCTTCCCTTTGATGAAAAACTTGCTTCCTACGCGGGCATGCTGGAACTTGAACCGGCCAAAGCATTGATGCACCGGCTGTTGGCCCTGCCTGAAATGCCCGATGCTGTCTTCGCTCACAATGATGTGGTGGCATACGGTGCTATGCTGGCAATCAAGGAAAGAGGTATCAAAATTCCGGAAGAATGTGCGGTAATTGGCTTCAGTGACTGGCAGTTTTCTTCTTTTGTGGAACCCGGCCTTTCGACGATTTCCCAATCAGGATTTGAAATGGGGCAGGAGGCAGCCAGGTTGTTTCTGGATCAGATAGAAAATGGCGGGGATAGCTATGTGCCACAAACCAAAGTCATCCCAACCAGGCTTGTCATCAGGGGATCCACGATGAAATCCTGATATTGCGTTTTTACATCAGATGATTTCAATTTTTTATTTTTTTTTGAAAAAATTACGCAAACGATTGAAACATTCCAAAATCAAAAAAAAGACATTTAAATCATATGAACAAACCTTTTTTCTGGGAAGTCCCGGGATACAGAGGTGAATGGAATTTGAATTTTTCTGCTTAATTTAGATCCTCCAAATTCATAATCTTCTTATGTATAGTACCGTAGAGACTTCCGCGCAGAGAGCTGGTTTTTATTCTTTAGGCAAATTGGAATCCCTGGAATACATTGAAAATGGGATTCACGGTATTACCTCTTATGGCCAGTTTCGCATATTAGTTATTGACCATTCGATTTTCCGGGTTTCTGTGACCAACTATTCCGATTTTGATGATTTTTCGTACGCTGTGGTTGGTCCGGCCAAAGACGTGGACTTCCGGGTGGAGGAGCTGGAAGCTGTGATTAAGATAACCACAGCGCTGATGACTTTGCACATTTCCAGGGAACCGGTCAGGTTCAGTTTTTATGATGCTCACGGCAAAATTATCAACGAAGATGATGAGGCCTTCGGCACCTCCTGGATCGGTTCCGAAGTGACTGCCTACAAAAAGTTGCAAGAGGGGGAGCGATTTGTAGGACTAGGTGAAAAAATCGGTGATTTGGATCGCCGTGGACAGGGTTATATCAATTGGAACACTGACAAGTTTTCTTACGGTCTCGAGACAGATCCTTTGTATTGTTCCCTTCCTTTTTACATGGGTATTCATAACAATCTGGCCTATGGTATCTTTTTTGATAACTCCAACAAATCCCATTTCAACTTCGGGGCCTCCAATAACAGGTTTTCTTCTTTCATGGCTGAAGACGGTGACATGAATTATTATTTCATTCATAACGACAGTGTTGCTAAAATCCTGGAGAATTACACCTACCTGACCGGAAGAATGGAAATTCCGCCGGTATGGAGTATTGGCTATCAGCAATGCCGGTACAGTTATTATCCCGACTCAAAAGTTTTAAATATTGCCAGTTCCTTTCGCCAAAAGCAGATTCCGGCCGATGTCATTGTATTGGATATCCACTACATGGATGCTTACAAAATATTTACCTGGAATCCTATAAAATTCCCAAAACCTGATGAATTGGTGCAGTCACTCAGGGATATGGACTTTCATGTAGTGGTGATGTGTGACCCCGGGATCAAAATTGAAGAGGGATATGAGGCCTATGAAAAGGGCATGGAAGAAGATGTTTTCCTGAAATATCCCGATGGCACTTGTTTTTCGGGGGAAGTATGGCCGGGATGGTGCCATTTTCCTGATTTCACCCACCCGAAAACCCGGAATTGGTGGGGCGGGCTATTTACGGATTATGTGGCACTCGGAGTAGATGGCTTTTGGAATGATATGAATGAAATTGCCACCTGGGGTCAAATGGTGCCTGAAAACATACAATTTCATTATGAAGGTAACAAGGGCTTCACCAAAAAAGGAAGAAATGTATATGGCTTTCAAATGGCCAGAAGCACCTTCGAAGGCACTAAAAAGCTGTTGAATGGTAAAAGGCCTTTTAACCTGACCAGATCTGCTTTTTCAGGTATTCAGCGATATTCTGCGGTCTGGACCGGCGATAATGTCGCTGACGATGAGCACATGTTACTCGGGGTGAGGTTGGTCAATAGTTTCGGACTGACTGGCGTCGCCTTCACCGGCTATGATGTAGGCGGTTTTGACGGTGAAGCCTCGGTGGATCTTTTTGCCAGATGGATTTCCATCGGTGCATTTTCACCTTTTTTCAGGGGACATTCTATCGTTAACAGCAGAGATTCCGAACCCTGGGCTTTTGGAGAGGCGGTAGAGGAAATATCCAGAAATTATATCGACCTTCGCTATCAGTTGATGCCCTATATTTATTCGCTGTTTTTTGAAGCCACGCAAACGGGAATGCCAGTTTGCAGAAGCCTTGCCATCGACTATACACACGATGATCAGATTTATGATAAATTATTCCAGCATCAGTATTTATTTGGCCCCTGGTTTTTGATTTGTCCCCTCCCCAGTGCCCAGAAGTTCTGCAAAGTTTATCTGCCCGAGGGAGAGTGGTATGATTTTCATTCAGGTCAACGTTTTGATGGTGAACAGTTGCTAATCGCAGAGGCCCCGGTTGAAAAACTACCTGTATTCGTCAAGGCCGGTAGCATCATCCCGGCCCAAACGTCGGTGCAGTCCACCGCTGAAAAACCTGATGTCAGATTGATTTTGCATATTTACCGGGGTAACACCGTCAATGAGTTTTTGTATTACGAAGACGATGGCAATACCTATGATTTTGAAAAAGGTGCATATCACAAAAGACTTATTTCATATAATCCTGATAATCAATCTATTAAATTTAATAAGCCAATTGGTAACTTTAAGTCTAAATTCACACAAATTCAACTTATTCTGCATGGATTCGGAGCGTTGGACAGGTTGATGATAAATGGTGAAGAAAAGCCCACGCGGTCTGTAGCGTTTAGCTATTTGAAAGCTATTACTAAATTCGACCCTGTTGAACCCGCAGGTAAAGTGATCGAGGAAGATGTGCGAGTGATCACCATTCAGGATAACGGCGACATGCTGGAGATAACCTGGTAATACAAACGTTCGTTTTCCATAGGATTGCCACAGTTAAGTTCTAAATATACAAGAAATATTCTCCGGTTTAAGTTTTTACACATCGGATTTGTATAGGGCTGTTGCTATGGATTTGTAACATGATAAAAGCCAATAAATCTATACCGGTAGCAACCGGTATAGATTTATTGGGTGTGATATAATAATTAAGCATTCGCGGATGTTTCACATCATTGGTATCCGGGGTTTTGTATTAAAGTGGTATTAGCATTGAGTTCACTCCGGGAAATAGGTACGTAATAGCTTTTATCGAGCCACATCCGGTTTTCAATGCCCGGATCGAGCTCGGTAGGGGTATAGGTGTAATCGTAATCGGACGGATCGAACGCATATCTTGTCACCATACTACCAGGCTTCAGGGTACCACTGATTTCGATGATCCGGGCTTTTTGTCCGATGGTTTCCGGAGCGATCATCCAGCGTCTCGCATCGTGATAGCGTTGTTCCTCAAAAGCCATTTCAATCCGACGCTCCTGGCGGTACTTTTCCATTAAGGCAGGCCCTGACGCACCAATAGCGGGCATCCCGACTCTGTAACGGATCCGATTGAGCCAGTTCCTTGCCTCTTCCTCACTTCCACCGGTTTCCAGCAGGGCTTCGACATAGTTGAAAATGGCCTCCGTGTAACGGAAGAATACCCAGGGAACTTCCTGCCGGTCGGTTTGATCAATAATACTGGGATTGGGATCGATGAATTTTCTCATGTAATATCCGCTGCGGGTTCCATTCCAATCCTCTATGGGCCCTTGCCTTGTGTCCAGCCCGAAGTGGATAACCTTAGCGCCACTTTCATCAATAATTTCGTACTGACCTGTTTGAATTTGATTGGCAGGATCTCTCAAAGTAACATCCGAAGGCCTTGGTTTCCAGTTTGCACCATCGTACAGGACTGTTGCGTAAAAGCGGGGGTCCCTGTTTTCATAGGGGGCGCTGGCATGGGCTGGGTTGTCCCAGTCAAATGCCGAGCCATCCATCATTTCATAGTCGTCAATCAGATTCTGAAGCGGTGCATTACCTGCCCAGTTGTGGTAGCCGTTCGGTCCGTTGAATAGTCCCATTCTTGTACCGCTATCGCCTTTGTCTTCGATAAATTGCCGGGACCAAATGGCTTCACTTTCACCCCCGTTCCTGGAGAGGGATAGGTTAATGTAGTTTTGTTTGGCCTCTTCAAAGGATACCGGAGCGGTAAGGCCCAGTTCGTATCCAAAGCCTCCTAAATCAAGGACTGCTTTTGCAGCGTTGAGGGCAGCTATCCATCGCGCGTTTTGATCTCCCGAGACATAACCGATCAATTCCGGGTTACTGAAACCACCTATCAGAGAGGATTTGGAAGAAGCAGTCGGTATATCGTGCAGGTCACTGGCCGCGTATAACAAAATCCGGGATTTCAGGGCCAGCGCTGCTTCGGCCGTTGCCCTGCCCGGGTCCGGGCTTTTGTCATCCAGCAGGCCGAAGGCTTCATCACAATCGCTTATAATGAAGTTAACAGACGCTTCAAAAGTGCTTCGGGGAATTTTAAATTCAGAATCCAGGGTAAGGGGTTCACTAACCAGGGGAACACCACCATAGTATCTTACCAATTGGTGATAGTAGTAGGCCCGTAAAAACAAGGCTTCTCCAAGCAGGCGCTCTGCTTGTGTTGTATTTTCAAACTGTGGTTCCCTGAGCTCGCTGATGGCTATGTTGGCGGCTCTTATCACCCTGTACATATCATCCCAATCATAGGTAGCGTTTACCCAACCGCGGTTATCTGAGTTAGCGCGGGATTCTGTTACGGTATTGATTCCCCGGCCTGCATGTGTAAATACAGCCTCGTCGGTAAGGGAAGCCAGCATTTGTTCATCAAACCCACCATCTCCCAAGCCTTGGTAAATGCCGGTAACGGCGGCCTCAGCCAGATCTTCATCGGTCCACACGTCTGCCTCCGACACTTCGTTTAAAGGTTTGGTATTCAAAAAGTCATCATCGCAGCCTGTCAACATGGACAATAAGGCCACTATCAGTATATACAGGTTTAACTCATTTCTCATAATATTCAATGTTTAATATCCCTAAAAAGTCACTGACAAGCCGGTATTGATGATTCTGGCATTCGGGTAATCCCTTCCCCGTGGATCATCACCTTCCGGATCAAATAAAGCATCGGTTATAGTAAACAAATTCAATCCGTTTACATAAAACCTCAGGTTATTCATACCGATCCTGTCTGAAAGGGAAAAAGGAAGTGTATAACCCAATTCAAAGTTTTTTAACCGGATGTAGTCCGTATCGCTTCTCCAATAGGTGTTTCCATGGCTGAAATACTGATCCCCCCGGTTAGAGATGCGCGGATGTTCACTGCTCGGGTTGTTGACAGTCCAGCGGTTATCATAAACGCTGGCCGTGTAGTTGCCAATAGTTCCGGACTCGCTGAAGTTCAGAAATATTTCGCCTCCCGAAGCCCCCTGAAATAAAATTGTTAAATCAAAATTCCTGTATCTTGCGCTAAGGTTAACCCCTCCCTGAAACCTTGGAATATGGTTTTTGCCTGTTCTCACCCGGTCATCCGGCGTAATCGCCCCGTCGCCGTCAAAATCCTGGAACTTCATATCACCGGGGCGAAGGTTATTGGTTAAGGCAGCGTAGTCGAGTGTTTCTGAATCGATATCTTCCTGATCGGCAAAAACGCCATCATACAGGTAAACCAGGTTGGAAAATAACGGTTGACCAGTGGCCCTTTGCCAATCCGGGGCACCTTCGGCTTCATCTGAGAAAAGGAGCTTGTTTTTGGAATAACCTCCGTTAACACTTATATTGAATTGCAGCTCGCCTATCTGATGACTGTAGCCAAGTAAAAAATCAAAACCCTTGTTTTCAACCTCTCCGATGTTTTGTCTGGGGGGTGTAATTCCCGTGATATCCGGTAATGAGGCAGATGGGGTAGTTAAGATGTCCGTGCGTTTGTTGTAGAATACGTCGAATTCAAAGTTGAACTTCTGGTCCAGAAATTCAGCCTCTATTCCCAGATTACTATTGTTGGCGACTTCCCAGGTAATGGCTGGATTCGGCACCCTGGTTTCCCTCAGGGTTGTGACTTCCGCAGAATTGATCACCCAGGTACCAAATCCATAGGTGGATAAATAGTTGAGCGGTGGTATTTTGACACCTCCCGGCTTCACATCATCATTACCCAGTTGTCCCCACGATCCCCTGATTTTCAGAAAGTCAAAAAATGGCACCGCATTTTTAAAGAAGTTTTCTTCGGAAATGACCCATCCTGCAGAGACACCCGGAAAGAACCCGAATCGCGTATCTTCGGGAAATAAAAAAGAACCATCATATCTCCATAAAAATTCGAAGAGATATTTTTGCTGAAAATTATAGCCAACCCGTCCAAAATAATTCAGTCTTGCTTCTTCAAAAGCTATGCCACTATTGTCTTGCTGCTCATCTCCTCCGGCAAATAGCTGATCAATCGCCGTGGAGATAAAAAACCGTCGAAAAGCATTAAAGCCGTCGAATTCGACAGTTTCCCTGTTAACACCGGCGAGGAATACCAGTTCATGATCCCCAAAGGAACGCTCATAGGTTGCCGTGGCTCCCAGTAATATGTTGAGTTGATTCTCATCTGCCTGGGTTAGCCTGGGTTCGGCAGGGCCACGTTTACCTTTTACAAGTGCGGGAGTGACTCCGTCTGTTTCAAACGAACTGCCATCCCAGGTGTACAGGAACCATGGTGTTTGCCATACTTTTCTTCTTTCAATGAATTTATCAATAGCCGCGGTACCCTGAAGTTTTAAACCATCGATCCATGGAACCGCTATGTCCAGGGTACCATTGGTCTGAAAGTAGTCTCGTCTGCCGCGGTCATAACCGGTTTGATTGGTGGTAATTACCACAGGGTTCTGTCCATTTTCAATATCGGGTCCTGGCAGCCCGTTGGGCCAGAAAGCCGGTTCCGTGGGCCGTCCCCTCGTAAGCATCCTGAATATGGCACCTGCACTTTGCGTAGGAAAAAACCTGAACTCCTCACGCCCAACCAGGCCAATGCTGGTTTTGATGTAATCATTGATCTGCCCATCCAGGTTGATCCTTATATCGTACTGTTTGTACCCGGTAGCAGATTTTTTGTAATAAGCATCCTGGTTCTGGTAGCCAATGGAAGCCAGATAGGTAAAATTATCGGATCCCCCGGTCATTTGCAGGTTATGTCTGGTCTGTGGTGACCAGGTCTTAAAAGTCTCCTCAAACCAGTCCGTATCCGGATGACCCCAGGGATCATTGCCGTTCTTAAACAACTCGATGTCCTCAGGAGAAAAAGGGGCATTTCTGACTGATCCGTTGGGACGCGTGAAAGTACCGGTAGCATTGAAGGCATCTGTGGCCGCCTGCCATTCATCAACGGGGAGGTTATATACTTCAAGTTCATTCCTTAATTCCGCATATTCTGCGGCATTGGCCACATCAGGAACTGAAGTAGGCTGGGCCCATCCCTGATTAAACGAATAGGTGAACTCCGGTTTCCCTCTTTTTCCTCTTTTAGTGGTTATCAAAATGACACCGTTGGCAGCCCTTGCCCCATAAATAGCCGCCGAGGCGTCTTTTAAAACCGAAATACTTTCAATATCCAGCGGGTTGATTCTGCTGATGCCCCCGCTTCTGTTCGGTACCCCATCTATTACCACCAGTGCCCCTGTATTGTTAAAAGTATTGGTACCCCGTATTCTTATAGCCGCGTTATCGAATCCCGGTTCTGCACTGGATTGTGTAACAATCAGCCCAGGTACACGGCCGGCCAGGGAATTGGTAAGGTTAATAGCCGGTGATTTTACCAATTCCTCTCCCTTTACCGCGGCAACCGATCCTGTGATCGTAACTTTTTTCTGCTCCCCGTATCCGACTACAACCACTTCGGACAAAGTGGAGACATCGGGACTCAGTGAGACATTAATGACTGTTTCTTCACCAACCACCACTTCGCGCGTAACATAGCCTATCGAAGAAAAAATTAATGTATTGCCTTTCTCTACCTCAATTTGATAATTTCCGTCAATATCTGAAATGGTACCGGTTGCAGTACCTTTGACCAGAATGTTCACAGAGGGTAGTCCCTCTCCGTTTTCATCAGTTACCCTTCCGGTCACACGAACGATGGCTACAGGAAGAATCTCTGAGACCGGTATTTTTGTTCTTCGCAACGTATTAACGTAAATGTTCTCATTGATTCGTTTAAAAGCAAGGTTGGCATCCCTTGAAATAATGAGAAGCAGCTCTTCCAATGACTGATTCTCTACCTTAACATTGATTTTTTTCCGTTTGTTAACAATCCCTTCATTGTAAGCAAATGAAAAACTGGTTTCTTCGCTAATCTTGCTAAGCGCCTCATCTAATGAAGTGTTTTGCAAATCTATGGATAGGTAAATGTCTCTAATACTCACTTTTTGTGCATTGCTGTTTTTTGCCAAAAGCATGCTACACAACATGCACTGAATGCAAATGCTGTAAAGTGTAAATCTCGACATAAGTAATATTTGCGATAGTAATTTTTCATTCATAATTTTAAATGATGTTTTTGGTAGGTAATATTTTATCAAAAGCATAACCAGCCTTTCCCAGGCCAAAAAGTATTCGGCAATATCTTATGAGGCTTGAGGAAAGGATACAGAGAGCCAGTTGCTTTTGGGTGACTGGCTTTTTGGTTTAGTTCGTCTTGGGTATTCTCATAGGCATCAGGATTAGATTTCAAAATAATTAGAATTCGTTATAATATTCTCATAATTAATTAGTTAAATACTCATGCTTCAATGATAACTTTCTTACTTTATGCGATAGTCTTCTCACCTAATGACGACCGTCTTATCTCTAATTTCATATTGAAAATCGGAGGAAAAACCAATGCCGTTGAGGACTTCCTCTAATGACTTCTTCTTGAAACTTCCGGTAAAACCTTTTTTTATGACCTTCTTTCGTTGCACTATGAACTTTACCCCATACCATCTTTCTAATGTGTGAACGATTTCATCGAATGAGGCCTTTTTAAAGGTGATGATCCCTTCCTTCCATGCGAATTCACTTTCCGGTGAAAATCTGATCTTTTTGATATTACGGTTTTGTTTATTGTATTCTATGCTTTCACCCGGATTAAGGACATAGCGCTCTTCATCAGGCTGATCGATCCTGTTCACTACCACTTTACCTTCGGCTAAAGAGATTTTCAGCCTTTTTTCTTCCGGAAAGGCTTTGATGTTAAAGGCCGTTCCCAAAGCTGTCGTAGAAAGTGTACCGGAAAGGACTGTAAAAGGCCTTTTAGAGTCGCCGGCCACAGCAAAAAAAGCTTCTCCCTCTAATTCTATTACCCTTTTATCTTTTGGAAATACGGCCGGGTATTTAATCCTGCTACCGGCATTCATCGTTATGACCGTGCCGTCTGACAAATGAATGTTGGATTTCTGGCCATTCGGATTGGTTTTTTCAATGAAGGCAACCGCTGGGTTTACCGCTTTTTGGTTGTTATGTGTTTGCATGTTTTGAAGGAACCAGGCACTCATCACTATAATAATTATCATCGCCGCTCTGGCATATTTCCCATAGAAGTTTTTCTTTCGTGTGGATTGGAGGTAAAGTGGCTTTGGCTTTTCCGGCTGGTCATCCTCATTGATACGGGCTGTGATTTTTTGAAATAATTTTTCTTCCCTGGAGGGGTTTGTCACAACGGAGTTTTCATGCCAGGCCCTTTTGAGGGTGAGGTAAATATTCTGATTTAAAAAAGACTCCTTTTTCCATGCCTCAAGTTGGAAACGCTCGAGGTCGCTAATCTCGCCAGCAAATTCTTTGGCAATAATTTGGTAAATTTTTTTTTCTTCCAACATGTATGAGCGGTTAAACCGTGTCGGTTTTACTGAGAAGACGTCACATTTTCCCTTTACCCCAGGTGGGCAATCGATTAAATTAAAAAATGGCAATCAAAAAGAGAGAAAAGCCGCTACAAGCGCCATGTTAATGCCTGTTTTGTCCAGGTGGTTTCTTTCTTGCTTTGCTGAAATGTATGCACTGAGGTCCTTTCTCAGCTTTTTCAGGGCATTACCCATATGAAATTCAACCGTTTTGACAGAAATCTCCAGGAGATCGGCAACCTCACCATACTTTAAGCCATCCTCTTTTACCATTCTGTAGATTAACTGACACTTGGGCGGGAGGCTCATCACGGAGGCGTTTACCTTACTTCGGAATTCATCTTCGATCATCATGGCTTCCGGGTCATCACGGTTAGGGCCGGATGTTTCGCGTGCGAATTCGATGGGCACAACTTTGGATTTCTTCATTTTCCGCAAATAATCTATAGACTTGTTTTTGGCTGAGTAATACAAAAAAGCATCTATGTTGCGGATGTGGGTGAGGTCATTTCTTTTTTTCCAAAGATTAATGAACAGTTCTGAAATTACCTCTTCTGCCAGGTATTCTGATTTTACAAAATGAAAAGCTACCCTGAACAGCTTTTCATAATAATAATTAAACAATTGTCTGAAAGATCGATGATCATGCTCTTTAGCAATCTTGTGCGTTAAACTTTGCAGATATTTTTGAGAACTTTTCAAAATCAAAATGCTTCATGACGATCATTCAAATTAGTATAATTCTGGTAATTAACCAAAAGAACGTATCACATTGCATCCTGAAATAACTAATCAAATGGGGAGTATTTGACGTTTTTTATTTAATAATCACGCACAAATACCTCATTCGATACATCCATAGCGCTAAACCGGATGTATAGTGACCGGGGGCGGCCTGTTATGTCCACACCTTCACACCGCCGGCCGGGGAAGATATGATAAACAAAGAATTTTTGATTTCTTTTATATAAATCCACCTCGTCCGGTTTCCCAAGTATCCTGCCGATTTCCCGTTGACTGTAGCCTTTAAGTTTGTCCTTATGTTCCAAAAATGATTTCTCCAATGTCTGCCTGCTTTTGTTACAGCCGTTTTTATCGGTTTTCCAGGTTTCGGTGTCCAACCCGTCAATGGTCGTAACCTGCGAACAATGGGCCAGCAGACAGGCAGCAATCATAAGGAACAGTGATCGTGATAAATTCATCATCCGGTTTATAGTATTTAACTGATTTGGTAAATCTATTATGCCTAAAATAAATGAAATCTTATCAATTTGATATAAATTGCAGCGTGAAATATTCCGACAAGTATTTATAAAATATGATTTCTATAGTTAAGGCCGTTAGGGTAATCTCTTCTTTAGCGTTTTTAGGCGTTTTGTTGTATGTGTATGCCTATTTGCCCGATCCGGTTAAACTACCGGTCGATTTAGGCGGTATCAGGGAATTACTTGTCAACAAAGGCAACCTTTTTTATGTCATGGTCGGCATATTTGCGATAGTGAGTACGACCTCTTTTTTTGTGGTAAGATTGATTAATACATTGCCGGGATCGGAGATAAGTTTTAAGAAGAACCTGACTAACTGGTCCCTTTCCTTCCTTGTGGTAATCAATATTTTTCTGATTTTGTCGTTAGTTATTATTGGGATTATTAACAATACCGAACGTGCCGGCATCGGCCACTATGCGACCCTTGCTTATGTTGGCCCTGTATTGCTTGTCATCTGGTTATTTTTGCTGATTTTTGTAGTTGCAAAAAGGCTGGTGGCCAGGTTCTAAAGGGCTGCTTGTCTCAGATCTTAATGGGGTACGAAGTTAGAAATTTACTTTAAAGTATAATCTATAAATAATTAATTATTAGATATTTATACATTATTTATTAATCCTATGATTCAATAAAAACTTCACCTTAATAATCCATTTCATCAGTTTTATTTTAGAAAAAGCTTTGTATTTTTAAGTTTGTAAAATGTACAATTTCGAATGTAAGTAGTAAAGAAGAAGGAGCAGAAAGCAACAATGGCAGATCAAACAACCTATGAATACACCGAGGATAGTATAAAGTCGCTGGACTGGAAAGAGCATATCAGGCTACGGCCGGGGATGTATATTGGCAAGCTCGGCGACGGTTCCGCTCAGGACGATGGCATATATGTATTGGTGAAGGAGATTATAGATAATTGCATTGATGAACATGTGATGGGCCATGGTAAAACCATTGAAGTCAAAATCGGTGATCATAAGGTAGAAGTAAGGGATTATGGACGCGGTATTCCACTGGGCAAGGTGGTGGATTGTGTATCAAAAATAAACACGGGAGGGAAATATGACTCCAAAGCTTTTCAAAAGTCCGTGGGTTTGAATGGCGTCGGTACCAAGGCCGTCAATGCGCTTTCCAACTACTTCAAAGTACAGTCTTACCGGAACGGTGAGACTAAAATAGCGGAATTCAAGCGTGGACAGATCATCAATAATGCTAAAATTGAAAAAACCGGTGGCCGGAATGGTACCCTGATCGTTTTTAAGCCAGATGATACGGTTTTTAAGCATTATCATTTTATCCCGGAATACCTGGAGGATCAGATCTGGAATTATTGTTTTCTCAATGCAGGGCTCACCATCAATTTTAATGGGGTGAAATATCATTCGGAAAAAGGGTTATACGACCTGCTGGACAGAAAAACCGATGAAGACAGTATTCGTTACCCGATCATCCATTTAAAAGGTGAAGACATAGAAATTGCCCTGACCCATTCCAATCAATATGGTGAGGAGTATTATTCCTTTGTAAACGGGCAGCATACGACTCAGGGCGGAACACACCTGGCAGCCCTGCGGGAGGCCGTTGTAAAAACACTCCGGGACTTTTATAAAAAAGAATTTGATGCGACAGATATAAGAATGGGTATTGTGGGCTCCATTGCGGTACGGGTACAGGAGCCGGTTTTTGAATCCCAGACCAAAACCAAGCTTGGTTCGCTAAATGTAGCTCCCGATGGTGCCACTATGCGGAGCTTTGTCAATGATTTTGTGAAAAAAGCACTGGACAATTACCTGCATCAACACGCTGACTCAGCAGATGCGCTGCTGAAACGTATCCTGCAATCCGAAAGAGAGAGAAAGGAAATTGCCGGAATCAAAAAAATAGCCAACGAGCGTGCGAAAAAGGCAAACTTACACAACAAGAAGCTAAGGGATTGCCGCATACATTACAGTGACAAATCCGGTGGTCTGAAAGATGAAACCATGATTTTCATTACCGAGGGTGATTCGGCGAGCGGCTCGATTACCAAATCCCGCAATGTGCAAACCCAGGCTGTTTTTAGTTTAAGAGGAAAACCTTTGAACTGCTACAACCTGACCAAAAAAGTAGTCTATGAAAATGAGGAGTTTAACCTGTTGCAACACGCCCTGAATATTGAGAACGGGCTTGATGGGCTCCGCTATAGAAAAATTGTTGTCGCGACAGACGCCGATGTAGATGGGATGCACATCCGGTTGCTATTGCTGACTTTTTTTCTTCAGTTTTTTCCCGACCTGGTAAAACATGGCCATGTTTATATCCTGGAGACGCCGTTATTCAGGGTAAGAAACAAAAAAGAGACCATTTATTGTTACAGCGAAGAAGAAAAAGAGGCGGCTGCGCAAAAATTAGGCAACAAGCCGGAAATAACCAGGTTTAAGGGATTGGGTGAAATCTCGCCGGATGAGTTCGGTAAATTCATCGGTGATGATATCAGGTTAGAGCCGATAATTTTGAGAAAAGACACAAGCATCAAGCAGATTTTACAATTTTACATGGGAAAAAATACCCCCGACCGCCAGTCGTTTATCATTGATAACCTGAAAATTGAAAAAGATCCGGTGGAAGAAACAACGTAGTGGCTGACTTTATAAAATTCCGGCTTATAAGCTGCGCCATTTTAACATTAGATGCAGAAAACCGGGATTGGATAACTTACAAGTAAAAAGCATAAATGGAAGAAAACAATGAAAATCAGGAGTTGGATCCAAACCATGACGATGCCATCCACGATGTGGTTCCGGTATCGGGAATGTACGAGAATTGGTTTTTGGACTATGCTTCTTATGTGATTCTCGAACGGGCTGTGCCTGCGATCGAGGACGGTTTCAAGCCTGTGCAACGACGAATCATGCATTCGTTAAAGGAGATGGATGACGGGCGGTTCAACAAAGTAGCCAACGTGATTGGCCACACGATGCAGTATCACCCACATGGCGATGCCTCTATCGGTGACTCGATGGTTAACATAGGGCAGAAAGACCTTTTGATCGATACCCAGGGCAATTGGGGGGATGTCAGAACCGGCGACAGCGCGGCTGCTCCCCGGTATATCGAAGCACGATTATCCGGATTTGCCCTCGATGTGGTATATAATCCGCAAACTACCGAATGGCAACTGTCATATGATGGCAGGAAAAAGGAACCGGTGACATTACCGGTGAAATTTCCATTGTTGCTGGCACAGGGTGTGGAGGGAATTGCCGTAGGACTTTCCACAAAAATACTGCCCCATAACTTTTGTGAACTTATCAAAGGTTCCATGGATGTGCTGAAAGGTAAAAAAACCAGCATTTATCCGGATTTCCCTACAGGAGGCACTGCAGATTTTTCTGAATACAACAATGGCTTGCGGGGAGGAAAAGTGAAGGTGAGGGCAAAAATTGAAGCAGTGGATAAAAAGACACTGATAATAAAGGATATTCCCTTTGGTACCACTACCGGTGGTCTTATTGAATCTATCATCAAGGCCAATGATAAGGGCAAGATAAAAATCAAACAGGTAGTGGATAACACCGCCAAAGATGTAGAGATACAGATCAGTCTCGCCACAGGCGCTTCCCCCGACATCACCATCGATGCCTTGTATGCATTTACTGATTGTGAGATTTCAATTTCTCCCAATGCGTGTGTGATTATTGATGAAAAGCCGGTATTCATCCCGGTTGATGAAATCCTGAAGCTCAATACCCATCAAACGGTTGACCTTCTTACCAGGGAACTGGAAATCAAGAGGGGTGAACTGATGGAAAAAATCCTGTTTTCCTCCCTCGAAAAAATATTTATTGAGAACAGAATATACCGCGATATCGAAGCGTGTGAAACCTGGGAAGATGTGTTGTCCACCATTGACAAGGGACTCGAGCCCTATAAAAAGCAGTTCTACCGGAAAATAACCCAGGACGACATCATCCGGCTTACAGAAATCAAAATAAAGCGAATTTCAAAGTTTGATTCCTTCAAAGCGGACGAATTGATGAAAAAGCTCGAGAAAGACTTGAAAGAGACCGAACATCACCTGGCGCATATTACAGATTTTGCGATCAGCTATTTTCAGAATCTGCTGGAAAAATATGGCAAAGGCAGGGAGAGGAAGACCGAAATCAAGTCTTTCGATACCATCGCAGCCACCATTGTAGCGGCGAATAATCAAAAGCTTTATGTGAATCGCAAGGATGGCTTTATCGGTTATGGTCTTCGAAAAGATGAATTTGTTTCGGAATGTTCCGACCTGGATGATGTTATAGTAATCAGGAAAGATGGCAAATTCATGGTGTCGAGAATCGCTGAAAAGGTTTTTATGGGGAAGGATATCCTGCACGTGGGCGTGTGGAAAAAAGGGGATGAGCGTATGGTTTACAATGCGATCTACGTGGACGGAACTACCGGCAAATCTATGGTAAAACGTTTTAACGTGCTTGCCGTTACCCGGGATAAAGCGTATGACCTGACCAAAGGTAGCAAAGGATCAAAACTGCTTTATCTGACGGCCAATCCCAATGGCGAAGCAGAGGTGGTCACCATTAAGCTCACCTCAGGCAGCAAAGCAAGAAAAAAGGTCTTTGACTTTGATTTTTCCGACCTTGAAATCAAGGGCAGGGCAGCGGGAGGTAACATTTTAACCCGCTACCCGGTTAGGCGGGTGGAATTAAGAACCGCAGGGATTTCAACGTTGAGCGGCCTCGATATCTGGTATGATGATACGGTTGGCAGGCTGAATCGCGAGAAAAGGGGTAAGCACATCGGTAAATTCAATAGTGAGGACAAAATATTGGTCATCTATCAGGATGGCAGCTACGAATTGACCGGTTATGAGCTGACTAACCGATACGAGCCCAAGAAGGTATATTTGATCTACCGTTTTGATCCCGAAACAGTCATCACCGCCATCCATTATGATGGGGAAAGCAAAAATTACTACATAAAAAGGTTTCAAATCGAAACTACCACGGTCAATAAAAGATTTCCTTTTATTAATGAATCAAAAGGATCTAAACTGGTAGCCGCATCACTGCACCCTTCGCCCGAAGCAACCTTAGAACTGTTGAAGGGGAAAAGTAAGGAAAAGCTGACAGAAACCGTTAAATTAAATGATTTGATCGATGTCAAAGGATGGAAGGCTATAGGTAACCGCCTGTCTCCGTATGTGGTTAAAAAAATCAAACTAATAGAACCGGAACAGGATACACCTGCCAGTGATGCTACCTCTTTGGATCCCGAAACACCCCGGGAGGAAAAAAGAGGTGATTCGCCGGGAAATGATAAGCAAAACAATAAAAATGACAATAACAATAAAAATGATAGGGGATATGGAATAGGGGATACTATTGAGCTGGATTTTTGAGCAAAACCCGACAACATGGACAAAGCATACCGTAAGAAACTGATCAATTGTTTTTCCGAGTACATTACGGATCACAAGAAGCAATTAATAGAAGAGGTTTTAGGTTACAGAACCCGTCATATTACCATTGCGCTTGAAGATATCTACCACCCCCAGAATGCCAGCGCGGTAGTCAGGACTTGTGATTGTTTTGGCATTCAGGATTTACACATCATTGAAAACAAAAACAAATATACGCTGAATCCTAAAGTGGTCATGGGGGCTTCCAAATGGGTAGACCTTATTTTTCATGGTCAACCGGAGGGATCCAATACTTTAAATTGTATTAATCATTTAAAGGCCAAAGGCTATAAGATAATAGGCACGACGCCAAACAAAGCGGCAAAATCCATCCATGATATAGCATTGGACCAAAAACTGGCACTTGTGTTTGGAACAGAGTTGAGCGGGTTGAGTGAAGAAGCTATGCGACATGCTGATGAAACTGTGTATATTCCCATGGTGGGTTTTACCGAAAGTTATAATTTATCGGTTAGTGTGGCTATTTCATTGTGTGTGCTGACGCAAAAATTACACTATTCCGATTTACAATGGAGGCTAAGAAAAGAAGAAAAGGAGGCGTTGAAAATGGCATGGTACAGGAAGATTGTACCTAAACCTGAAATTCTGGAGAAGGAGTTTTTAAAACAAATTGATGGCACGTTTGAAAATTACCGTAAACCTGATTAAAAAACTAATTATTGCCCTTGTTGCCACAACACTGCTGGTCTTTTCCCTGGCGAATCTTTGGGTCGTGCTTTCGACCCGCTCTTCCATTGATTTTGAAACCGGGAATCTGCCTCACAATGATGTAGCCCTGGTTTTGGGTACCAGTAAAAAACTTGCCAGCGGTTATGATAACCCATATTTTCAGACCAGAATCGAAACGGCCTACAGGTTGTTTCAATCAGGTAAGGTCAAACATTTTTTACTGAGTGGGGATAACCGCACCATTTATTACAATGAGCCCCTGGATATGCAAAAGGCTTTGATTGAAAAAGGGGTACCTGACAGTCTCATCACCCTTGATTATGCCGGACTGAGAACCCTCGATTCGGTGGTTCGCTGCAAAGAGATATTCGGACAATCGAAATTCACCATCATCACCCAAAAATTCCATGCACACCGGGCTTTGTTTATCAGCCAGTATTATGACCTGGATGCAGTGGCCTACATTGCTGCCAGTCCGCCGCTTGGGTTTTCCTGGAAGGTAAAAATGCGGGAAATGCTGGCCCGTCCTTTAGCGATTCTGGATTTGTATGTTTTTGGAAAGGAGCCGAAACACTGGGGTAAGAAGGAATTTATCGAGGTAAATTAAAATAAAAATCAAAATGAAAATGAAAAACCGGAGGGGGGGTGGTTCCTCCGGTTGGTGTGTATTTTGTGATTGTGTAATTGCGGTTTTCAGTAGCCAGAGTTTTGCTGGCCGGCCAGACCGGGGTTGGCATCCATTTCCCGTAGTGGTATGGGATATACCAGCGCATTGTCATCGAATAAGATTGAACCCACCGGACGCTGTGTCCTTTTAAGATCGTGAATAGCCTGGCCCTCAAAGGCGAGCTCGAGTTTTCTTTCGAGCAGGATATCATCGAGGGTAAGGGCGTCAAGATCATCAAGACCGGCCCTGGATCTGACAAGGTTGATATCATTCAGTGGGGTGTCTCCCACAATGGTGCCTTCCCTGAAGTTGGCTTCTGCCCTGGTCAAATACATTTCTGCAGAACGGATTACATTCACGATGCTAAATTGATTACTCCATTTTCCGGTCCATGTCAGGTCATCTGACACATAAAACAGGTCAAGCCTTTCATCACCATCTTCGTAAAGTGCGAAGTGGGCATCCAGGATTGGAATATCTCCACGACCACTGTTGTCAGGTGGTGCAAAAAAGGTATTCATACGATTTTCCCCATCCTGCGAAGATACCTGCATGGCAAAAATATCTTCGCTGGTGTTGGAGGAATTATTAAAGGCATCGGCATAATCATCAACCAGTTCATATTGCCCTGACTGGATGACACGGTCGGCCGCGGCCGCTGCGGCGGCATAGTCGGCCTGCATCATATATACCCTGGATAACATGGCACTTGCGGCGTAGGTACTGGCAAATACACCGTTTTTTTCAGGTAGCAAGTTAACGGCATCCGTAAGGTCGCTGATTACTTGTCGATATACCTCGGCTACTGTATTTCGTGAGACATTGTTTTCCGCTGTAATTATGTTTGTCGGTGCCAATACGATAGGAACACCGAGGTTTGAAGCAGGGTCTCCATCCTGCCAGGTTTTGGCAAATACCCTTACCAGCTCAAAATAAACTGTGCCTCGAATAAATTTCGCTTCACCTTCCACCCGGCCGACAATATCGACATCCACTACACCAAGTGCACTTAATACATTATTGGTACGATTGATGGCCTCATACATTTCCAGCCACGTCTCGGCGACATTAAAATTATCTACCTGTATATTTTTTGTGAAGAACTGGCGTGGGTCCAGAAAGGTTCCCTCCCATGATAACTCACCATTGTCAGCTAATAACTCCGAGTCCCTGAAAAGCTCCCCTGCGTAAACATCCCTTTCACCCAGTGCATCATAAGCGCCTGTAAGTGCCGCCTCCACTTTGTCTGAGGTATCCAGAGCAATAGACTCGTCTACAGCATCCTGTGGGTTGAGATCCAGTTTTCCATCGCAACCGGCGATTAAAAAAATGGCTGTAGCAAACATCCATGCACGATAGCGGCGCTGTATTTTTTTTATAGAAAATTTCATCATTGCAATTCGTTACGATTAGATAATTAAAAACCAATATTGACGCCAAGGGTAATGGTTCTGGCCTGAGGAGCTGAGTAAAAATCGTTACCCTGACTAATATTACCACTGTCATCGGCCAGGTTGTCACCACTTAAAAAGTCGGCGTTTACTTCGGGGTCCCAGCCATCGTAGTCGGTGAATGTTAATAAATTCTGGCCGGAAACATAAAATCGTACCCTGCTGAGTTTAATGCGTTCCACAAGATCGATAGGCAATGTATACCCAAGGGTGGCTGTTTTGAGCCGTATGTAAGAGCCATCGGAGATCCATCTTGACGAATGCCCGGTACCGTTGCCACCTGTAAACCTGGCCTCGGGCACGTCGGTAAATCTGTTTTCCGGTGTCCAGCTATTCAACTGATCTACCGTTTGGTTGTCAAACCAATCGCCATTGGCTGACTGAAAACGGCCGCCACCGTTGTAAATGTCATTGCCCTGGACAAAATTGAAAAGGAAAAAAAGATCTACCCCTTTATAAGACAGGTTGTTACCGAGGCCTCCGATAAAGTCAGGGTTAGGGTCCCCCACAACAACGCGTTGTGCGGCACCATAATTATTAGTTGTTTCCCGGTTAATGCTTCCATCAGGATTTACGGTATTCAGGTAATAGAGTGCATCGCCATTGTCGGGATCCACCCCTGCATATTCCTGCGCAAAGAAAACCCCCATCGATTCACCTTCGATGGCCCGGTTGATAAAACCACCTTCAATCACCTGGCCGGCTATGTTAGTTAATTCATTGACATTATTGGCAATATTGAAATTGGTCGACCAACTAAATTCTCCTACAATATTCTGCGTATTGATCATTAGTTCAAAGCCTCTGTTTTCCAATTCCCCTATATTGCGCAATTGTCTTCTAAGTCCTGTTGTGCCAGGAACATTGACATTTAAAAGTAAATCCGTGGTTTTTTTTATGTAGTAGTCGATCTCACCGGTAATCCGGTCATTCAAAAAACCAAAATCGACGCCGATATTCCATTGGGAAGTTTGTTCCCAACTCAGGTCAGGATTGGGAGATTGCGAATAACGTGTTCCGGGAACCCCGGCATAACCGCCATCTCCCTCGAACAAACCCCTCGAAGCGAAATCGTCGAGGGGGGTATTTCCTGTTAGTCCAAAACTTGCCCTCAGTTTAAGGAAACTTACTGTATTTTGGCCCAACAAAAAGTTTTCCTCACTTAGAATCCAACCCGCGGAAACCCCGGGGAAAAAGCCATATCGATTGTCTTCTCCAAAGCGGGAACTTCCGTCTACCCGGCCACTTAAGGTCAACAAATACCTGTTATTAAATTTATAATTGGCGCGGGCAAAGTAGGAGAGAATACTCCATTCGGTGCCTGTGCTGGAACCGTCTGAAATGTCAGCGGCACTGGCAATTCTCCTGAAATCATCGAAGGGAAATTCCTGTCCTTCCACAAACGAGCCCGTGGTGGAAGACTCCTGGTAATTCATACCCCCCACTACTTCCAAAGTATGACTTTCATTGATTGTTTTGTTATAGGTGAAAAAATTGTTCATGTTGTAATTCACTATCTGTCTCCACCTGTTCCAGACAAGGCCATTGGCATTGCCTGTATTTCTAACAACCTTGGTGCCAAACCATCTATCCTCATTTTGCGTTAGGAGGTCCACACCAAACTCACTCCGGAAGGTCAGGCCCGGAAAAAATTCGTAAGAAGCAAAAACATTACTCAGGTTCCTGAAGACCACCGTTTCAAATGTGGTGTTATCTTTATATAGCAATCCATTGAAATACAAAGTAAAATTACCACTCAACTCGTTAGTTCTCGGGTCAATGATAGGCTGAATAGGGGGTTGGGCTACCGCCTGAAGCGGGGTTGCGAATGAGTTATCATTGGATAGCCGATTGTTTACAGTCCTGGCCACACTCATGTTTAAACCAAATGTTAATTTATCGGTTGCCGAATGATCAAGATTAAGCCTTCCGCTTAACCTTTCGAATCTGTTGGCAATCAATATACCTTCCTGGTCGCTGTAAGAACCTGAAGCATAGAATCTGGTTTTATCAGTTCCCCCACTTGCCGAAAGGTCAATCTGATGGATAGAAGCGTCCTGATAGGCTTCATCCTGCCAATCCTCATTCACCTCGCCGTTTCTCCAATCGGTACCGGCTGAATAACGGTCAAATCGTGATTCTACGTAAGGAGTCCAGCGATTAAGATTTATAATCCGGTCCTGATTGGCAGCGGCTTGCAGAAAATAGTCGACATATTGCTCTGCATTCATCCAATCTCTGTTGCCGGTAGGCCTGCTGAAACCGGTATACATATCCAGGTTAAACCTGGTTTTACCGCTGCTTCCCTTTTTTGTCGTAATTATGACCACCCCATTGGACGCTCGTGAACCAAATATAGCCGCTGCCGATGCGTCTTTCAGTATTTCAATGGACTCTACATCATTGAAGTTAATATCGGCCATAGGGTTTGTTTCACCGGCCGTCGTCCTGCCCTGGCTTTGGGAGGTAACAGGAACACCATCGATGACAAACAAGGGCTGGTTACTGGCTGTCACTGAAGAAGAACCCCGCACCCTGACCTTGATGCCCTGACCGACTTTTCCGTTATTGGATTCTATAAACACACCAGTCGCCCGTCCCTGCAAAGCCTGTTCAAATGTCGGTACCGCAACATTTTGAATGTCTTTACCTTTTACCGCTGCGATGTTGCCAGTGAGGTCCTGCTTCAACTGTGTACCAAATCCTGTGACCACCACTTCAGATAATTGCCGCATATCCTGGGTCATTACTACATTGATCAGGTTTTGTGTACCCACCATGATTTCCTGCGAAACGTAGCCAACAAACGTAAAAACGATGACTGACTGATTGTCAGGGGCTACGAGGCTGTATTTTCCCTCAGCATCCGTAACCGTGCCAATCGTGGTACCTTTTATGAGGACACTAACCCCGGGCAATGGCAGTTGATCTTCCATATCAACCACTGTTCCACTTACATTAATTTGTTGTCCATGAACACTAAAGGTTAAGGTTACAATGAACAACAATAAAAAAAATCGTAGATTTTTAAGCATAAGCCAAAAGTTTAGATGTAAATAATATATTCATGAGTGATGGTATAAAAAACAATCAGTACAAAAAACAACCGTTCTCCGGATAAAATGTCCATCTGAATAAAATGAAAATCTTAGTCTGCTTCATGACTTTAATCTTAAAGTCTGCAGTGTGATTGTCTTTTTAAAAAATAGTGTGCTTTTTCTTATTGGCTAATTTTCTGTTGCTAGATCCAAGAGCTGGTAAATCTTTGAGCTATATGGTCTCCCATCCAATTTATGGCTCTCTAATGATGGCTCCCTCAAAATACGTTAACATCAAATTAGCTAACTATTTCTAACTACTTTCATTCTCAACTAACGTAAATTGTGTTACCGGCAAAATTACAATAATAAATGAGTAAGAAAAAATAAATCGCAGTTTTAGAAAAGATTTTTTGCAATTTCAGGATGGATGCCCGGAGAAATAGGTAGCTTTACAGCCGGCTATTAATTTTGAGTCCACATATGAAATTATTGAATCTTGGCAAAACCGAACTTTTCCTGATTTTTTTTGTATTAGTACATATTATTATAGGTATTGTTCTGTATTTCACCAATCTGGACCTATTTGTGATATATGTCGAGGAAGACCGGTATATTGAAAACCTGACTGCATTAATATTATTCGCCGCTGCTTTTCACTTTTTGTGGAAGGCCATTAAATCCAATAACAAATTATTGAAAGCCAGTTGCGCATTATTGTTTTTGCTATTTTTGTTTGGGGGTGGTGAAGAGATTTCATATGGTCAAAGGATATTTGGTTTCGATACGCCCGATAACTATGCCAAAATGAATCGTCAGGGAGAAGTCACAGTACATAATCTTAAAATCAATGGTGTTGACATTAATCGCGTGATTTTCAGTACGGTTTTGTATGTAAGCGCTTTCATCTATTTCATAGGACTTCCTATTCTTTACCGGAAAAGTAAGTGGTTGAGAACGTGGAAATATTTTATGGTGCCTGTACCAAAATTAATCCATGGGATTTTGTTTACCCTTTTCTTTTTATTGATCCTTGTGACAGAAAGTGATATCAAGGGTTGCTGGGAAATTGAGGAGTTTAATCTTGTCTCATTTTTATATGTAAGCTTTCTGTTTCAACAAAACAAAATTTTTATGGCAAACCCCGGTGACAGTTCCGAAGCAGATACAGCGGGAAGGCCACCTGATCCGCCAACTTCCAGGTCTAGTAAAAAATCACATGGCATTGAGGCTTGATTTTTTTGAAATCATCTACCTTCTTTTTGGTTAACCGTGTATTGTAACATAGCAGCGATTGAAGCTTTACTAGTGTTATAAGCGGATTAATGCTGCTGATATTGGTATTGTAGCATTTCAACTTTTTCAGATTCTGAAGGGCCCTTAAACCACGAAGATTAGTGATCTTAGTAGCTGAAATATCCAATTCTTCCAGTTTTTTCAGGTTTTCCAGCGGATCGACTGAAACTACAGGCGTATTTTTAATGTCGAGATACTTCAAATTATGAAGTTGTGACAGCAGTGTTAAGTCAGCGATCGGATTATTGGAACAGATGAGCTTTTCAAGATTATACAAACTATCGATCGGGTCCAGGCTGGTAATGGACATGTTGCTGTCAATGTTCAGTTCTTTGAGTTCGCTGAGCATATACAGGGGGGCCAAATCAGCCAGATCTTGCCTTCCTGAAATATCCAGTTGTTCCAACTTCACAATATCGTACAAAATTTCCGGCGGTACGGGCAGTGGCCCCTCATATCCCACATGAGCTATGAATACCTGTTGCCAGTTTTCGGGAATCCTGATCCACCAGCTTACCAGCATGGTGTACCTGTTCATGAGTTTAATGTCCGGCCGTTCTTTCTGAAAGGCTTCAATATCTTCCGGAGTTATTTTCAAATTGTTAAACCGGACTTTTTTCAGATTCTTTAAAAGCAGCAAAGGCTTGATGTCATTGACCTCGGTATCTGAGATGTCTAATTCAATCAACTTGGTCAGCTCGGCGATGCCATCCAGGTTGTTAATCCCTGTACCTTCGCAGTCCAGGTATTGCAGTTCTTTGAGGAAACGAAGCGGTTTAAGGCTTTTAATGTTTTTATTGCGTTGTAAACTTAACCGCGTAAGGCTTTCAATTTTTCCTAACTCATTACTTCCTACATTACTGCCGGTAAAGGCCAATTCCAGCATAAATTTTTCTCTCCAAACCATCGGAATGGTATTCCACCACCGCATGGAAGCATCAGACTCAATGATCACTTCACAGTTATTGGGATTTCTGGAAGCCAGTTCTGTTGCCTGCTTGCCGGTGATATCAGTACCCTCGCACAAAACTTTTTCAAGTTTGGCAAGTTGATACAGTGGTGATAAATCATTAACCGGTGTGTAGTCCATAAAGAGGTATCTCAGGTTGTCAGTGAACTGTAGGGCATTGACATCTTTGACTTTGGTCTTGGAAATATTCAAAACCTCCAGGTTTTGGTGATTTCTCAAAGGAGTGATATCTGAAACATCCGTATTGGAAAGATCAATTTCCCGGAGGTTGCTAACCATGGCAAGGGGTTCAATCCCGGTAATGTACTTGTTATAGGAGACATCCAGCCTTTCCAACGAAATGATTTTCTTTAGCTGTTCGTTATCGGGTTTTAATTCCGTATTAATAGCGCGTTGAAAAATCACCTTCCATTCAAAAGAAAGCCCCCTCCACCAGCTTTCAAGAGACTGGTGTTTGTTTACCAACTTAGAGTATATACTGGATATTTTTAATTCCTCAGTAGCCTCATCCATTTCTACCTCAATGAACCTGACCCTGTCTATGTTAACAATTTGACCTTTGGAATTTATACCCTGCAGGTTCTGGTTGACTACCACCTTGAAAAACGACCGGTTATGGACATTTGTAACGATAGATGTCTCCAGTACATTTAAATCGAATTGAGCGGATCGAAAAAAAATGTCTATGTCCTGCAGGTATGAACGAACGTCTTTGATTACCACAGCGCTTCGACCTTCAACGAGGTCATCTTCGATTTGTACCCTTTGATCCTTAAACACTTTCAGGTAACTGCTCTCCAGAACGGTATTTTTTTCTTTTATGGTAGCCGTTTGGCTGCCCAGTGTATTGTAGATTTTACCCAGAAATGATACAAGCTGCCCGATATGTGGTTCATATTTTTCCCCTGAAAGCTGGTTGTTGTTTCCATTTTGCGCACGAAGGCCGAAGGATAAAAATAGCAGCAGACATAATGTAAAACCAGCAAAATACCTTAACCGGCAAGCATTACCCTGGGAAAAAGGAATTATTCCCATTTTAATTTACATGTTTAGTTAGACCTTAAAAACAAAATTGCTACCCCTTCACTACAATACCGTTTCCGAAACCATAATATCGCCCAACAATACATCCCAGAAGTCTACCATGTCCCCGGCAACAACAATTTCTTTTTTCTTAACAAAAATAGTAATATCTTTTTTTGTTGTATCCCTGTAAACCAGCTTATCTCCTCTTTCTCCTTCAAATCTTTGATAAATTGTCACTACCCCCACGTAAATTCCATTGGAAAGTAATTCGAGATTGCTGATGTAATGGATGTCATACCATTCGATATTGACTTTATCATAGTTGAGAGCCATTAGGCGTTCAAAATATTCTCTTAGTGGAAAATTGGTGATTTGTTTTTTGTTCACCGATGAAACCGCTATTTCGCTTCCTTCTGCAAACAGCTCCATGGCCCTGTTAATCACTCTGTTGGCTTTGGAAAAGGAGGTCTCTTTGCTACCTATGATATGAATGTACTCTCCCAAATCCTTGATTTTCTCCAGTGCCAGCGAATCAATCATGTTTTCACTGGCTGATCTGACCAAGAACCCGTTTTGCGCATAACTCCGGGGGACACATGTCATAATGGCTATCAGGCACGGGACCGTGCACCTGCCGGAAATTGAATCGATTTTTAAAAGGTTGTTTATATATTTCAGCATTATAATTGGCTTTTGGTTAAATTTATTGATTACCTGTTTCCCGGCATAATTCATTGGCTGGCAAGAATCAGTTTGTTGATCTTGTCTTCGTTGTTTAGATTCATTTCCTGAATCTGATGGTAATTTTTCTTTAGATCTTTCAGGTAAAAAAGATATTTTTCGATGGTTGTGGGCCGGTCATAAAAAATCTTACCGTTTAATTCCTGTAAAATAATCAATACCGGCGCATCATTGGACTCAAAATAATTAAGCGTTTCAAGGATAATATCGTTGGAGCTATGCTCCATGTCCGGGTTAATCAAGGCTTTAAACTGATCGGTTAAGATGTTTTCTAATTCATCACTTACATCAGAGGCTTCGGAGGCGGCTGTTGCTGTTCTCTGAGCGGGCCCTGCTTCAAGGGCTGTTGAATCCAGGGCATTTTCGGCTACAACTATAAGGCTGTCTACCTGGGCATCCTGGAATCCGTGATCTTTGATGGCTTGCAACAGGGCTGTTTTTTCCTCCAAAGTCAGCTCAGAGTCCGGATCAATAATACTGGTTAGATCCTTAATCACCGTTTCTTTGTCAACTGAAAGTTTACCATCTTTGGATTTTACGACATTCCTTTGACTTTGGCACCCACCTATGATGACGGCCAGCGATAGCAGAAGCCCGATGTATTTATAGAGAGGCTTATAACCTGATGGTTTTAAACTGTTTTCCATGGTATTTTATAGTTTTGGCGTTTTGGTTTCCGTTCCCAATTTGAAAAATATTCGTCGTCGAAGTAAGGTCTGGAATCAATTTGGATTGGAAAAATTAGAAAAAAAAATCATTAAATGATAATTCCTGCGTTGTTTTTTATAAAAATTGTGTTTTAAAAAAAGGATAAAATATGAATCAACTTTGACGGTATAACTTGGAACGGGGTTTTTAAAACTTAAATCAGGAAAGATTCAGGGAAACTATTTTGCCTGCGACTTGTCTTTCATATCATTGAATTGGAAAAGCCATCCCCATTGCTGATTTCTTCACCTATGATTAACCGAATGTCTTAAACATTTATAACCTAATCTCGTTGTAGATGGAAGGTTCAATAACCGGATGGATTATCTTAAGCAATGACAGGTTTTACCGTCTTCTTGTTTTAAAGATTATTTTGATTGATGAGCAGTATTAAAAGTACCAGATTATTTCCTGCCCGTTTAAACCTATTAATAATCGCCAGGTGGATAATTGCAGTAGCCTTTCTAGGCAGTTTCCAGGTTTCTCTGGGACAGGAAACTATTGTCAAAGGTCGGGTTATAGATGCTGAAACCGGTGATCCGATCCCTTTTGTTAATGTGGTTTTCTTGGGAACTACTGTTGGCATTACTACAGACTTCGATGGGTTTTATCAAATTAAAACCGATATGCCGGTGGATTCCATCTCAGCGTCTTACATTGGATACATTACCCGCATTAAACCTTTAAAAAGGGGGAGTACTCAAAATATCAATTTTCAGCTTACACAAGACCTTGTGAATCTGCAGGAAGTGGTTTTTGTGGCCGGTGAAAACCCGGCTTATGAGATTATACGTCATGTGGTTGAGAACAAGGATAAACACGACCGCCGCAGTTTAAGTGCCTATGAATATGAAAGTTACAATAAAACGGAATTTGACATCAATAATCTGACTGAAAAACTCCGGAGTCAAAAAATGTTCCGGCAAATAGCCACTGTGATGGACAGCCTGGTGCAAATCGCAGGAGAAGATGGCAAGCCGGTGCTACCGATATTTATTTCCGAATCGATTTCAAAGTTTTATGTCAAACATAATCCCAAGGTACAGAAGGAATACATCATCAACACCAAAGTCAGCGGTGTCGGTATAGATGACGGTTCACTAACATCTCAACTGATAGGCTCCACGTTTCAGCAATATAATTTTTATATGAACTGGGTAAACCTGGTCAACAAAGAGTTTATTTCACCCATCGCTGACGGCTGGAAAACCTACTATGAATATTCGTTGGAAGACTCCCTTACCATAGGCAGTGATTTTTGTTATAAAATAGATTTTTCGCCTAAAAGTGAGCAGGATCTCGCTTTTACGGGCACCATGTGGATCACCAAAGGACAATATGCCCTAAAACAGGTGGATTTGTCAGTCAACAAAAAGGCCAATCTTAATTATATCGAAAAGCTAAAAATACAACAGGAACTGGCTCCTTCCCAGGCCGGCCCCTGGATACCTAGCAAAACCAGGGTGGTGATAGATGTGGGAGAATTAACAAAAAATACACCCAGCCTGGTGGCAAAGTTTTATAGTTCCAACAAAGATTTTATGGTGAACAAACCTCATTCCCCTAAATTTTATGAAACTATGATTGAACTGGATGAACAGGCCAGGCTTCAACCGAAAGGGTATTGGGAGAAAAACAGGCATGATTCCCTCACTGCTACGGAAAAGAACGTTTACATGATGATCGATACCCTGAAAACCATACCGGTGGTAAAAACATTCACTGATGTTGTAAAAACGGCTTTTTCCGGCTATTTAAAGGTGGGTAAATTTGACCTGGGGCCTTATGTGCGCAGTTTTGCCAGGAACGAGGTAGAGGGTATAAGGCTTGGCATGGGTGCCAGAACCAACATCGATTTTAGTGATAAATGGGTATTCCAGGTTTACGGCGCCTATGGTTTCAGAGATGAACGATGGAAATACCTCGCCTCCGTAGATTACATTGTTTCGAGGAAACCCTGGACAAAAATAGGCATAGAACACAGGCGCGATATGGATCAGGTATGGTTGTTGGGCGATGACGTGGAAAACAGCAGTATATTTTTTGCGTTCAGTCAGTTTGGCAACATTACCAGACCTTTTGACCACATAGAGAATACCATTAATTTTGAAACACAAATCAGGAGCGGACTCATCCAAAAGGTAACTTTCAAACAACAGGATTTTTCGCCCCTGTTTCCATTTCAGTACTACAAAGATCCCGGCAACAATGAATCTGAGATCGGCAGTGGTTTTTCCACTTCAGAGATAAGCCTGGAAACCCGGTTTGCCAAGGATGAGATTTTTATTCAGAATGATAACAACCGCATTAGCCTTGGAACCTTGAAATGGCCCGCCATCACGATACGATATACCCATGGTTTCGATAATTTCCTGGGAAGCGACTTTAGCTATGATAAGTTGAATTTCAACATTTCCCAGTCATTAAAAATGGGATTTTTCGGGGTGTCACGTTACTCCATTTCGGGGGGCTATATATTTTCGCAATTGCCTTACCCTCTGTTAAAATCGCACATTGGTAATGAGTCGCCTTTTTATGCGGAAGTAGCCTATAACCTTATGGACTTCTTTGAATTTGTCAGTGATCGTTATCTATCTTTACGGTACCGGCATTCTTTTGAAGGCTTTATTCTGAACCGGATACCGTTAATGAAAAAATTAAAATGGAGATTGGTTGGTAACGCCAATATTATTTATGGTGGCCTGAGGGATGAAAACTTAAATGTAGCCTTGCCGGAATTCGATGAAACCGGAGCTGAAATACCAGCCTTCAGGACACTGGGAAATACGCCGTACATTGAGTTGGGATACGGTATTGAAAACATTTTTAAGATCATCAGGGTGGACGCTTTTCACCGGTTAACCTACCTCGACGCACCTGATGTCAGAAAGTTCGGGGTAAAAATATCTTTCCAGTTTATATTGTAAAGCATAAAAGTATTACCACTGAAATCAGCGTGCAGTGGTGGTGGTTTGTGATTCCCTGCATATTGGTTACAGCCGTAGCCGTTTTACCGGTAAGCAGCCAGTCTATCAAGATAGCTACTATCGACCCTGTAAAATCTCTGAAATATAAATAAATCTGTTTTTAACAATCCAGCCTTTTGTTTTATCGATGAACTTCGTTAGGTTAGTTGTTTATTTTTCAGCAAGCCTTTTGTGTAATGGATATACAAATTCTTTGGATAATCATCGGTGCCATATTCATTTTTATAGGTGTCATAGGTTGTTTTGTGCCTGTTCTACCCGGCCCACCCCTGGCCTATATCGGGCTCTTAATGCTCCAGTTGCTGAATGAGCCAGCTTTCACAACGAGGTTTTTGCTCATCTGGGCTGCTATTACCGCTTTTGTCACATTTTTGGATTATGTTATTCCTGTTTACGGAACTAAAAAATTTGGGGGGAGCAAACGTGGTGTATGGGGTTCTGTTATTGGACTCATCATAGGAATTTTCTTTTTCCCTCCATTTGGGATTATCATTGGCCCGCTGCTTGGTGCATTGGTGGGCGAATTATCAGCCGGCAAAGCGTCATCGGTTGCCATCAGGTCAGCCATTGGATCTTTTGTGGGGTTTTTAGCAGGAACTTTGATAAAACTGATCGCGACAGGGTTTATGGCCTATTATTTTGTAGAGCGTCTTGTTTAACTGGCAGAAAGTATTAAAATTCCAGCGTTAGCTGCTGGCCGCCCGGATTTTCATCGGGTCGCGTTAAGTTAGATAAACCTACCCCCAGCAGGCGAACTTTTATATTATTGGTATCCAGGGTAGCCAATAATTCCCCGGCAGTTTTTATCATGGTGTCGAGATCGGTTATGGGGTTGGGGGAGGTTTTGCTCCTGGTGATTTGCCTGAAATCCGAAAACTTAATTTTCACGGTTAGGGTCTTGCCAAAAACCTGGTTTTTTTCCATCCAGCCATGAACATTTTCCGCAATGCCGGCGATAGCTTCCATCATTTCTTCCATACCGGTTAAATCCTCCTCAAAAGTATCCTCCGAACTGATGGACTTTCTGATCCGGTTTGGATTTACCTTTCTGTCGTCCTGCCCCGAGGCAATCTTATGATAATAGGCCCCCATTTTGCCAAATCTTTTGATCAGATTCGCTTCAGACCAATTTTTAAGATCCTTACCGGTGTAGATGCCTAACCGGTTCATTTTTTTTGCCGTGACTTTCCCAATACCATGAAACTTATGGATAGGCAATTTTTCCACAAAAGCTTCAGCCTCATCGGGCAAAATCACTGAAAGACCATCGGGTTTATCGAGGTCTGAAGCCGTTTTTGCAAGGAACTTGTTAATCGAAATCCCCGCCGATGCGGTCAGACCGGTTTTTTGTTTAATCCGTTGTTTGATTTCCTTGGCGATAATGGTGGCTGATGGTATGTTCTTCTTATTGGTTGTCACATCCAAATAAGCCTCGTCAAGTGACAATGGCTCTACTAAGTCCGTATAGTCATTGAATATCGTCCTGATTTCCAGAGACACCTTTTTGTACTGATCGAATCTCGGTTTGACAAAAATCAGTTCGGGACACTTTCTGGCTGCCACCACCGAAGGCATGGCTGAATGCACCCCAAACTGCCTCGCTTCATAGCTGGCTGCTGCCACAACACCCCGTTTGGAACTTCCGCCTACCGCTACCGGTTTGCCCCTTAATTCCGGATTGTCGCGTTGTTCAACCGATGCATAGAAGGCATCCATGTCAATATGAATGATTTTTGAGATCATGGGTAACGCCTGACAATGACCACCTCGCCATGATCATTCATCAGGTCTGGTCATGCAAAATCCTACCCAAAAGTAAAAAATAAACATAGCAAGCCATAACCTTCCCTGTAATTGATGGTATATATTGAAAAATTCTGGCTAAATTAAGGGGTAAATCGGGATTATTTCAGGTGCAATACCGTAAACTTTCGCAAGCCGTTTTTTTATAAATTCAGGCAGTCAGAAAACAGGGTTTAATGGTAAAATGATACTTAACGTTAAGAAATGAAAAAATCTAAAAAGCTTTTTTTGGTATTGGCAGGGCTGTTTATTTTGGTAATCCTTTACATCAGCTATGATATTGCTTCAAAAACCACCTACCCCGGCTCAAAAGGAAATCTAAAGGAACGTATCGCGCCTTCGGACACAACGAGCAACGATCCGGCTGAACAAGACTGAAAATTTCCCTTTCCTACGTGCTAACCCATTGCCACAAACCGGAATACATGCGTATCTGCGTTTTTTTCTGTTTTTTGTTAGTGAATAAGAAATCCCTAAATTAAAAACGTTGGGCCACCAATATTTAGCCCCCACACGGCACAACGACCACACGTATATCCCTTCCTATGAGAAGGTGTACATTCACACCCACACCCACACTCAAACTCACACTCCATTTCTGGGCGAGAACTAATTTTGGATTTAAATCGTTGTAAAATTATGATGTTGTAATTGTTTTTAATTCGATACTTCAGATTATAGTGGTATCAGGACTTAATTAATTTGTATGAACACTGACTTTACCAGAGGGTTACAGAGTGCCAGGGGATGGTTTTTGTTGACGGGGGTATTTATTGGCATGGGTTTATTGTCTTCGTGTGATAGTGATGACTCGTCAGTCGATTGCTCGGTTGTTAATATAACTGTCAATGCCAGCGTAGACAACGCAGATTGTCCGGAAGCGAACGGGAGCATTACTATAGCGGCTAATGGAGGAGGAGGAAATTTTGAATATAGCATAGACGGAACCAATTTTCAGGAGAGCAATGTATTTGCCAATCTTGAGAGCGGCAATTACACCGTCACCGCAAGGGATGGTGATGGTTGCAGCGCTGAAGCCGAAGCGGTGGTGGAATCCATCAGTGATGTCAATTTTACGACAGTCAGCAATGTCGCCGCCGGATGTGGGGGTAATGATGGTTCACTCACAGTGATTGCCTCCGGAGGAGACGGGAGCTATCGATACAGTATTGATGACAGCGGATTTCAGGCCAGCAATCAATTTGATAATTTATCCAATGGGCTGCATACAGTAACGGTCATAGATGGCAACGATTGCCAGACTTCAGGAGAGGGTTATGTAATCAGTGGGATTAGTTTTTCAGGCCAGGTTTCGGCCATCATTACTACTTACTGTGCTGTATCGGGCTGTCATGTAGCCGGTGAGCAGCAACCTGATCTCACGGTGTTTGCCAATATACAATCTTCGGCATCAGAAATAAGAAGCAGGACCCAAAGCAGAAACATGCCAAGGGGATCGACGTTGACTGATGAACAGATTGCTGCCATTGCCTGCTGGGTAGATGACGGGGCGCTTAACAATTGATTTAAGATATAGCTCAAAATTGTTTAAAAACAATTTTAAATGCCGGTATGTTCTTTCCGGGTTCCGGCATTTTTATTTTTCCAGAATTTCTATCTCTACCCGGCTGTTGAGACTTGATTTAGCTGAATTTAACGGGTAGAGGGTCTTTTCTCCACCCCAGCCCTTGATCTCGATCCTGTCCGGTAAAATCCCTTTTTCATTTAAATATCTGCTGATTATCTTGGCACGCTCCACAGAAAGCAATACGGCATCACCGTTTACGTAGTCATTTTTTGAGTTGGTCTGAAAATAGTTTTTATTTTTTTTGCCCATCGTAATAATCTCGCCTCTGAAATCACCATTAGTATGGCCGTGAATGCGGATTTTTATGTGGCTATTGTCACGCATGATAGACAACAATTTGTTTAAGTCTGATTCAGACGATTGTTGCAGGATGGCAGCATTTCTGTGAAATAGCAAATTATTAAAAATAATAATATCCCCGGTTTCAGCTTTTTCCATCTGTTCAATGGGATTTTGATGGGTCAAGGTCTTGTTAACGGAGGTGACAGTATCTTGGCCTGAATCAGTAAAACTGTTACCGGGATTGTCTTGTTCTTCTGCTATTTGTCCAATAATTGGTAATAAGGACGCATGATCGATAGCAGGAGCCGGGTCTTCAACCTTGACTGCAGGACGCTTTTTTTGCAGTTTGAGATGGGGATTTTGGATGGTTTTGCGTTCATTTTTAACCATCGGGGGTTGACTGCCCGGAAACCTGTCGAACTGGTGTTTGTAATACCATGCTTCCCTGAAATAGGGGTCGACCCTTAATTCGTGCAGCTTATTCAACGTAGTGTGTTTGTCATCTGATTTAAAGGCAAACACATAGTAGCTGTTTTTAATGGTATTAAAAAAGTAATCGGTGCTTTCTATAAAAAACCGGGCCTGACGGACATGTTTTATGGCATTTAACTCCTCCTGATAAGTCCCTATGATTACAAAGTAGGTAGTAAATGGCACTTCCCGATAGCCTGTTATACATGCGCCGTTGCTTTTGCCAACTATAAAAACCAACAACAGAAATAACCTCGGAAACAGCCGTTGATTGGGTTTGGTTTTTTTTGGTTTCACTTGTTTTGTGCGGTTTTAGCTACAGTTTTTGATTGTATCTGTGTTAAAAAATCTTCCTTTGAGGATCAATCAAATCTTAAGCAAACTGTCTGAACTTTTATTACATTCTCACACTTATGGCATCGAAAATAATATATTACCTATCGATTTCCAAACAAGTATCATTCGTGCAAAAGTTTGAAAACCCAAAAAATTGTACTTTATGTATATAATAGAAGATAAGCAAAAAATTTGGGATTTGATCCCGACTCACTTGAGCAGTCTAAATTGGCATGTACAATGAACAGTTCAGCTTTTTGCAGTTAATATTCATGAAAACAAATAGTTATACAAACCTTAGGGAAAGAAAGGCTTTTATAACAAACATATCTGCTTTTTAACATCAGCCTATCCATATGCCTGATGTGTGGAGAGATAGAGTTTTGCCGTTTATAAAGAGCATTAATTTTTGAAATACCTCGGCGGGCTATTTAAAAAGCCATTGCTAAACGCGTGTTGTAGTAAATCACGTTTAACAATGGCTTACTTAATCGGATAGTTATACTTCCCGTGAGGTCCTAGCCTACCTGCTGGCCGATTTCGGGATCAGGTCTGGGAAATTGCAAATGTACAATATCACCGGCCCTGTCAATGGGTAATTCATCCAGTCTTCCATATCTTCTTAAATCAATCCAACGATGACCTTCAAACCACAGGGAATACCTTCTTTGTTTCAGCATCTCATCGATCAATGACGGTTGATCGACCGTACCTGAAAAATTATTCAAACCATGCGTATTTCTGATCAGGTTCAGGGCATTCAACGCCTCAGTGAATCTGTTTTCCCGGATGTTGGCTTCTGCGTAGATCAGGATTAACTCTTCATTTCTTATCATGGGGATCGCATCTGTTTGAGATTGGTATCGATTAACATCATAGTCGCTACTCAGCCCTGCCTGTGTAGCGGGCCCCACATCAGGGTCGTCGATATCCCTCAAAGCGACTTTAGATAATCTGGTATCTCCCGGTTCTGCCTCATCGACCCATTCTTCCCGCGCTGCTCTGATATCTCCGGTGGCATTAAAGCCTATAAACAGTTGATTTAACTGGTCACCGCTGCTGGTGGAATATGAGTAAAAGACACCGTTATCAAAATCCCCGCTCATATCAAAAAAAGAATCCCCGATAATGGTCAGGGCCTCTGCATAGTTGCCACGGTAAACGGCCACTCTTGCTGCCAATCCCCGGTTAAATTGGTTAAAGGTTGAAGGGGCAGTAAAGTTCGTAAAACCTGAACTCAAGGTAAAAAGAAACTCGTCACCAGCCGCGTTTAATTCATTGTTAGCCTCATCTAATAGTGAAGCGATGGCGGTAAATGCTTCATCTTTGGAGACAAAAGCCCCCAGGTTATCGGGATCTGCCACATCAATCCTAATGCCGTTTTCATACTGAACATTCAAATTCATCAGTAATTCATGGGCAATGATGGTTCTGGCAAAACCCAAATAACCGTTTTTTTCTTCGTCACTAATGTCGGCGTTGGTACTATTGACAGCTTCTATCAGAATATTGGCATTTTTTATGGCCCGGTACCGGGCAAAATAGTTTCTGGTAGTATAAAAGGCATTATCGTCCAGGGCCCCGCCTCCCTGTCCTAACAGATCTGATACAAACCTGGGGTCTGAGCCCGAAAATCTGTAATACTCCCTGCCTATAATCCCTACATTATCAAAATAGATCTGAAGGTCGGTTCTCATTTCGGAAAGTGTTCCGAATACCTGGTTGTTTAACTGTGCGCTATTGGCATTTTCCAATACCCCGCCCAACGATGGACTGTTGGGATCCATTTGGTCGCTGATTTCGCAGGCCATAATTGATGAAAGTATCAATACGATGGTTATGATATTTTTATATCGTTTCATTTTTTTACGCATTAAGAATTAAAAGCCTATGTTAAGATGGAAAAACACCCGTCTCGAAGAAGGGAAGGGGGCTACTTCAACACCGGTCGAGATGCTGTTACTGCCGAAGTTTGAAACTTCCGGATCATAGCTGTTATAACCGGAGAAAAGTAACAGATTATTTCCGGAAACCCCAACCCTGACTCTTTCAACACTACCGTTGAAAATAGTCTTCAAAAGACTGGCAGGGAGCGTATAGTAAAGCGATACTTCCCTGATTTTAAGATAGGTAGCATCTTCGATAAACACAGTTGCGTTGTTTCTGTCGGTAAAAGCATTTATTCTTTCCTGACCATTGACCACACCGTCGCCATTGTCATCATCATCGAAGTCATGCGTAGTGCCGGCAAAATCTGCCAACAGGTTGGTGAGGTTTATGTTATCGCCTCCTTCTTTCCAATGCCAAAGCATGGAGAATTCAAACCGTTTAAAAAAGATAACATTATTGAACCAGGATAATTGAAAATCAGGTTCCGAATCACCTATTTTAGTTTCACCATCTGCCGCCGGAGAGGGGCCGACAATTTGAGTAGCTGAAGATCCCTCCTGAATTCTGAATATTCCCAGGAAGCTGGCAAAACCACCGTTTGGCGCGTCAAAGGCCGGTACATCGAGTCTTTCAACCTCTGACCGGTTCAGCCAAAAATTCACTTTGGAATTCCACTGAACTTTGGCCTGGTTGATAGGAGAGGCCTCGATACCGAGTTCAACCCCTTGATTTCGCAATCTGCCGCCATTGATATTTCTGAATTCAAAACCCGACGAGGTGGGAACTTCCGCCCGCAGGATCAAATCATCTACCAGGCGGTTGTAATAGGTAGCCTGCAGGGTGATTGTATTGTTAAAAAAACCCAAATCAAGCCCCGTTTCAAATTCCTTAGACCGCTCAGGCCTGATTTCACTATTGCCTCGTGTCCGGCCTATCAAAGAACCGGCATTTCCGTCAATGTTTGCACCTTCAAAAATGGTGAAGGCCGGTTGTTGCAGGTCAACAGGATCAGGAGTCGGCACTCCGCCTGATTCACCATAAGCCGCCCTTACTTTCAGTTGGCTGATTACGTTGGTGTTAAAGAGATCAAAATTATGCAGGTTACCGGCGGCAGAAAATTTAGGGTAGCCAAACAATTTATTAGGATCACCATTCAGAGATGACTTATCAGCACGGATACCTGCTGCCAGTATAATTTTGTCGCCCCAATTGGCCTCTTGCTGAAAGAAATAGCCGACGTCTTCAGTTTCCAGTTCCCTGTTGAAAACATTGATTGATCCCGCCTGCTCCAGATTGGTTTGACCGCCAATCAGTTGCGTGGCCTGCGTGGTGGATCGTTCTTGTTGAAATAATAGTCTGGCAGTTCCCAGTTGCGAGGTCAAATCCCAATCGGAAATACCTGTATTGAATACCAGGATCGCTGATGTGTTTACATTCAGAAAGTTGTGATCACCTCTTGAAAAGAATCCGTTGGTAGCGGAGGCACCCGCGATTTGCCATTGCAGGATTTCAGGAAAATGTACCTTTGTTTCGGTGGTGTAACTGTCTATGCCTCCATTTAATTGCAGTTTCAGGAAGGTGTTACGCTGCCGTATCAGGTTGATATTTAATTTGCCCCCGCCGATAAATCTGTTAGTGGTGGAATTTACCGTAGACAGATCCCGGGTTTGGAGAAAATTGGATGAGGCAAAAGGATTGTTGGGGTAGTTGCCATCTTCATCCGGAAATAAATCAGCTCATGGTGGGGTGTTCACCAAAGAAATACCTATTGAAACACCTGCATTGTCATTATTGGTAAGTGAACGGTCTGCCGATGAGTTGATGAAGTTGGTAGAAACGCCGAATTCAAATGCCTCTGAAATTTTATGGTCTATGTTGGCTCTTACAGTTCGCCTTTCAAAGCCGGTGCCCTTCACGATTCCTTCCTCATCTGCGATAGAGGCACCAACATAAAACTTGGTTTTTTCCGTGCCGCCTGTGGCGCTGATTCTGGTATTGGATAAAATACCGGTTTCACCGTATAATTCATCCTCATAGTCTATAAGCCTGCCATTGTCCCTGGCTGCCCTGAAGGCTTCCAGTTGTGCCGCAGGTACGTTAGCTTCGGTGAAGGTACGCTGTCCCAGGCTGTTTAATATGGAGGTAAACCCAATGTCCTGGGAAAAGTTAATGTTCGTTTTTCCCTCTTTCCCTCTTTTGGTGATAATGATCACTACCCCTGCATTGGCCCTGGCGCCATAAATTGCAGCGGCTGAAGCCCCTTTAAGTATTTCAATGCTTTCGATATCATTCGGATCCAGATCGGCAATTCTGTTAGCAGCGTTGTCTTGTTCGTCTGCTATTTCTCCATTGGTTCTGGATAAAGAAGCATTATTGGTGCCGGGAGAAACCGCAGAGTTGTCTATATACACCCCGTCAATAATGTACAATGGTTCCGAGCTGCCATTAATGGTGGTTACTCCCCGCAGCCTCATGGATATACCTCCTCCGGGCGCACCGGAATTGGCTACTATGTTGGCACCGGTTAATTTACCATACAACGCGCCATCAAGCGTCTGAGGGTTTGTCGAGCCCGTCAGGTCCTTGGCCGAAACGGTGGAGACCGCATTGGCCAGGTTACTTCTTTTGACTGTACTGGCTAACCCTGTAATTACCACTTCCTCCAATCTTGCGACATCTTCTTCCATCATTACATTGAATGGAGAGGATACATTGGAAAGAGGTATTTCCTGCGTCAAATAGCCGATGTAGGAAAATATTAAAATGCCGTCAGGGTCGTCCACGACAAGACTGAAATTTCCATCGGCGTCGGTAATCACTCCGGCCGTGCTGCCTTTGATGATCACATTAACACCAGCCAAGGTTTCGTTGCTGATTTTGTCTAATACTTTGCCACTTACGGTGACTTGTTGTGCCCAGGCCTTGGTTCCATAAATGGCCGTAAGTAAAATGATAAGATAATACAGATATAGGTTTTTCATGTTAGCAATGGGTTAGGTTGAAGAATATTTATTATTGAAGAATAATTATTAGCTCAATGACATTAATATCTAATCTATCATAATTATGGAAGTAAAGTTATACCCTGAAACAAGGGATATCTTATGATTTAAATGATTGGCTGAAAGGGTGTTAACGGGTTTTGACCAGGTTCAGGTACACGTTTTGTAAAAACTAACCATTAGTACGGTGTTAGCTATACAAAGTTCCTTAGTTTTGGAAATGTTCACTTATTGTATACCAAAAGTCATTAAAATTTATGCCTGGTACCGGAATTTGTTAACTTGCCAGGCATAGCTTGTGAAGAGATGTATGGTGTGATCGCCATACTATGACTGCGTGGAGAAACAGGTTTAATGCCTTAAACCCCAAAACGGGTTAAAGTAAATTGGGCTACTCCATTAAAGACATCCTTAATGCCTCGATATTTTTTTTTGAATTACCGATAAAAATTTGATTGTCAACGATAAAAACCGGTCGTTTTAAGAAAGTATATTCCTCCAGCATGTATTTTTTATAGTCTTCTTCCGTAAGGTTTTTATCCCTGAGCCCCCAGGCTTTGTATTTCATGGCTACACGGCTGAATAATGCCTCATAACTGCCTGCTAACGCTTTCATCTCTTCAATTTGTGCTTCAGTGATGGGTTGGGTCTTGATATCCTGTTTTTCAAAACCTCCCAGGGGCAATTCCCCCATGATCCTTTTGCAGGTGGTGCAGGTTGAAAGATAATATACTTTGTTGGCCATATTTACCGGATTACTTCTTTTTTACATAAATTAAAACAACGACAGCCAAAATTAAAAAGGGTATTAATATCCACATAAAAATGGTGTAATTATTTTTTTCATAAACCGGATCTGTGTTGCCTACCAGCATGGTGGCTGTCCAATAAAACGGATGTGCATAAAGTGCATTGTCAGCGTCACTATTCACGTAAGCCAGTTTTGCATTTCTTAAGGCTTCAGCCTTATTTTGTCCTTTTTGGAGGAATCGGTAGAAATTTTCCATTATTTTGACCATAGTACTGTCATGTACAGGCCATAAGGTGGTTACCACGCTTTGACAACCGGCATAGGCAAAGCTCCGGGCGAGGTTCATAAGGCTTTCGCCTCCTGAAAAAGCGCTACTTTCCGTTCCATGGATACTTAACACCACCAGCTCAGCGCCAAGATCCATACCATACAAATCTGAAAGATACAACTTGTAATGATCCCCGTTTTGAGATGATATGTCACTGAAACCGATCCATGAGTAAAGCGGTAAACTATCATGGGTTCCTGTATGAGACGAGATATGTAATATCCTGTAATCCGGTCCCATGGACTTGAATTTTGCTTTGGTTGCCTCCTGTGCCAACAGCACTTCCCCGTCCAACCGGTCCCGTATGCTTTCAACCTCACTTTTGCTCAATGGCAAATAAGCGAACCGGCTACTTTCCCGGTAAATGGGAGCTATACCTAAAAATGCCTGCTTTTCATTGGGTTGCGCCTGGTAGCCCTGGTTTTGGAGTAGTACATTTGCTGAAAAAGCATAACTTAAAGCATGACTTTTAATTAGATAAGGCAATTTCCTATAATTCAAATTGTTAATTTCTTTTTCCGACATTAAAATATCAAATGAAAGATACTCGAGTACACCGTCAGGAATGATCACAAGGTTTTCAGTTTTTTTATCTATTTTCAATGGACCGATCAGTTTTTTGTAAACGAAGCCGGCGAGTTTTCCCAAATCCCGAGGGCTTTGGGTCTCTATATCTTTACCATGCGCCAGGTCAATCAACTTCCATACGCGGTCTTCAAAAGATGCTTCCTTTTCTATTCTGACAAACCTGGCACTGTTACTGTCTATGAGCAGGCTATAGATGGCCTTTTCTCCTACAAAATACGTTATAAGGCTGCTGTTTTTGTCAGCCGCTAACTTCGTTAGATCACCTGTGCTTGCTGATGTTGTATAAGCATGCTTTAGCTTGTAATAGTTCGGAAATTCTTCTTTTAACCTCTCTTCAATTATGTGTAAATCGTTATCTGCACGATGTATTTTGTCTTGCATCTGTGCCATCAGGGAACTGTCTTTGTTTGACAGGAGCTTATGCGTCGATAACTGCTTCTGATAGTCGCTTTTCATAGATTTTAGCTGCAGCTCTTTGCTCAAAAGCCAATTGGGAATGTGAGCAAAATCCTTGATTTTAAGGTGTTTTACCGACTCTAAAAGCCTCATCGCCTTATGGTTTTCCATGATTTGTAAAGCCTCTTCCATGTAGATCGCTTCCTTGTCGATTTCGTATAACTGGTAAACAATCTCCAAAGCTTGTTCACTTCTTAAACGGCTTTTTGCCAATAACAACAGCATGGAAAACTCACGCCGGAAGTTCGTCGTCAACATCTTTTCCACTGCGCTTGTTAGCTGGTGATTGGCGAGGGCCAGGTTTAAGTACCTGGGCTCGGATGACTGGCTGTACCACAGTTTAAAAGCCCTGAATTTGCCATCTATAGCCTCAAAAATGCTGTTTTCCGAATATAATTGACTGGTTTCAGGATTTATTTCCGGATCGGATTCATCAAAATCAGGTACCACAGCCTTCAAAGCTTCATGGAAATACCTGAGTGACTGTTCCGGTTGGTTTTGCTTCAGAAAAAGCTCCCCCATGCCATTGTATATTTTGGCAATTTGCGGATTTTTGGTGGTTTCGCTGGCGAGTATGGCCATTTTTAGTGATTGTTGAAAATACCTGACTGCTACACCGAATTGTCCGCGGCCTGTGTAGATAACCCCGGACAAGTGATAGGCCCGGGACAAATTATCCCGGTTTTGGGATGTTGTATCACCGTTGTTGATGATGCGCTCAAATATTTCAACAGCCTCATTGGCGTTGATCATCGCCGGCCTGAGTTTTTTATCTTCATAATAAGCAGCGGCTAAGTTGACTTTCATGAGCCCCTGAGTTGATTTTCCAAGTTGAGGGAGTTCCAGGACGGACCGGTACTCTTCAATTGCCAAATTACGCTGATTTAATGCCCTGTAAATGATACTCAAATCATTAGCGGCCTGTGCTGCCGCATTGTTGTCACCATAACGAACACTTATCTCTTTGAATCTTTTAAGGAGCTTAATAGCCTCTTTATGGTCACCCAGCCTTGCGCAGATGTTTCCCAGCGGTTGGTACAAAAATTTACCGACGTAAAAGTCTTCATAGTTGCCGTTGTTTACCAGCTTTAATTTCGCAGACTCATAAATCGTACGCGCCGAGACTAAATCACCGAGTTGCTCATTGGCATAAGCTTTAAACAGGTGCCATTCCAGGAGGGCCAGCCGTTCATCTTCATTTCGAAATGAAGAAACCGGTTTGTGATAGGCGCTGTCCAGCCATTTAACGGCCTCATCATATTTTCCTTGTTTTATAAATAGGTCTGCAATGTTGTTAAAGGAATTGATATATTCATACAACTGATCATTTTGATAATACAAGCCTGCCACCTTGTAATGGTAATAGACCGCACTGTCAAACATCTGCTGCGCCTCAAAATTTGTGGCGGTCAATGCGAATTGTTGAATTGATGCCGTGGATGAATCTTTTTGAGCCATTAGCTCAAAACCGGCCATCAAAAACCATAAAAATGTCCCAATTTTGAGGACCTGACAACCTGTCTGCATAAGTTGCAATTACCCGTATGGATTTTTGGTTTAAAATGTGAAGGTAATATATTAAATTCATTCCATTATCCCATCAAAAAAAAAATGGGTGTAAGGCTTTTATCTGTCGGTATTCATAGTTTTGGTTAAGATATCGTGGTCATTACCCGGTTTTCTATCAGAATGAACTATTTTTGTCTAAATTTGTTACCTATCAGATGATTTAAACAAAATTTAGGGATTTATCATGAATTAAATACATATTTTCTTGGAATAAAACTAAATTAGTAGTTTATTTCTGTTTGATTTTATCTAAACAATTGATCATAATAACTTATCGAAGAAAATGAACGTATCAAAGAACGCAAAATGGATTTTTTTAACATTTCTTGTACTTAGCATTGCTAGTTTTTCCCAGTTAAAAGCTCAGGATCAGGAAATCACAGATGAAGATTTAAGAAAATATGCCTTATTGAACGAGGTGGTAGACCTCATGAAAAAAGACATCAGTGTAATGGTTAATGGCATGATCAAAAGTCAGGAGGGTATGACGGGCAAAAGGTTTAAAGAATTGCAGAAAGCCAAAGGTGATAAAGGCAAGTATGAGGAAATGGGAGCGAAAGAATTCGAGATTAAGTTTATGGAATTAGTGGCTAAGAAACAAAGTGAGCGCATTGATGCGATCAAAACAGTCAACCAGGAACTAGCTACCAAAATGATAGGAGATAACGGAAAACTTTACAAGAAAATAAGAAGTGAACTTTCATCCAACGCCGACCTCAAGGCAAAATATGATCAAATCGTTGCCAGCCTAAAAGGCGCCGAAGGATGAGTTGAGTTGGAGTGTGAGTGTGAGCATGTTCTTTATCTCCTCACACCCACACTCACACTCCAACTCAAACTCGACTTAGATTTGTTTGATGAGGTCGTTTTTGGTTAGTCCGGAGAGGATTTCTATGTTGATGCCGTCAGACAGGCCTGTTTTGATTTCGCGCTTTTCGAATTCTTGTTCGCCCACCATCAGTTCTACATAAGTTTTATCGTCTTCGAAGGTAATATTGCTTTCTTTGATGGCCAGGACACTGTCTTTTCTTTCCAGGACAATGTCGGCATTAGCACTGTAGCCAGCACGCAGAAACTGATCAGTCAGGAGGTCTACGGCCGCCCGGACTTCGAACTGAATGGCACCTTCTTCCTCCAGACCTTTAGGGGATATGTATTCGAGGTTGGCCACGAATTCTACTGAATCCAGGGCTCCAACCGTGAGTTTTAGCGCCATTCCTTCTACCAGTTTTCCTACCTCAGCTTCATCCACCTTTCCTTCAAAAATCATTTCATTCATATCGGCTACGGAAGCGATGGTAGTACCGTCATTGAAAGTGTTGGTTTCAATGACAAAATTGCCTTCCTTGACCGGCACGTCCAATATCATTCCGGCCACGGTAGATCTCACCAAATTGGACACTGCTCCCGATTTTTTTGAAGCGCCCTCTTTAATTAACTGCAGGTTACTTTCCGCCGCATCTACTTGTTGCCTGTTGAGATTGTAGGTAAGCAGAAATTGATTGTAATCAAATTCAGAAATGACCCTTTCGGAAAATAGTTGCTTCTGCCGGTTGAGCTCCTTCTCTGCATTTTTAAAATTAATGATTGCTTCTTTCAGATTAGCTTCGGCATTGTTTAAAGCCACCACATCCGGTATGATTCTGATTTTGCCGATCAATTGTCCCGCCTTAATGTTATCACCAGGCTCCACAAACAGCTTTTCAACGACTCCCGATACCTGTGATTTTATCTCAATCTCTTTTCTGGGATTAATTGCACCGGTGGCTACTGTTTTTCTTTCAATATTTGTTACAAATGTTGAGTCGATTTCAAATACCTGACCCGGCATATCGGTTTTTTGATATACAAAGAAACCCAGAAAGCCGAGGCTGCCAATAACAATGAGTATAAGAATGGCTCTGATCGCTTTTTTCATGATACTATTTTGATTTTTTTCCTTTTGTACTTATTATCCTAGTCTATAATTCATTACGAATCGCTTCAATCGGGCTAATCGATGCGGCTTTTTTAGCAGGTAAGATTCCAGCCATGGCACCACCGATCACCAACAATCCCAACGCCCCGAAAGCCACTGACAGGCTGACTGAAGGTGCCGCGAAAACTTCACCCTCAGGGATTAAATTTCCCACCAGTTCCAACAGTAGCAAGGCAACAATCAAGGCAAAATACCCCCCAATTAAAGTGAGAAATACCGATTCCTGTATAATTAAAGAAATGATGGATCCCGGTGTGGCGCCGAGTGATTTTCTGATGCCGATTTCCTTGGTCCTCTCTTTCACTATGATCAGCATAATGTTACTTACACCGATAATTCCGGCAAAAAGGGTACTCAAACCTACAAACCATGTAAAATACTTCAGCCCATTAAACATACCATTTATCTCATCAAACTCCTCTTGAAGGTTGAAATGACCAATAGCGTCTTCATCAAGAGGGCTTAGATCGTTTTTTTCCTTTAAGAAAGTTAAAATTTTGGCTTCGACCTCACTCACCTTAAACCGATCCTCGATGGTGTAGGCATACCAGCCAACCTCATCCCCATAATTAAAAGATCGCTGAAAGGTGGTGAATGGAACATGAATGGTATTTTGGTCTTCGTCTTCCCCATCCGATTTGATCGGTTTAATAACGCCCACTACCTGAAAGTTCACCTTCTGTATAGTAATGTATTCACCTACCGGGTCCTCATCCTCCTCAAAAAGTATGTTTTTTACATTTAATCCAATAACCGCTACTTTTCTAAAATCTTTGATATCTTTTTCATTGATGAACCGGCCATTTGAAATCTGATGAATTTGAATTTTGTTAAATTCAGGGAAGTCCCCGTTCACGGTGAAAGCACCAGCCTTATTGTTACGGGTAACATTATTGCCACCCCGGAATCCTCCCAACCTGTTTCTCGGTGCCAGGTACAGAATTTCCCTCACTCTACTCAAAATCAACTCAGTATCCGAATTATCAAACCTTACATAGCGGCCCGGCCTGAAACCATTGTGTGATACGGTCGTTTTCTGCCCCCAGATAAAACCACTGTTAGTGGCCCACTGTCCAAAATCCTTGCTGACCCCATCCTGGAAACTGTTCCCCGCTCCCAGCAATATAATTATCATAAAGATTCCCCAAAAAATTCCCAGCATAGTGAGAATCGTTCTCAGCTTGTTTTTCCTGATCGTCCCAAAAATCTCCTGCCATTTATCGTAATCAAACATATTACTTATAATAAATTAACTACATCCTCCAATAATCCCTGTCCGCTAATCTATTCCCCCTAATCACCAATCCAACCACCCACTACCGCTCACCCTACCCAACAATCCATCCCCAACATCCACGCTCAATAATCAAAGCAAAAAAACATCCCCCCCCCGCCTTACCACTCCAAAATTCAACCATCCCACAATGCCACCACCTCAACATCCAATCACCCCACCAAAAATTGTCAATTAATAATCACTCATCCCTCAACGCCACAATCGGCGGTATTTTCGCCGCCTTCCTCGCTGGAAAGTATCCTGCCAGCGTCCCGCTCAGTGCCAGAATAATCGTAGCAGCAATGGCATTATTAAAATTGACGCTGGGATCAATGAAAAAATTCATCGGGAAACCAAAAAGCGCCATAAGGTTGGACAGCCAACCGGACTCCAAAAACAACATGCCACCGATCATACCTACATATCCGCTGCAAAGCGTAATAAACAACGCCTCCATCAGGAACAGCCCGATTATGGAGCGTGGTGTGGCGCCGATTGCCTTGCGTACGCCTACCTCACGGGTTCGCTCTTTGACTACAATTAACATGATATTGCTGACACCTACAATACCGGCTACCAGGGTGAAAATACCCACAAAAGCCAGAAAGAAACGAATGCCATCAAAGACACCCATCCATTTTTCATATTCTTCCAACAAATTGAAAATACTTACCGCCCTTTTATCGTCCATTGAAAATACGTGTTTTTCTGCCAGTAGCTTGTGTATTTCATTTTGTATATCGAGGCTCTGGGCCGCATTGGCGTCACCCACTGTCAGCATTAGCCTGTGAATCCGGTTACTCCCTCCATAAGCCACCTGGGCCGTAGAAATGGGCACATAGATTACTTTGGTTTCATTCTCACTTCCCTCGTCATTAAAAACGCCGACTACTTTGTATTTAATACCGTTAACTGTTATGTATTTTCCGATAGGGTTAATGTTGCCAAACAGCACTTTAACTACTTTAGTACCGATGGAAGTGACTTTTCTCTTTTCTGCTATATCTTTATCATTGATATAGCGGCCGCTGACTATAATACTTTTTTCTAAATACAAATGATCCGGATGCACCGCCCTGATGTTGAAGGAAGAATATTTGTCTTCATATCGAACGGTAAATTCACCGGTTACATAATATCTTCCGGTGATATATTCCACGCCCTTTACCCGGTCTATGATGGCCTGATAATCCTCATTGGTAAAGCGAATCCTTTTGCCTGGCTGCATGCCTTTGTAGGCCTCGCTGGTCTGGCCGCCGTTGATGAAAATACTATTTACCGCATCGTCTTCAAATTGGTGCTTCACACCATTCTGGAAACCTGCTCCGAATCCCATGAGAATAATTAAAATGAATATCCCCCAGGCTACATTAAAAGCCGTAATAAATGACCGGAGCCTGTTTTTGTTAATGGTATAAAATATTTCCTGCCACTTGTCGAGGTCAAACATAGGTTTTTTGGTTTGCAGGGGATTTATCCATAATTACACCGTCATGTAATCGGATGATGCGGTCGGTTTTGTCAGCTACATCATTTTCATGGGTAACCACTACAATGGTTTTTCCGGACTTATTCACCGCTTGAAACAATGCCATCACCTCCAGCGAAGTCTGGCTGTCCAGTGCGCCTGTTGGTTCGTCTGCCAATATCACTTTCGGATCTGAAATCAATGCCCTGGCTATGGCCACTCTTTGCTTTTGTCCACCTGACAGTTCACCCGGAAAATGATCCGCCCTGTCTCTTAAGCCAACTTTGTCGAGGTATTCGAGTGCCAGGTTATTGCGCTTTTTACGACTGACCTTCTGATAGTATAGTGGCAACGCCACATTCTCCATGGCATTTTTAAAATTCAGCAAGTTGAACGACTGAAATACAAAACCCAGAAACCGGTTGCGATAATAGGCGGCCTTACTTTCTTTGAGATTTTTAATAGGTGTATCCGCCAGTATATATTCACCGGAATCATAGTCATCAAGTATACCGATGACATTCAAAAGTGTAGATTTTCCGGAGCCCGAAGAGCCCATAATGGATACAAATTCCCCCTCTTTTACATGCATATCAATACCCTTCAGGACATGCAAGGGCTGTTGTCCCACCTTATATGATTTGTGAACATTTTTTAATTTGATCATGAATTTTTATTCAACGTTTGGCAAAGGCTCTATTTTCATGCCATTGTTATAAGTAATTGATAAACAGATATTTAAATATTAAATTATGGTAAAATTCATCTTTTTATGTTCGAAAATGAAACAATTAAGTGTACGTCTGAGAACACTCTTTGTTTGAATACAGCCTACTTTTAATAGATTCTTTTTAACGGAAAAAGGTTGCTTGCCGGCTAAAATTAATCGTGACCGCATTATTCGTGCCTGCATAAGCGAAAAGTAGGGGTTACTTTTCTGTACGAAATCCATAAAAGCTAAATCCCATTGCAAAAGTACCTATAAATCATGTCAATATTAAAGCTTTTTATAATGATGGCCGTTGTGATTATCTTGTTCATTCTTACCCCTTAAGGAATACAAATAACGGTTATGGGTTGAAAACTATTTTAATCTCTGCTAAAATCTCACATGTATTAATTGTGACGACTCTTTAAATAATAATTTATGGGGTTTTTTATATCTTAGCCGCAGATTTACTGTCAACTCAATTAGAGCACATCTAAGCGTAAGATAGTCAGGAGCTTATGAATAAAGTGCGTGGATAAAAAGTAACAATCAGAAACGATTAATATAAGAAACGGGTCATGATTACGGAATATGAAATAGCCACTATAATTGAAGATCCATCCATAAAAGAGGGAGTATCGGCATTAAAGAACAGGTTTTTGAAAGCGGAGTCGCCACTTTATAAAATGAATAATCACGATTTTCTGGCTTTAGTTTTATTGACTCCCCATGTTGGCTTGGCTTTGTCCAATGGCAGTATCAGTCTCTTTGAGGAACTAAGTTTAAATAAAAAAGCAAGAAAGTTTTCAAGGGGAGGAACTTTCCTCAGAAAAGATCCGGTTGTACACGCGATGAATTTACTTATTAATAGTTATGATAAATGGGAAGACGAGTTTCTGGAGGCAGTTAAGTCCGTCATGTATCAAACTTTCGAAAAAGACCACTTATTGCTAAAAAAAGAAGAGGAAAACCTCCCGTCTGAAGAATTTCATCACCTGGTTATGAAAACGCCTTATATTTTCGTCAAATATTTAAAAGCCTTTTTCCTTACGGAAGAAGATGCGATTACCATTGAAAGAAAAATCAGCGCCGTTGAATATGATAAGATTTTGTTCATTGGTAAAAAGCTGGATTTGGAACATTTTACCATATTCAAAATGTTTTGTGCCACATTTGATGTAAAATAAAATTGGCATATTCCAGTTCTATATATTGGATAAATGTAAACAGTGTTAATGTCTAAAAGGATTTTTGTATTTTGGTGTGTGTTTTTCACCGGGCAGGGGTTATTGGCCCAGGATATGGGCTTCAACCCTGATGGGATAGAACCGCAAACCAGTCCATTTAGAAAGTTCATGACTAATTTTTCATTTAACTTTCAAATTGGTTATGGACGCACCTTTTATACGCACGACATTCCACAGTTGGCTATTTTAAGAAATAACGGGGCGCTATTGCTTACTGACGATGTGAATCCAGGCGTCGACAATCCCATTTCAGCTTACCGTTACTGGCTCAATGACCCACAGCTAATCAATACCACATTTAATGAAGATGACAGGCTGGTGAGCTCGGACTCGACAACACTCAGGATGGTGGGGCGTGGCAATAACATGCCAATAACCCTATCCCTTCATTATACCATTAAAGAAAGGTTTCGAATAGGAGGTGGCGCCACCTTTGAGTTTCATAACATCAGCCGCGTTGGACCTAAATCAGGTGATACGCTGGGAACTTATGAATCGAATTTTGGCACAACCCTTCACCGGCGTTTCTTTGGCCTGGCAGGCTACCGGTTTTTAGCCTTCAGAAACCTTTCCTATGTGGCTGAAGTCCGGGCAGGCTCTTTTAATCTGGGCAATGATTATAACTCCGAATTGATTCAAAAAGGTTTATTCTTTGACGTCGGTGTTTCAATTGAACGGCACCTGTCTGAGTATTTCAGGGTTACTTTGAGACCTTCTATAGAATTAAAAAACTATACCATTAACTTTCCTGATACCGAGATTGCCCTGCAACATAAAATGGTGACTCCTTATGTTTCCCTAGGGGCAAGTTATAGCATACCCGAGTTAAGACGATGTCCTATCAAATCCTGTCACATACAAATCAATCATGTTCACGGCGGCAAGGAATACAGGAGCAGGCGCCACCCTTTTTACAAAAAACAAAACCCCAATTACGGAGAGAATTATCCGCAATTATTCAGGTACAAGGGCAAAAATAAAAGAAGACTTTAAGTAAATCCGGTTAAAAACATTTCTGTATCCGGTTGCCATATACAATCCTCTAAAAGGTCAAATTCCTCGAAGTTTTATATATGTGGGATTAAAATTTTTGTGTAACTTGCGGAGCAATTTTTAAAACCTATATTAGATTAAAAAATCTATGGCTGAAGGAGAAAATATCATCCCTATTAATATTGAAGATGAAATGCGCGGGGCTTACATCGACTATTCAATGTCGGTGATTGTTTCCAGGGCATTGCCTGACGTGCGGGATGGGTTGAAACCCGTGCACCGTCGCATCATATATGGTATGGATGAGTTGGGGGTAACCTATAATAAACCCTATAAAAAGTGTGCCAGAATTGTGGGTGATGTGTTGGGTAAATACCACCCCCATGGCGATACTGCGGTATATGATACATTGGTAAGGATGGCCCAGGATTGGTCGCTAAGGTATCCGCTGGTCGACGGTCAGGGCAACTTTGGATCCATTGACGGGGACTCACCTGCGGCCATGCGATATACAGAAGCAAGATTAAGAAGGGTATGTGATGAACTGATTAATGATATTAACAAAAATACGGTTGATTTTCAACCTAATTATGATGATTCCACCAAGGAGCCCAGCGTGCTGCCGGGCAAGCTGCCTAACCTGTTACTCAATGGTTCGTCGGGAATAGCTGTAGGCATGGCGACCAACATGGCCCCCCATAATTTAGGCGAGGTAGTAGACGGGATTTGTGGTTACATAGACAATAATGAGATAACCATAGCGGAATTAATGGAGTACATCACCGCTCCGGACTTTCCAACGGGCGGTACCATATACGGTTACCATGGTGTCAGGTCTGCCTTCGAAACCGGAAGGGGTAGGGTAGTGCTAAGGGCCAAAGCCTCTTTTGAAACCACCAAAGCCGGTAAAGAGCAAATTATTGTTTCGGAAATCCCCTACATGGTCAACAAAGCCAGTATGATCGAGAAAACCGCTGGTTTGGTCAACGAAAAGAAAATCGAGGGTATCTCTGATATCAGGGACGAGTCAGACAGAAAAGGGCTGAGAGTTGTCTATGACCTTAAAAAAGATGCCATCCCCAATATTGTTTTAAACAATCTTTATAAATACACACAACTGCAATCCAGTTTTGGAGTTAACAATGTAGCCCTGGTCAAGGGAAGGCCTCAAACCCTTAACTTAAAAGATCTGATCAAACACTACGTGGATCACCGGCATGAGGTAGTAGTACGCAGGACTCAGTTTGATCTTGACGAGGCCGAAAGAAGGGCCCATATACTCGAAGGCTATCTGATCGCCCTGGACAACATCGATGAGATCATCAATCTGATCCGTGGTTCACGTGATCCCGAAATTGCTAAAACGGCGCTTATGGATCAGTTTAAGCTTTCAGACATTCAGGCGAAAGCTATTCTCGAAATGCGTCTGCAAAGGCTTACAGGTCTTGAGAGAGAGAAAATTGAAAAAGAATATGAAGAAATAAAAGCGCTGATCACGAAATTAAAGGAAATCCTGGAAAATGAGGATCTGAGAATGCAGATTATTAAGGACGAACTGGTAGCTCTGAAAGATCGCTATGGTGATGCAAGAAGGACAGACATAGAGCACAGCGCGGATGATTTCACGGTGGAAGATATGATTCCGAATGAAGAAATGGTTATTACCATATCGCATGAGGGTTACATTAAAAGGACTTCCCTGACGCAGTACAGGATACAGGGCAGGGGAGGCGTCGGCTCACGGGGCGCTTCGAGCAAAAGTGAAGATTTCACAGAACATTTATTTACGGCGTTCACACATAACTATCTGTTGATTTTCACGGAATTTGGAAAAGTGTATTGGAAAAAGGTTTGGGGAATACCCGAGGGAGGAAAAACCGCCAAAGGCAGGGCCATTCAGAACCTGATTAACATTGAAAGTGGGGACAGCGTCAGGGCTGTGATCAATGTGAAGAGTTTAAGTGATGAAGATTATATCAACAATAATTTCATCATTATGTGTACGGCTAACGGAACCATCAAAAAGACATCCCTGGAGGCCTACTCGCGTCCCAGACAAAATGGGATCAACGCTATCACTATTAATGAAGGTGATAAATTGCTGGAAACCAGGCTCACCAACGGTGACGATCATATCGTAATCGCTCTGAATTCGGGCAGGGCCATTCACTTCCATGAGAGTGATGTGAGGCCGATGGGTCGTACTGCTGCCGGGGTACGTGGCATCAAAATCGAGAAAGACCGGGAAAAGGTGGTTGGCATGGTTTGTGTCTCGAGAGAAGATGCCAACCTGCTGGTTGTTTCTGAGAAGGGATATGGTAAAAGATCTTCCATCGATGAGTATAGAATCACAAAAAGAGGTGGAAAAGGGGTAAAAACCCTAAATATTACGGAGAAAACTGGTAATTTAGTGGCTATAAAGGAAGTGGTAGACAGTGACGATCTGATGATTATTAATAAATCGGGGATCACTATCAGGCTGGAAGTAAGTAATTTGAGGGTAATGGGCCGCGCCACACAAGGAGTAAGGTTGATTAGGCTGAATGATAACGATGAGATCTCATCTGTAGAAAAAATTGAGAAAATAAATGGAGAAGATGATATTGGAGAAGGAAACAACGATGCTGACAGTCAGCGGGAAAATACTTCAAACGACTAAAAACATAAGACGTACCTTTTTGTTAACTGAAATTACAGAACTATGAAGAACTTAACATTCATTTTGATTTTGAGCATGTTCGCCTTGGCCACCCATGCTCAAAATTCAGCAGTAACGAAGGCCAGTACTGCACAGACCAAAGGAGAACTGGACAAGGCTAAACAATATATCGATGAGGCGATTGTTCACGAAAAAACCAAGGAAAAAGGAAAAACCTGGTATACCAAGGGCCTGGTATACGAGTCAATTGCCTTTTCCGATAACGCTGACTACAAAGCGTTGGCCCCCGATGCCCTGGAACAGTCCCTGGAAGCCTACCAAAAAACCCTGAGTATGGAGAAAGAAAGCTCCGTCCTGCATTTTCAAACTACCCAAAGGATTGAGACCATCTGGGGTAACTTTTTAAATCAGGGAGCAGATCTTTACCAAAAAGGTGATTTTGCAGGTGCCCTGGAAGCCTTTTCCAAAACCGTCATGGTCAAACCAAAAGATACAACGGGACTGATCTATGCCGCCATTACCGCACAGCAGGATAAAAAATTCGATGCTGCCGAAAAGTATTACAACCAATTAAAAGAAGTTAATTATGCCAGCCCTGACATGTATAAATCGCTGATTTATATTCAAAGGGCCCATCATAAGGATAATGATAAGGCTTTGACCTATATCAAGGAAGCCAGGGAGTTGTATCCGGAAGATAAAGATTTAATGACAGAAGAGATCAATGTGCTGATTATCACCGAACGCGTAGAAGAGGCCACACAAAAATTGACGGAGGCCATCGAAAGAGAACCCAGCAATCCCAATCTGCACTATAATCTTGCCTTTTTATATGATCAGGTAGGAGAAACTGACAAATCTTACGAGTTATACAAAAAAGCGGTTGAACTGAAGCCTGATTATTTTGATGCCGTGTTCAACCTGGCAGTTATCAATTTTAACCAGGCGGCGGAAAAATTAAAGATTGCCAATGAAATGGACCTGAAAACCTACCAGAAAGAGGGACAAAAGTATATTGATGAAGCCAATGCAAAATTTGAGGAGGCAGTTCCCTATTTTGAAAAAGCACATGAGATTAATCCAAACGATACCTTGGTTTTGGAAAACCTCGAACTGATCTATAAACGATTGAAGAAATTTGACAAAGTGGAAGAAGTGCAGGGCAAGATTGCTGCCCTTGGAGGAGGCGCTGAACAAAAGTAGATGAGTAAATAGAAAAGAAATGTGTAAAAGAGGGCTTTTTAACAAGAATAATTTCCGGTTTTACAAAATTCTGATCATCTTTAAATACTAAGGAAGACAATTTCACTTCATTGTTTAAGTGCGAGGTAAAATAAAGTGTGTTGGTTGCACTTTTGTAAAGGAGAATATCTATTTATTCTCCTTTTTTCGTTTGAAAAACTTAAATTACAGGTATGAAAAGAAGAAGTTTTCTTAAAAATGCCTCTATTAGCACTTTATCTTCCATGGTTGGTGCCAAGGTGGTATTTGCTTCGAAAATACCCGGCTCATATATCCCCCTGTTGGCGCAACAGAACGATCCGTATGAATTATTTGGAAAGCACGGTGATATGGTTGTTCTCAACGACAAGCCCTGGAACATGGAGGCCCGGGCCCACCTTTTGGATGATGAAGTCACGCCTGCAGACAAAATGTTTATCAGAAATAACGGCATTGTTCCTGACATTACGGATCCTGATAACTGGAAACTGACTGTTGAGGGAGAGTCTGTGGTCACTCCGAAATCTTACTCGTTGAATACCTTAAAAAATCAGTTCAAGCCTTATACTTATCAACTTACATTAGAGTGTGGTGGTAATGGAAGGAGTGAGTTTAACCCACCGGCCAAAGGTAATCAATGGACCGTTGGTGCGGTATCCTGCGCAGCCTGGAAAGGGTTAAGGCTAAAGGATCTTTTGCAGGATGCCGGGATAAAACCAAATGCTGTGTATATTGGCTATTACGGAACAGATATTCACCTCAGCGGCGATCGGGGGAAAAATCCTATTTCCAGGGGCATCCCTTTGGCAAAGGCCATGCAGGATGAAACCTTGATAGCCTACGAAATGAATGGACAACCGATCCCCCTCGTACATGGGTATCCGCTTCGCCTGGTGGCAGGAGGGTGGCCCGCTTCAGCTTCAGGAAAATGGATTAACCGGCTGGTTGTCAGGGATAAAGTCCACGACGGAGCTAAAATGGGCGGTCAATCCTACAGAGTTCCCTGCGAACCGGTAGCACCCGGTGCCAAGGTAGATGACGGCGACATGTGTATCATTGAGTCTATGCCTGTTAAATCCCTGATCACCTTTCCTAAATCCGGTGCTTTATTGAATACCGACGTTTTGAACATCCGTGGACACGCGTGGGCCGGGGAGTTGAAAGTCAGTAAAATGCACTATTCTATAGATTTTGGATCGACCTGGCACAGATGTGACCTGAAACCACCCAAAAACAGGTTAGCCTGGCAGCGGTGGACCGCCTCGGTCAGTTTTCCTGAAAAAGGTTATTATGAGGTTTGGGCGAGGGCAACCGATGAAAATGATCAATCACAGCCGATGGTTCTGCCAGGCTGGAATCCAAAGGGTTATTTAAACAATGCCTGCCATCGAATAGCGGTAAAAGTAATATGACAGGCATTTAGCCTACTAAAAATGGGTAAGAAAACATTTTTTATGATCGCCGGTGTTTTAATAGCGGCTATATTGCTGATCAGCTATCTGACAGATCTGCGCAACATTAAGGAAAAACGGCAAAATGAGCTAACTGAAAATGTATCGGCAAAAGATCCCTTGCAGCCGGTTAAACCAGTTGATCCTGAAACCGGTTTGGTGATTGGCCCCGGGTTTAACCTGGTTAAAACCAACTGCCTCGGATGCCACTCCAGTAAATTGATTACTCAAAACAGAGCCAGCCGTACTACCTGGAAGGAGACCATCTTATGGATGCAGAAAACGCAGAATCTGTGGGATTTGGGGGAAAATGAACCAATCATTCTCGATTACCTGGCCAGATACTATGCACCGGGTAAGGTTGGGCGGAGGTCGCCTTTAACAACAATCGAGTGGTATGAATTACAGGAATGAGCCCTATGGAAAAATACATTGAAATATTCGTCAATGGCTATACAGGTTATGCGAAGTACCTTTGGAAGGAGGTCACCGATCCCGGATGGCATAACTATTTTTACTGGCTGATCGGTGTTTCTGCATTTTTCTTTGCATTGGAAGTTTTCACTCCCTGGCGAAAAGACCAGGCCAAATTCAGAAAAGACTTTTGGCTTGATTTCTTTTACATGTTTTTTAACTTTTTCTTGTTTTCTTTGATCATTTACAATGCTGCTTCCGATGTGGTGGTCAACCTTTTTAATGATGCTTTTGCCGCTATCGGTATCAAAAACCCGGTGGCTTTTAAGGTAATGTTGTGGCCAGCCTGGACGCATTTACTCATTGGATTTGTGGTACGTGATTTTGTACAATGGTGGGTTCACAGGCTATTACACAGGGTGCCCTGGTTATGGGAGTTCCATAAGGTACATCACTCTGTGGAACAAATGGGTTTTGCCGCCCATTTAAGATATCACTGGATGGAAAATGTTGTATACCGCAGCATCGAGTATCTTCCTTTGGCATTGATCGGTATCGGATTACGTGACTTTTTTATCATTCATATTTTTACCCTGGCTGTGGGGCACTTCAATCATAGTAACATAAAGGTCAATTTGGGGCCCTTGAAATATATATTTAACAATCCACAAATGCACATATGGCACCATGCCTATACTATGCCTGAAAACAAGAGATACGGCGTCAACTTCGGCATTACCCTCAGCCTTTGGGATTACCTGTTTAAAACTGACTACATTCCCTTCGAAGGCCGGAATATCAAACTAGGATTTCCCGGTGTAGGCCAATTCCCCAAAACATTCATCGCCCAAAACCTCTACGGCCTCAAACACAACAAAAACCCCTAACCCCCATTTTAATTTTTATTTTATGGAATAATACGAGGGACATTCCACCGGTCGATGAATGCCTCTTAACCTGACCCGATAATTAAGCATAAACTCATGTGTTCCATTTGAAAATTGCCGCAGGTCAGATTGCGTCCAGTCATATCCGTAACCCAGATGAAGGTTATCCAGAATTTTCAAATTGATATAAGTAACGATCCCTTCGATATTACGATAACTGGAGCCAATGCTTATGACATCATACAAAATAAAATCAAGTGTAAAGTCAAAGTTCAGCGGTGCACCGTCCTGGGCCCTTATGAGGCCCGATGGTTTTAATTTAAGGCTTTCATCCCTGTTGAGATACAACATCACCCCTCCCCACAAATAATAATTCCGGTTTTCCGTAATTCGCATAATCTCGTTTTCACGGTCCTGCAGTATCCGGTTGGATAAAATAAACGGGACTGACAGCCCGACAAAAAAGTTCTTTTCATAGTAGTATAAACCCGTTCCGAAATTCGGATTCAGCTTATTGACCCTGCCTGCAAACAAAGGATCATTAACGGCATTGAGGTTCAACAAGTTGAAGTTGGATGTCCGGTTACTAAAACCAGCCTGTAATCCCATTGAAAGAATGCCTCCGGTGGGAAATTTTATTTTGTACGCGTAACTTCCGTAAAAGCTGAACTCTTCATGTACGCCAATTTTATCGTTGGCAACTACCAAACCCAGCCCCATTTTATTGTCCAGCAACCCAACGTGCGTACTCAGCATCTGGGTTTTAGGAGCGCCTTCAAAATTGATCCATTGATCACGGTAGGTAAGTGTGGTGCTCAATTGTACGTGACTTCCGGCATATGCCGGATTTAATATCAGGCCGTCAAAAATATACTGCGACAACAGGGCCCTTTGCTGGGCCGAAACCCCGCTGCTGGTCGCTATAACAGCAACCGCTACGGAAATAAGATATCTGAAAAGCTTAATCATCTTCTAATAATCTGAATACTAATCATTTAATAATTCCAGATATCCTGAAACAGCTTCAGAATTATCCATCTTGTCAATGACATAAAAATAAGTGCCTGACGGTAATTTACTTCCCAATAAACTGATACCTTTATTGGCCGTGCCATCAAAAATATTATCGAGGTTATTGTAACCGTCAGTTTCGAATACTAATGTTCCTGCCCTGTTGAAAATTTTTACCTTATTATTGGGATATAATTCCAGACACGAAACCACAAAGAAATCATTCTGGCCATCACCATTAAAGGAGATGCCATTATAGGGGGTAATATTGGGTAAAATGGCTACCGATTTTGTGGTAGTACATCCTAAATCCGTGGTAACGGTGACTTCATATTCACCAGCGGGATAACCAATCAGATTTGGTCCGAAAACTGCGCCGTTCGGTGTATTCCACTCAATACTTTGCAAAATAACCTGACTGGTGAGGTCCAGTTTAATGGACCCGTTGTTTTCGCCACAATCAGCATTTTTAACCACAAAGTCGAATTCAGGATAGATGAGCTCTTCCAGCAATTCAATCGTAACCCCTTCCGAAACACAACCTGAACCGATATCCGTGGCAGTAACCGTATAAAACCCCGGGTCAGGTCCGGTGAACAGATCGCCGGTGTAGACAGCAGGTACTGAAGTATCCTGGCCACTGTACCAGGTAAATATGTAATCTACCGTATTGCCATCTACCGATACTGCCATTTCCCCATTACCAGTCGTACAACTCGTTTGATGAGAAATAACTTCCGGATCAGGCAAAGGCATCTCATCAAAGTTTTCGTCGATTGTAATTTGCTCGATGGTGGTACAACCAGTAGTTATGTCGGTAGCCAGTACCGTATAAGTAATGGCACTGAGACCATTGGCCTGACTTCCGGTATAGAACGGCGAGCCACTGATACCCGTACCGACAAACCAGTCAAAGGTGAAGCCTATATCAGTACCATTGGCAGTAGCGATGGCGGCGCCGTTAGGTCTTGATGCATCACAATTCGTAACCGGATTAACCGGTACCAGCTCCAGTTCCGGATACATTCTGCCATCACCAATGGTCAGGGTGATGGGCACCGAGGTACAACTTGGATCCGCCTGATCAACCGCTACAATGGTGTAATCACCCATATCGAGACCAGTAACGTTTTTTCCGGTATAATCCGGTGTAGAAGTGACACTGCTGCCTATGTACCAGAAGTAATCGTAATTATTACTGTTACCACTGGTTACGGTCGCAAACAACGTTCCGTCAGGATTGACACAGTTGGTTACATCAGTGGCGTTGGCACTTAAAAGAATGTCCTGGATCTCCGTCAGCAGGGTATACTGGGCACTTGACATACATCCGGTGGTGTTATTGGTAACTTCCAGATAATAATTACCTCCGGCAGTGATATTATTGATTACCGGATTGTTACCCGGGATGAGTGTGCCGGAGGCATCTGTTCCTTCATACCAGGTAAAAGTGTAATCGGTTGTGTTGGTACTTCCGTCGGCGGTCACGGATAGCTCCCCTAGTACATTGGGCTGATCACATACGGTCGGGTTTGTGAATGAGACCAACGTAATCACAGGTAGCGCTGTTAAATCCATGATTTCAAATTGTACCAATGAAGTAGCACAGCCTGTGCTGTTGGATATGGCCTGCACAAAATAGGTGCCGGCGGCGAGGG
>NZ_JBXEQE010000011.1:0-189291 GCF_056858335.1 Agaribacillus sp. DX54
GGTCAAAGGAGCCTGTGGAGCTCTTAATCGTTTTTTTCCCTTGCCCGTTACGTTTATTACCCCCCTCGCGCTTCTGCTCATCCAGATGCTCGCTCATCTCCGCTTCAAGGGCTGACTCCAGGAATTGTTTCAACATCGGTGCGAAGGCACCATCTTTACCAAAAAGTGAGTGGCCTGATTTGAATTGCTCTAAAGCTTGCTTCTGTAATTCGTTTAATTCTTCTTGTGTCATTACTCTTCTAAGTTATAAATTTCTAATTATTTTAACTTAGACAGAATTTAATTTACAGTCTCCAGGCACAAAGAACAAACTAAAATTATATTTTAATACCCCAACCTAAAAGGTGTTTTGGCGCCATCATTTGTTAATTTTCTTGGTAACAAAATGATTTTCCCCAGGTTTTTTTCCTACACTTCATCAATCAATATCTTCCAATGCCCGCCCCTATCACCACCTGTTCGCTCTATTACCCCTTTTTCTTTCAATTTCTCTATATGCTTTTGTATTGCCGATTCATTAATTTCCAGACTATCTGCCATTTCCTTCCGGGTTATATCAGGTTTGTCCTGAATAAGATGTAACACTTCAGCCTGCCTGGTAGTTAAGGACACTTTCTGACCACCTTTCTGACCACCTTTCTCCACAGTTTTAACCGCGATCCTCTTGGTATAAAAAGTAATCTTATAAAAATCCAATCCGCCCTCAACTTCAGGTGTATTCTTATAATAACCTTGCCATCCCGAAAACATTTTCTCAAAACCCGATCCGGCGCTCTCTGCCAATTTCAATACCCTGAATGCTCTGGCAATAATTGGATTTCTAGGCTGTGTAAAGTCCTCTTTCATGATAGACGCTAAATCCTTTGGCAATCTCCCTGGATTCATAAATTCAATTCTATCGGTGAAAACCCGTATCCTAGGTTTCATGGAACTGAAATAGTCGGAGTGCATCAACAGATTAACCAATGCCTCCCTGATAGCTACCAGTTGCGGCTGGTTGTCTGTCGCTAGTCCACTGCTGGTCATGGTAAAGGGCAACTCGATCTTTTTAGAAAGCCTGTCCATAATACTGAAAAAATACTGGTACAGGTTTTCTTCTTCACTAATACGGTAAGTGAATCGAACCTCTGCATCAGAATAGGAGGTTCCGGGTATTTCGAAGTAATCTACCCGGAAGTCTATGAGCAGATCCTCAATATTGTCATATTTACCAAAAACCAGCAAACCGCCAATAGTTACCTTTCCACCTTTAATGACTTGCAATTTTTCCAGTAATTCAACATCGCCCAACTTATTGTATCTATGTCCCGGATTAGTGATCCTCAGAAAGGACTTGTAGCTTTCAATGTTGGATTTATGTAAGTCATCAAAGCTATATTTAGTCAGTTCCTTATCCTTGTGCCGAATGCCTGATCCCGGTACATTGAATCTATTTCCGGCTTAGTAGCTCGCTGGTCGCCACTGGCCGTGCGAATGAATGTATTGGCAAGCGCATTGAAATAAACCGGCTTTTTATCAGAAATGGGGATATAAAAAGCGAGTATTGTCCCTTCCGGAAAATCGTATTTCCGGCAATCAGGGGTAATCTTTACGTTGAATTTATCGCTGCGCAGGGTGTTCGTGAAATCTTGTTCAATTTTTTCGGGATTTTTAACACCGTTTATGATAAATCCTTTCCCCTTTTTACTCACACCAAAGACCAGCCAGCCACCAGCAGTATTGGAAAAAGCACTTACCGTCTCCCAAATGCTTTTAGGAACTTCAGAACGAGCCTCTTTTACTTCGAAGTCTTCCCACTCTATGTCATTTAACTTCGCTATGAGTTCTTCTTTTGTCATATTTCCCACTTGGGACCGCAGTTAAAAACTCTCAATCAGTTCTTTTCAGAGATTGATTTCAATAAATCATTTAAACAAGCTTCCAATATTCCAACTGCCTTGCAAAGCACATCTTTAAGAAGGTGTACAATGAAAAAGAGTTTTGTAAAAATATCTTATTTTTTGGGGTGGACATAATTAATCTCATTCCAAAACAGCTATATTCAGAATCATCAATTATGCCTTATGTGGTGGTAAAATGTTCAGAATTTTAATTCGAAAGGTATTTGCAGGATATGGACAAAATCAGGGTACTACCGGACATTCACATTGATTTATTCCAGTCTGTTTTCAAAGGCAGAGAAGATGTTTTTGCCATACATTGGGAAAAGGGTAATAAAAGTGGATACATGACTGCCTATCAATATGACCCGCATATGTATCGTCTTGATAAAATGAAAGGTGGTACCCTTAGAAACTATAAAGACAAGACTTCCCTGACACTAACCGATGAGCAGGTCAACCAACATCTGAATGGTGAACAACTGATTGGTATTTAACTTTTGCGTTGTTTCGCCTTACCTAGTCCTATCTTAAAATCATCCATGTTGCCGTGTATCTTCAGGTTTAGGTAGCGCACTTTCTTATTTGGGTCGAGTTCTATAATCTCATCATCTCGCGTTTGGCCATCTGCGTTTTTTTTATCGCCAAACAGTTTGTAGCGAGCCGCTTGTTTGATAGTCTTCCAGGGGATTCTCAGGAAGTACTCAATATTGTGATCGATATCCTGGGTGCCTGATAATTCCATGTGACCCAGCGTTGACTCAATGGTCATATTAGGTATTGTTATCTGTCCATTAGTGATGTCCAGGTGATTCTTGAGCGTATCAAACCGGATGTTTTTAAGATCCTTATCACCCATATAATCAGATAGCATTAACATAAGCTCGTAATCCTCTAATCTGCCATCCAGCACTTCTACATCCATGTGGACTTCCGACTGATCCAGATCCGGAACTAAGTCGGGATATACCCTAATGTTTCCGGTGATTCGAGTCGAAAGCCGGCCATGCAAGTTCTCAGACACCACATGATCTTGTCCAAAGTTTTCAAATTTGAACATCAACTTATCAATATTCACATCCTTAATAATTAAATCAGGCTTCAAATAGATGTGTTTCGGATCACTACCATTGAAATAGCCCGACATCTTGATGCTACCCCCAGCCGCATTCATATTAAGGGTGTCTATGTAGATGTAATGGTTTTGTGTAGTGCGCAAATGCGCATTGATATGCTGCAGATCGATACGGTGATAAATGAAGTGTTCGACATTCACATCAAATTGCACATCCGTAAAGGGTAGCTTATAGAGGTTAAAAGCTTCAGCGTGTTCCTGCACATCAGCAGTTGTTGTAACAGCTTTTGTTGCTGTTGTTTTAGAAGGAGTCGAAGGGGGCAGATTGAAATTGAAAAGCTGATCGAAATCGATGTAGTTCGCCTTCAGACCAAAATAATTGTCACGCTTTTTAATAGCTTCATCATCCCCAAGATAATAGTTCATGTTTACATCAAAAACCGTTCTACCCATTTTGCCATGAAACTTCTGTATCATGAAATGATCATCCTCATAGTGGAAGTGACCTTCAAAATCCTCAAATTGCATGGGATGTACGTGCATTTTGGCATTGAACTTATCAAGGTCAATATCTATGGAGTGTAATGCCGATTCCTTATAATGCATACTTGAATTCACATGCAAAGCCAGGTTTTCAAACTTCTCGTGGCGATAGTCCTCCGGTACGTAGTTTGCTCCCTGATAGGAAAAGATGTCTTCCAGTCGCAATAAGTCAGATGTGAAAGTAATATCCAGATCCACGTCACCATTAAGATCTTCCTGCATCCAGGATCTGTAATCATGTACCAATCCATTGAAATGAAAATCGGAATCATCGATAAAACCGGTAAAATCTACAATTTTTAAATCCCGATCGTCAATCAGAAAGTCTACATGGAAATCATGCAATTCGTGTGGATAATGTTTAAGTCGGGCATGCAGACTATCAATAAAGAATTCTCCCTCGGGTAGATAACGCGACTCCGTAAAAGCTTTGGCTGAAGATTTAAAGGAGAACCCAACGCTCAAATCCTCAATCCGTTCATTGATGCCGGTACGGTCTTTCTCTGAATAGCCGGTTATTTCTGCGATATCGAATACATCCGACTCAATTCCCAGGTGTGCAACTACCGGTATATTCGTGTGATGCACAATGGCAGGAAGGTCGGATAAGTATCCGGTCATGGATAAATCGGATTTACCCAGTAACATATCAAATTGATCGAGGGTAGCCTGTTTCCCATTCATTATAAGGTGCATATCAAGCTGTTTTAATGGTGTGGGAAGGTGTGCGGAAGACAGGCATAGATTTGTCACTTTCAGCTCACTAAAATACGCCTGGTTAAGGTCATTGAGCGCAAGTTCAGGTTGATCCAGGTCAATAATATCGTGAAACTTCATTTCCAGCGATACATTTCCCGAGGCATTTTCTATGTGGGTGAGATTTAAGAAACCTGCCAGAAATTCCAGGTTAAAGTCTGCATTCAATTGCATATCCACCTCCGGTTCTTCAAAGTTGCTAACGACAACGGAACCCAAAAACTTTCCGGATTCCAGTTTGGCAGTCATGTCGGTCAGCGAGAATTCCATGGTGCGCATATTGCGTTCTTCACCATTGGTGAAGTATCCTTTAAAACCCATGTCATTAATGCGCTTACCCTTATCGGTGTTTTCCAGGAAGGCCTCACTTGCTCCGAACTTCGCGTCAATAAGCGGCATTTGTCCATGGAGTGTAGGGCCTTGAACCACGGCATTGAAATAGATTTTTCCCGCGTTTTTGTAGCGTTCCAGAACTGGTATGAGGTCCTCCGGAGCAAAAGCAATGAGCATATCGAAATTGGGCTTCGTACCCTTCACGGCAAGATCAATGTTCATGTCATTTTTGGTATCCAGCGATCCTTCCAACTCAAATTCACCATGTTCCATTATTATACCGGAAGGTTTAATTGTGAGCAGTCCGGTATTTTCATCAAGTGTAACATCTGTATGAAATTCAAAATGTTTGTGATGGATATAGGTAGTGTCGCCATTATCAATCACATTCAATTCAAATTCAGTATCAATATGGGCCGAAATCAAGCCATTGCCTGTGTTAAATCCACCTTTGGCCCAGTAGATGAAAGTCTCGACATCCGTACCGGTAGCTTCATTCAGCTTGTGAATATCCAACTTACGTAGCGCAATATTCTTGAGATGAATGGCCACTGGTTCTTCCTCACCTGTCTCACCAGAAGCCTCAAGCGCATTTTGAAGATTGGTTGTTCCATGCTCATGCAGCACAATATTAAAGAATCCTTCTTCTATAAGAAGTGTCTGAATATCATAGTTTCCGCCCACAATATCCCATATATCGAAACCGACATAGATATCGGCAACATCGAGGATAACCGATGCATCATCCTCTTTGGTTTCATACACATGTACATCATCCACCTTTATAGAAATGTAGGGGAAGTTCTCAAAGGGTGATAAGTGGGAATTGCCTACCACGATAAGGCCTTTGTGCCGCTTGTTTAACGTAGTAATTTGATCTTGAAGAATATCGTCCTTCTTTACGTATATAAATAGCAACAGGATACCAAAAAACAGTACCGGCAGCAGGATTGTAATGGAAATAAACCACCACCGGAATTTTCGGCTTTTCAAGAATTTGAACTTCATGACCTTTCTTACGCTTAGTGTAGTTAACGTCCAGATATGGCATGTGCCCCTGGAATTTCCTAAATTTCTGCAACTTATCAGATTTGTACTGTAGTTTCAAATGACTATTAGAGTTTTGTACTACATCGTAAGTTAGCGATGAAAAATAAAGTAGTCGATCATGACCTCATACTGAAAAAACGGACTACAAAAAAAGTCGATATCTGATTTAAAAACTACTATTCTGATCGTCCCCGGAACCACTGACTATCAGCCTGGATACTTTCCACCTCTTGCTTAGAGACAGCATTGACGTAAAAAAATTCATATTGGCCAATCGTCTTGCAAACCAATACCCCCATCCATCTCATCAATCTCAAAATCAGTCAGAAGGCACTTGTTCAGGTCAGCAATAATCTTTTCCTTATTCATATCTTGTCCAATAAAGACCAATTCGTTCATTCTGTCACCCCATTTTTTATCCCATTTGGCTTGAATTTGGTCTTGACTTTCCATGTATGACTGACTCATTGCCCGTTGTTTAACGGGTACACTTGCCCACCACCGCCCATACACCTCTGCCTTCAAAGATCCGCCCGCCTGACTCCACAGGATAGCCTTATCAGGCCTTGAAGCAATCCAGAAGATGCCTTTGCTTCGGATGATAGTGGTTGGAAAATCCTGTCCCACATAATCCAGGAATCGTTGAGGGTGGAAGGGTCTGGAATTTTGATAAACAAATGAGCCGATACCGTATTCTTCTGTTTCCGGTCTATGAGAAATGCCCTTTTGTGCTAACTCCAGTTCTTTCTGCCATCCGGCTGACTGCTCTGCAATTTCATAGTTGAACAAGCCTGTATTCAGAATTTCTTTGGGGTTCACTTTGCTGTGGGTGGTTCGAATGATTTTTGCCGTCGGGTTCAGTTTGTGAAGTGTCTCTTCCAACAAGCCTATTTGGTCTCCGGTTACCAGGTCTGACTTATTCAAGATGATCACGTTGGCAAACTCCACCTGATCAGTTAACAGATTAACAATAGAGCGATCGTCTTCCTGATCATCTGTCATTTTACGATCCAGTATAGTTTCTGCGCTTCCAAAATCTTTGAAGAAGTTAAAGGCATCCACCACTGTGACCATCGTGTCCAACCTGCTGATTTGAGTAAGATCATACAGTTCATCTCCGATAGCAAAAGAAAAGGTCTGTGCCACGGGAACAGGCTCAGAAATACCGGTACTTTCAATCAGCAAGTAATCGAACTTATTCATCTTAGCCAATTTTTCTACCGCTATCATGAGGTCTTCACGAAGTGTGCAGCAGATACAGCCGTTACTCATTTCTACCAGCTTTTCATCTGTTCGAGAGAGTTGGGTTCCATTGGCAATTAGCTTTTCGTCAATATTCAATTCACTCATATCATTAACAATAACAGCTACTTTTAAACCTTGTCGGTTATTGAGCACATGATTGAGCAAAGTAGTTTTACCCGCTCCCAGGAAACCACTTAATACGGTTACAGGTAATTTTTTCTCTTTCAAGAAATTCATCTTAGTCATTTATAAGGTCCTCCTAATATTTTGTTCTACTCATTTTATGCTACTCCGGCACATAAATAATCTCACCATTTTCTAACTCATAGGCTATGCCTATTCGCTTGCCTTTATTGCCTTCTCTTTTAGTACTATTGCCGGATTTGTAGCGACTTATCTCGTCGCCTTTCTTGGTAATGATCTCCATGTTGTCTTTGCCCGGGTTTTTCACCATCGTAAAGTCTTCTTGTGTGAACATCTCAGTTATGTTGAAGTGTGCTACCAATGCTACCATCAGTGCCACCGCAAACACCATGGCCACATCGAAGAGATTGGCAACCGATGAAATGGGATCATCGTCTGGCTGATGGTGTAAAAATTTATTTTTTCTCCTGCTCATTTTCTTCTGTAATTAAATCCGCGATGTAATTCAATTGCGAAAGGTCCCTGGCAAACCATCGTTGCTTTACCTCTGTCAAAAGATAGCCGATCGCCCCCACAATCAGCCCTACAACCGTGGTGGAGAAAGCTACTTGCATATTTTCAGCCATCGAGGCAATATTACCGGATGCCAAACTTACCAAAGCCGGCCCCATAGGTATTAAAGTTCCCATCAATCCCAAAACAGGCCCAAGCTTTGACATACTCTTGGTAGTGGCCAACTGACGAGACATAGCTATTTCAAAATCGGCCAGAGTTTTTTCCCTGTTAACGGGTGATTGAATCGCTTTGAGCAGGTGTCCCATATAGATCATTACATCGCCTTTACCTGTGGGAATTCCCTGATTACCCAACCCGCTCTTGGCAACAACGCCGAGGTAGGCATCCAAAGCTTTGGAAGTTTTCAGGCGGGTGATATAGGCTCCATAAAAGGTACCCAAAGCCACAAGTGCCCGAAGAAACAACAAAATCAAAATCACCACTACCGGCAACATCAAACCGGTAGATATCCAATACAATACTTTGTTTAATATTTCCATTTAAATTTTATTCGATTCTTAAAAATTGACCAGCCCCAACCGATCAAAAACATAAGGATAGCGAGGCCAAAAACTACCAACAATGGATTGAATTCTATTTCAGTATCAGTGGGGCGATAAGGCAACACCTGACAAAAAACCGTGATCATCACAGCGCCCAAAATCTGCCCGAAGCATAGAATATAGCGCAATTCCATTCTCAAATGGTTTTCCGGAATAATCCATTTTATTCCTAATGGAAAAAGGAATATGATTACACCAACGCCAACTGAGAAATATAGCCCGAGCGCATCAAATTCCATTTTTGTAAAGGAATAGAAGGTCATCATTTGTGCATAAAGCAACACCACAAACAATATAATACCCGGGAAAAAGCTTGCATACCGCTTGTACTTGCTGACCGGCTTTCCAAAATAGCCTTTCAACATAGCCAGGTCAATGCCGATGAAAATGAGGGCCTCCACCACCTGGATGACCGCCAAATTTTGCATCATGACCACATCACCGAGCCATAGATCCAACTGATCCCTGCTTTGCTCAATCATCCAGGGGTACAACAGGTATGAAATAAAGGACAGCAGCAGTCCGGCTGTTAATCTTGGCAATAGCCTCCAGTGGCTCATTTGAAAAAATGAACTCAAGGATGCCAATACCAACAACAACCGGACTACCAATTCCATTTATTCCTGTCTTCTTCGCTTGATAATCAAAAACACAGACAACAGCATGATCAAACCAATGACCATGTAAACTATCATTGATTTGTTGTCACTCTCTATCTGGCTTTCTTCGCCCGCTGCCATGATGGTTTCTTTCTCAAGTACCATCCCTTCCTCAGAAGCCTCCGGCTCCTTCACTGTTTTTAATGCTGCTTCGTAGTTCACCAATAACTCTTCGGAAAGATTTTCTGAAATAAAATCCTTTAGCTTTGCATTGTCACACACAAAACCGCTGCATCCGGCTTTATGCTCCTTTATTAATTCAGTGTGCAAAGCGGCGAGTTCTTTTATCTGCTTTTCGGAAGCTTTCCAATAACCTTTGCGAATGGTTTCCAACATGACAGCGGTCATCTCTTGTAAGGCATAAGGGTTTTCCCTTTCGAAGAAGTCATGAACATTCAAGCTCAGTTCATCTCTCACATAAACGTCATGCAGATTATTCCAGAGTGCGTCATCTATTTCTGCCGGTTTCATCACATTCCACCCGTATGTATTACGGAACGTTTCGGCAAAGGTCTCCGCAGAAGTAGCTCCACCCTTCATGTATTCTTTAATGTATTTCGGGTTAAGTAAGGTGGTTCTTGCCTCTATCCAAAGCGCTTCTTTCAGCCCTTGAACTTTAGCCTTGGAAGGATTTCTAAAATCGTTGAAATAAGCATCCGGATCATTGCCTGTCACCGATCTAACAGCCATACTCAAACCACCCATGAATTCATATACGTGATCCAGGCTTAAGCCGCCCCAAGTATTGCTTTCGCGAGGTTGGACCACTATTTCAGTATGCTGCAATGCTGCTTCAAATACACCTGCCTTAAATGCCCCCCAATTTTCTCCTTCATCATAGATAGCTCCCATGTTATTAATGTAGGTCTTAGCCACTTCCTCTTCATTTTCCCAACGATCTCCTTTTTCCACCATCTCCATGATCTTGGTTCCATAGTTACCATTCAATCCTCCAAAAACCCGCTGTGTGGACCATGCTCTGGCTTGTTTTGGCGATAGCCCTTTTTCTTTCATAAAGACCTCGGCAGCCAATACACCGGCTTTCACATAGTTATCTTCGGAATCATCAGCTTCAGCCGCCATTTTCACTGCTTTGTTAATCAGGAACATCCTGGATGCTGCCAAATCACGGAACTGACCTGCTGTTTGTAAGACCACATCGATTCTTGGTCTACCCAATGCTTCTATCGGAATGAGCTTAACATCTGTCACCCGGCTGAAAGGATCACGTACCGGCTCAACACCAAGTAAGTTGAAAATCTGGGCAATCATGGCCCCTTCCGTATCTATAAAATCGCCAGGCCATAGTGTGAAACTCACTTTCTTAGGGTAAGCTCCATGTTTTTCGTAATGCGTTAACAGTAAAGTTTTAGCCAATGATTTCCCAACATTCCAAGCCTCAGGGGAAGGTGTCTTTTCAGCGTCAATGGAAAACAAATTGCGTCCGGTAGGGACGGTGGCCGGATTGGTTATCGGATCACCCCCTGAGGAGGGAGTGATATAGCCGCCGTTTAATCCTGTAAGCACCGCTTGTAGCTCGGCCTGCGTGCTGGAGACGAGGTTTGTTCGATATTCACCGACTGACCGAACGGCCCGCTCAATACGCAATACGGCCGTGCCAAATTCTTCTTCTTTTCTTTCCGCAGCTAATAGCGCCAATTCTACTTTATCCACTGCCCCTTTCATATCAGTCTCAAAACTGTCTTCTGACCAATAGGGAGATAATACATCCGGCTGTTGCTGATCAATGAGCTTCCATTGGCTTAGGTACATTTTCAATCGCGACAGGTGTGCCTCGAGCTGGGTACGGGAGGCCGTTTCAATTTTTTTCGGGTCAGTCACTAACTGTAATGAACCGATGTACCCGGGCGCGGTAAGTTGAGCGATGGTTTCTTTTTCCGCGCGCGCGCTTTCCAATGCCACCTGCTCAGACAGGCGCTCATCCTCCAGCAATTCAAAAGTCATTCGCCTCAGCGACTCTTTTTGCATCATTTTGAGTAAGGCAAACACATCCGGTTGCTGGCCTATTTCCAAGGCTTTTGCCATCGCGGGTATGGCTTTAGCCACTTTTTTAGCTTTTTCCAGCGTTTGAGGATCTAAAATTCCCGAACGCTGCTTAAATTGTTTGTCAGACTTCAGATTCTCGATGAAATCAACCCGTTCAGGAAAGGGCGAAATGGCGATGACCAAGCGCTTGAGTTCAGCGATTTCCTGATCCGTGGGTCCACCGGGCTTTTTCTTTCCATGCCCATGGGGACGGCCTTTTTTGGCATTTGCATCTCCCATACCAATGAATCCTCTCACAATATCCGCATCGGACATGCCTCTGGTACGCTTCTTCCAGGCCCTGGCAACCTCCAGTTCGCTTGGGTCTACCAAATCCGCCAAGACATCTTCCGGAGCACTCCCTTTGACCGTCATCCTGGCTATGGCGGTTTTTGCTCGGTTACGGTAATGTCGGTCGAAGTAAACCTGGTTATCCAATTGCTTTTGTGAGACTTTCCCTTTGAGCTTGTCCAGGGAAGCCAGGCTGTAGGCGATCGGGTCGAGTGCCATTAGTGTGGCGGTATTGTCTTTCTGTTCATCCGGGTATGCCTCGCCAATGGTGTAAAGTCCCCCTGTCACCTTGGCATTCCTCACTTCTTCTACATGGTTGGAGAGATTGAAGATGGTCTCATCGTTATAATGGCCTGTACTGTCCAGTTGCAAGTCGGTATGTAAGTCAAGTTGCAAGACCAATTGGCCAATACTCTTTCGGTATTGCTCTCGCACGGCCCCTTTGGCCCCGACAAATGCGGTAAGCTTGTCGCTCAGCTTCTTTAAGTCTCCCGTAACTTCAGATTCCATAAATGGTGGTGTGAGGTAACTCAAAGTTGTCGCGTAGCTTCTTCGCTTGGCGATAATGCCTTCACCAACATTGCTGATTGTGTAGATGTAAAAATGAGGGATAATGCCTATGAGTGCATCTGACCAGTCATAACCGGATAAGGCTACCTGTTTGCCGGGGGTAAACTCTAAACTTCCATGCGTGCCCCAGTGAATGACGGCATCTGCCTGAAACTTGTTACGCGTCCAGAGGTAGGAGGCGATGTAGGGATGAGGTGGCGCAGCTTTGGTACCATGAACGATTTGGAAGGTATTCTCACCCAACCCGGCCAGGGGCTGAGGCAGCAACACTACATTACCAAACTGCAACCGGGCCACTGCGATGTAGTCTTTGCCGTCTTTGCTTGTGGAAAGATACTCCCCCGGTGCATCCCCAAATTTGTCTTTTACCAGTTGATAACTATCCTCTTTAAGGTCTTTCGCCACCCATTGTTCATAAAGCGAGGTCTCCACCAAAGCAGGATTTCCGTTTTGCAGAAAGTCGTCAAAGGCGCCTTTGGCATAGGGACCCAATACCGAACCTTGTATCTTGATCATTTCCCATAGTTCATCGGCAGAAGCCGGAAGATTCTCCACGGTGTACCCTTCCTCTTTCAATTTAACCAATGTGTTGTATATAGAGGGCACTACTTCCATGTTAGCCGCTACCATGGCATTGAGGCCAGGGCCCTTGAAGTAGTAAATGGCCACTTTTTTATCCTTATTGGACTTGGCTTTTAGCGTGAGCCATTTTTCGACCATATCACCGAACTTTTCGAGCCTGTCGAGAATGGTTTGGAAGGATAGATAACCTTGGTCATCTTCGTATTGAGCGATGATAGCATATGGGTTGATCCCACCGTCTATTTCGGGTAGGACCACACTCATGGAGAGCAATGGGCCTGCAAATCCTTGCGGATCATCCACCCAATCATTAAATGGTTGAAATACGCTGAGAGGCGTGAGCAGTGGGATATTCTTTTCTTTGAGCCAGCCAATAGCTTCATTCTCCTGTCCAAGAGTAAGCCTGCCGTGAGGCATTAAGATCACCAGGTCAGGGTTAACCTGCTTTAAAAACTCCAGTCGTTTGGTCGCTGCGCTGATCGTGTAGACATTGAATTGGCGGCTTTCCAACATGCTGATTAAATCGTCAACATGGTCACGATTAGCATTGAACGGACCGGGGACACTGGTTAGCAAAGCTACTTTTGGTTGTCCTGACTTATGAATCCCCTCCACAGTCAAATAGTTATTGTAGGCATCAAAGTCTTCAAAAATGGCGCTCTCTTCCAGGTGAATAAAAACATCTCTGGGTATGGATTTGGGCGCTTCGGGCGTATCGACAAACCAGGTTTTCCCATCCATTTCCTTACGGACATAGGTCAAAAGGTTCGTGTAATTGGCCGTACCTCCGTATCTGAAATAATCAGTGACATTGTCTAAAGTCTCTCCTTTGAGATTAGTCACGTCAACATTAGGATTGGTAGCTGCTTCCACGAAAAGGTTGACTCCCGCATAGCCGGCATGCCGGAGGGTCTGCATTTGTTCAGGTGACATTTGAAAGCCACGACCAAAGATGAAAACCGCAGAATAGTCACGAACTTTATTCAACTGATCCAATTCCAACGCATCAATCTGTATCCAACTGTTTTGGTTGGACTTGCTGATGCGAGAGAGCTGAAACTCACGGTAATTAATGAAGGCGATCTTGGTGGTGCTGACATGTTTGCGGTAAAACCTGGACGATACAACCACCAGGATTATGAATATCAGCATAAATCCAATCCGCTTAAACAATATTTTCCTGGAACGCTTCATGGTCTCGATACAAAGAGATGCACCTCACTACAACGGCAACAAGGTTTGTCAACGATCAATTTTTATTCAGTGATAAGTTCGTATTCGAAAGTAGGGTTACCGTTTTCCGCATTATCACCACCTTTATAGGCCAGAAAACGTACTTTGTAATGGTTTCCATCCTGGTCTTTTACCAAATAGGTGATGAAATCATAAACTTTGTATATTCCCGCGCTGTGCGGTTGAAGGATCTGCAGCCAGGACCGGCCAATGGCATCACCTGCAGTCGAACCGCCAATTGTGCTGAAGTCTTGCAGCGCCAATTCCTCGTAGTTACCGTCCTCGATGGCCTTTTGATTTTTTTCAGCATTTGGATCATCATTTTGCTCCAAATCGTCAAATGGGTCATCTTTTGCTACTTCCACACCACTGTAGTAATTGGTAATGGCAGAAGCTGTCAATCTGTATATATCACAGTTAATACCTGGCTGAGCCCCAGTACCCAATGCTGCACATGGAGCGCCAGTACGTACGGAAACACCCGTTAAGACAAAGTCCCAATTCAGAGGTTCTACTGTTACTGTTTGATTATCAATCAGTGAAAAGAAGGTAAAGTTGCCAGTGTTATGGCTGATGGTATTGGTTACTGCATTGGTGCCATCCAGATTGGCATACTGAATAGTAACATCCGATGAGGTGCTCTCTGTGATCATGATTTTTTTCTTGCCGAGCGCATTGCCATTTTCATCCACACCCAGGTCGACAATGTATGGCGTGTTGGTCTGCCAACCGGCCAAGGCCGCAGCGCTCAGGTCGCCATCTTCAGAATCATAAGCATATACCAGCCCATCATCACCAGTTACATCATCGAAGTTGCTCTCGGTTGGCGTAGCTACGGCAACCCTTTTTGCAGTATTGGTTCGAATAGCATTGCCATTATTTTCAAAAGCCAGTTCCCAGGTATTCACATTTACAGATGTCATGATGCTTTCACTTAGATTTACATACACCTGCTTAGATAGATCGGCACCCATTTCAGCCGTGAGGGTTGCACCTGGCTGCGTACTATCGCCCGGAGCAGGATCGTCATCACTGCAGCCCATAAAGAATAAAGCAGCTAATAAGCTAAAATAGAATCGATTGCGTGTGTTCATATTTATTTGTTTATTGAATAGTTGACTTTTATAAAAAATGCCCGTCCCCAACTAATAGGGTAAAAAGCTTCTCGTCCGGTCTGAAGTACCAAACCTTTACTTCCTTCTCCTGTCAAGCTTATATCGGTAATATCAAAAATATTTTTTGCCCCCACGGTGGTAAATAATCGTCCCTTGAGTAGTGGTTTGGAAACGCTTACGTCAAGCGTGTGATAGTCTTCGAGTGTTAGCACGCCAATGCTTCCATCCTGATTCCTTGAAAATTCCGAGATACGTCCATTGTATTTGTAGAATAAGTTAAACCGGGTATTCAGCTTTTTAAGAAAGTGGCTGGCATTCAGGTTGGCTTCATAGCTATTGTAAAAGCGGTCATCAGCCTCACTCCCCGAGCGAGCCAACATACCAAACCCGGGACTCAGGCGTATTCCGTTTGGCCAGGCGAATTCTGCCGTAAGGTTAAAGCCATAAGATTTGAAATTGGGGATGTTTTCGTAAATACGGGCTACAGGGACATTTTTAGGGACTTCATCGGGTAGGGTTTCTCTATCGATGATTTGCAAAAGGTCAATTTTATTATCGATCCTTGAAAAGAATAATGAGGAGGTAAGTGCGGCAGCAACGCTGCCAATGGCAGGCCTCCAGGTGGTGGAGGCATTGAGATTGTTTCCGACCTCAGGCTGCAATTCCCTGTTCCCTACAATGTAATGGTTTGCATCAATGAATTCATAGTATAGCTCACGTACGGATGGGGTTCGATAACCTTTACCATAAGAAAGGCGAAGATCAAATTTTCTACTATTGGCAAACATGACGTTCAGAGAAGGTAGCAGCGGTAAATCGGCATTCAAAAAATCAATGTCCTTCGTATCGTAGCTGTTGCTATAGGTGTAACGCAACGCCGGTTGTACTTTTATTTTTGAGCCTATTGGTATTTCTATGGCAGTAAACAGGCCGTATTCATTTACATTCCCATCAGCATCAGCGGTAATCCTGCCTCCACTGGCAGAATTGAGTGATGCTTCATACCCGGCAGTCAAATAAATACCCTGATCTTTTCTGGTATCTCCATAGACATAAGTACCTCTGAACGTCCAGGTCTTGAAACTGGTAGTGTCATGATCTTCCGCATCCGAGCTTAACCAACGAATGTCATCGATAACATCTTGTAAATATCTCCGGCTTCCTTGCTCAAACCTGGAAACCCCGTTTACCAGATTGAGATAATGCTTATCAGAAAACTTTCCATCCAATATGAAAGAGCCGTTCAGTCTGTTGGTGTTTATATCACCGTCATTGGCGATTTCAGAGAGCTTGCCTGTCCTGTTGTTAAAGGCGCTGGCGGCATTGCCATGACTGGTCGAATTTTGCCGCAGCATGTCAACAGAGCCGGTAACATTAAGTGCTTCGATCCTGGTTTTCACTTTGGCATTGGCCAGATACTGAGTTCTTGGGATCCAGTTTTCCTTGCGCTCTCCGGTTGAAGAAAAACCGTCAAACCGATTTCTGGCTCCACCTATACTTATTGATGTGTTTTCCCAGCCTTTCGCCCATGAAATATCCAGGTTGTACTGGCCGACCGACTCATAATAAGCGCCGGTATTGACCATAGACTCCCCGGCTCCATAGCTTTTGGTAATGATATTAATAGTACCGGCAAGTGCATTCGTACCGTATTGCACAGACAGTGGCCCTTCTACAATTTCCACACGCTCCACATTATTCATATTGATCTGGCTAAGGTCAAATTCACCTCCCGATCCATTGACCAGCGGAATTCCATCCACCAGCATTTTTACATTAGGCCCTGAAATTCCCTGCATCACCACGCGGGTTCCCAACACATCATCCTGAATGGTTTTCAAATTAAGCTGTGTTTGCAATACATCGGCCAAATTCACCGATCCGCGTGCTTCAATAAAGGAGACATCCAGCTTCTTTACTGTATAAAGCGATCGAGCACTTGTGGTCGGTACGAAAGATCCTGTTACAACCACTTCATCTAATCCAAAAACATCCTCTTTCAAGTAGATTTTAACAGATTCTCCCGGTTTAATTAACTGTTCAACGGTCAAGAATCCAACACTGGCGATTTTTATTAAAGTAGGTACATCAATATTTAAATGCGCTTTGCCTTCGAGATCCGTAACCCAGCCGGCGCTACTTGCGCCGTTTCCAGTCACTTGCAAGGTTGCTCCTATCAATGGAGAGCTGTCAGTTATTGAAAGAACCGTGACCGTAGTTTTTTCCTGACACAACAGTAAGTCTGTACAAAATGACATTAACACAAATAGCCATACATATTTGCTACCCGCATTAATCAATAGATTATTGTAATTCATTTTTCAATGAAAGTGCATTAACATCAGCCAACAGAGAGATGCTTAACCGCTCACAAATTACTTTGGTTATCTATGCTGATTTTCAGTTGTATTGATTTGATATGAACTTATAAGTCAGTGATTCTCCGGTTGACTTATTCATTCTAAATGGCGTGCTCAGCCTACCGATGGAGGAGCTCTCAGGCTTAAGAAGTTCTCAAAAACTAAGTTCAATGACTCTCGATACGGTGGAACATAATCAATAAAAAGGGTGTATTTCGAATTAGCAATACTCACCTCTAAACAAGAGGTCCATTCGTGATATATTTCACAAAGGGAACATTCCGATGCTTCTTGTAAAGAGACTAATTCAACAAAATTCTCTTCACTGCTATTGTGATTATGATCGCAAGAATTATGATGGTTTTGTTGAAATGCATGCCATCCAAAAAGGCCTGGAAGCACAATATAATATGCTGCCAAGCTACCGGCCATTATTTTAGACATACATTTCATCCGCATGAAAATCGGAAAAAGACTTTAAAAACGCAACAATGTTGCATTTAATTTTCTTGTTTTTTCTCAAATATTTGGGGATGGGTTTTAAGAGCAGGTTATGGTTGTAACCCATACGAACCTTTTTTCAGGATTCAATTATCCTGTTTTGATAGTGAAATTATTCCGGAATAACCTTTTTGCCGATCAACTTCAGCGAATCATTGTTAATGGCAAACAGATAAGCTATCTGTCCTCCTTTTCCGAGTTCGATAGACTTGATAGCCCTTACTTCGCCTTTAATCATTAACCCATTTTCACCAGGCGATTGTGCCATAAACCCTCCTGATCCCGAGTTCTCCAATACTAAACCCCAACTCGCATCATTTCTGGGTGTCTCCACCTCAGAACCATACAAATTACCGCCTAACAGCAAGTCAGGAAAACGATCATTATTTACATCGATTATTTCTATAGCATTGACAGATGAAAATTGTGATTTACCCGGAAGTCGGTGCATAACATATTTGCCGGTACCATCATTTTCTATCCAGTAATGGGCAAATGTCTCAGCTTCATAACTCAGCGAATTGTTAAGCTGGTATTCCCCATAAATATCCAAAAGGTCAGCATCAGCAAAAGATTCATAAGTTTTAAACCTACGACTAATGGCAGGCACTTGCTGTGAAGAACATTCTCTTCCCCTAACGGGAAGCTGCTTTCCTTTTTTGGTATAACTGAGTACAATGTCGGATTTACCATTTTCATCAAAATCATTGGCGTATATTCTGAATGGGTCCTTTTCACTTGCCTGATATTTATAGTTGAGTCCCAAATTTCCGGCTATGATATCCTTATCGCCGTCTCCATTTACATCAACTGACTTGAGTGAATACCACCAGCCACTGGTTTCACCCATCCCAATGTTTTTCACTTCTTCAAAAACATCCGGTTTATTTTCAAAAAAACGTATACCCATCCACTCACCGGCAATGATTAGATCCGGTTTACCATCATTATTAAAATCCTCCCATATAGCGCTGGTAACAAGACCTAAATCAATAAAACCGGGGGCAATTGTTTTTGTTACATCCGTGAAACGGAGATCTTCATCCCTTCCTCCGTCATTTCTCAAAATATAACTGGTAGCCGGGTATGGATAACGACCCGGGACTATTCTTCCTCCTATAAACAGGTCTTTATCCCCATCTAAATCAAAATCTGCCGATATTATCACCTGCCCGCTATTTCTTATAGCGGGTAAAACATCAGCGCCTTTTATATACTTTCCCTGTTTATTAATGTATAACCTATCCTGATAATAGGAAGCCGGTTTACTGGCATCATTTCCACCGCTGACAATGTACAAATCCAGGTCGCCGTCATTATCCGGATCGAACAGTAAAGCGCCGGTGTCCTCATACTCAATATCATCCTGCCAGGGGCCGTCTGTTTTCAGAAAGGTCGTGTCCTGCTGCTGTAGGAACATTTCCGCAGCACTCATGGAGGCATTTCCAATAAAAAAATCTTCCAGCCCGTCATTATCGATATCTCCAACTGCTAGTCCCGGTCCCATTTGAGAGTTCTTATGAGGTAACAATGGCTCGTAGGCAAAATCATCATATTGATCCTCATGGTGTTTGAAGTTTATCCCTGTCTTTTGGGTAATATCAAGGAATTGAGGCTTTGCACCGGAGCGACGTTCTGCAATTTCCTGAGAATGATTATTTTCTTTTTTCTCAATCGTTAAATACTGATTACTCTTGACATTTTTCATGGTTTGAACACCACCGTCCGGCCACCTGATCCTGACCTGTTCTATCACGTCATGTTTACCCAGTCCAAAATGAATAACAGGTTCCACACTTGATTGAAAGCCTCTTGACAGGGTAAGTTCCTGCATTTGCACGTGATTGCCATCTTGTATGGTAACCCGTGTACCTATTCCAAATGGATTTTCTTCAGATCCTTTGATTCTCAAGCTTATAAAATTATTCGATCCGTCATTTTTATTTGCAAAAACCAGCGCTTTTGCATCTAAATTGCTAACTACCACATCCAGATCACCATCATTATCCAGATCACCATAGGCAATACCATTAGAATACCCCTCCTTATGAAATCCTGAAAAATCACTTACATCTTTAAATTTGAAATCTCCCAGGTTTTGAAAAATGTAATTGTTTAAAGGTTGACTGGGCACCTCTTCCATTTTTATTGGTTGGGGGGTTAATGAATTTTTGTTGGCGTTAAGTACGTCGTTGTTGTTGATATCCCTCAGAATGCCATTTGTAATTAATAAGTCTTTATGACCGTCATTATCCAGGTCTGCCAATAAAACACCCCAGCTCCAGTCAGTTGTGGCAAGGCCCGATAACCTGGATATCTCACTAAAAACAGGTATACCATTCCTATTCATTCCATTGTTGACTTGCACGCAATTCTGCATATACTGATAATGCCCCCCTAAATCTACCATCTCCCAAAAGCTCTTCGGATCCATGCTGGCCATATTTACTTTGGCTCTTTTATAGTCTTCGGGTGCCATATCTAGCTGGATTAAATCTATCAACCCATCATTTGTGAAATCCGATGCATCTATCCCCATACCGAACATGGAAGTGTGTTGAAAGGAATCCATGAGTACATCAGAGAATGTGCCATCGGTATTGTTCATGTATAAATGGTCAGGCACCTGAAAATCATTTGAAACATAAATATCCTGCCATCCGTCGTTGTTAAAATCAGCGGCTATAACGCCCAGGGTCAATCCAAAATTCTGAACACCCGATTGTTTTGTAACATCGGAAAAGGAACCATCTCCGTTGTTTTTAAACAAATGGCCCGAGGATTCATGTTGATTCATCACCATCTTTTCAAAATAAAACCTGTTCCCCATACTTAAAGGCAAAAGGGGGTAGTTGCCGACAAAAAGGTCCAAATCTCCATCTTTATCATAATCCAAAAAAGTGGCCTGAATAGAGGGGCTTTCATCATTGATACCGAATGTTTCGGCTTTTTCAGAAAATGTCAGGTCTTTATTATTAATGAATAGTTGATTTTCCGAATTAGTTTTGCCGGAAGCACAAACGTATATATCCAGCCAGCCATCGGCATTTATATCCACCATGGTCACACCGGTGTACCATCGGTTATCTCCCTGAGTGCCAGACGCTGTGCTGATGTCTTCAAAAGTCAAATTGCCCTTGTTCAGGTATAATTTATTTTCGACCATGTTTCCGGTAAAGAATATATCTGAAAGCCCATCATTGTTGATATCTCCTATAGCTATGCCCCCACCCATGTAGATGTACGGAAAATTGAAATAATTTAAACTATCGGATTCAATGATGTTATTGGAAAAATGGATTCCCGATGATTGCGGAGATAGTTCAACCAGAGAAATTCCGGACTCACGGGTGCCGCAACTTCCCATGAGTACCCACACACTAAGTGGGGCCAAAAAGAACCGGCATATTTTAACTGTTAGGGGTCTCATACAAATTTTGATAGTTATTCAGTTATTCATATTCATAAAGTTGCAGGGTCGACTGTTCATACAACCGTGAGAACATAATATCAAAAACACCAACCGGAAGAGACGCTGTAAGTATCTGTTGTCAAACCCGGAAATTATATCGACTAAAGGGTGAAGCAACAAAGACACCGCCGTATGCAATGCCTTTGTTTTCTACTATTTACTATAAAGCTGTTTTCTTTTTAATAGCCAGGGTTCTGCTTCAGACTGGGATTACTTAATATTTCATCTATTGGAATGGGTACCCTTGTATGAATTTCTGCAAAAGGAAAGCCATATTCGGGATGTCCTTCTGCCCTTATTTGATCCGTAGAAGGCCCTATATTCCCCACCATATCCGCATTACCATTCATTCGGTCTATGACAACACCCCATCTTTTCAGGTCAAAAAATCTGTCATTTTCAAGAGACAATTCAAGTATTCTCTCTTTTCTGATTTTATCCCTCAGTTCATCTTTGGTGAGCCCGGTGGGGATGTTTGGCATATTCGCCCTCGCCCTTACCCTGTTTATCGAGGCCAGTATATCAGCTTCCGGGCCATCCGCTTCATTGGCCGCCTCGGCATGCATGAGCAGTACATCGGCAAACCTGATCAACTTAAAATTCTGACCTGAGCTAATACCGAGATCACCGTCATCAGGACGATCTTCCGTCAGCATCCCTGTATTCTTTTTCGGATAAACTTTGTTTTGATCCAGAACTGATTCTGAAAACGGTTGATTAAGATAAATTGTTGATTCAGGATGATCCCATGCCAGTGTAGTCAGTGCCCTTTCGTCTACTCCACCGTCAAGATTATTTTCCGAAAGGAATGCATCCAGAATCCAGGGATTAACCTGATCTACCCATTCCCCGCCAAAAGCCTCCGGAGCCCTGAGTTGAAGAAATACGGACGATCTGCTTGAATTAGGTTCGTCTGAGGACCATCCGATTTCAATCTCGGAGGTATGTTGTACCTCAAACACTGACTCAATATTATTATCACCATTTTCAGTAAAGTTATTGGCAAAATCCGGATCCAGATCATAAATACCGGAATCAATTACTTCCTTGAATTCGGCCGCCGCCAAACTCCATTCCTGAGTATACAAATAGGCTTTCCCGAGCAGGGCTGTGGCAGCTCCCCACGTAGCCCGGCCGCTCTCATCTCCAAAGCTGGTTGGCAACAGTCTTTTAGCCTCCCTGGCATCGCTGATTATCTGCTCATATATGGCGGTTGGGTTACTATTTGGCGCGGCAAATTCTTCCGTATTATTACCAACTGCTGCTTGGGTTATCAATGGTATGTTATCCCAGGTATTGACAAGATAAAAATAATACAAGGCCCTCAGAAAGTATGCCTGACCCATTGCATGATTTTTTACAGTCTCATCGAGATCCGGCACACGATCAATGTTGTCGAGGATATCATTCGCCCTGAAGATAAGTCTCCATGCTTCCGGCCATTGGTTAGGCAAAAATATGTCATTCGGATCAATTATAATGCCTCGGATTCTTACATTTTCGAATGACGGCGTGTACTCGTCTGCCCTTCTAAACCACGTAAAAGGAAGGTATCTGCCCCACCCGAAAATTGTACTCATAGGACTGTAAGCCCCGACAACTGCCTGTTGCACATCTTCTTCATCCTGCCAAAAACTATCTGTAGAAAGCGCATTAGGGTTTTGCTGATCAAGCAAATCCCCACATGAGATAGCAGAGCCCATGAATACCAATGCTAAGAAACTAAATTTTATTTTTATGTTTTTCATGGCATAAATCGTTTTAATTGATGGTGAATTGTACTCCTCCCATGATCATAACACTCTGTGGATAGGCGGAAAGATCCACTCCACGGGTCAGCAGGGCAGGACCGGTTGCACTGGGTCTTCCGGAATTTCCGGGAACCCCTAATTCAGGATCATATCCGGAATAACCGGTCAATGTCAATAAGTTTTGACCACTTATAAAAGCTTTTGCATTCGTTGACCCTTTAAACAAGTTTTGAAAGTTGTAGGCAATGCGCAATTGTTTCAATCTCATGTAACTTCCGTCTTCAATGTAAAAATCCGAGACATCAAAGCGCGTGGTTCCCAGGACGGGAAAATCGGTATTCCTATTTGTCTCGGTCCATGCATTCAACACATCGGTAGAATAGTTACTTCGGGATTCAAAAGAAAGATTGTATTTATTGGCATTCAGTATCTCGTTGCCAACTTGTCCCTGAATAAATAAGGTAATCTCGAAGTTCTTGTAGTTTCCGTTAAAATTCATGCCAAATTCAAAGTCGGGATATGGGTTCCCAATATTTACTTTATCGTCATTATTGACTAAGCCATCACCATTTTGATCCACATAAATTAAATCGCCCGGTCTTAATAAGGACTTAGCCGCCGGATTGTTGCTCAGGTTCGGATCATTGTCAATTTCGGCCTGGGATTGATACAATCCTGCTGTTTCAAACCCCCAAAATACACCTAACTGTTCTCCTACATCAGCCCTGGTACCTCTTAGCCCTTCGGATGAGAATATCCCTCCTGCAATGGGTGATTGAAGTGCCCCTAATGAAGTTATTTCGTTACTGGCAGAAGTCAGGTTCAGGTTTATATCATAGGTGAATTCACCTTCAATTTCCTTATAATTCAAATTTAATTCAACACCCTTATTTTCAATTGCTGCGGCGTTAGTAACCACCGGCTGCTGGGAGCCTGATGTTTGTGGGATCGCCAGTGACAGCAAAATGTCATCAGTTTTACGGATGTAATAATCCACAGCAAACTGCAATTTACCATCCAGGAATCCTGCATCGATGCCAAAATTGGTTGTCCTGGATTTTTCCCAAACCAGGTTTTGCAACCTGAACTGCGTTCGCGCAACGCCAAAAAACCTTTGATCACCGAAATCATAATTCGAATTCAGGTTAATTACCGGTGTAAAGGCATAATCTTCCACATTCTGAGAACCCAATTCTCCGTAGCTCACACGCAGTTTCAAATCTGTCAAAAAGTCACTGGCTGGAAAAAAATCTTCATTTGTAAGTCTCCAACCTGCTGATACAGATGGGAAATAACCCGTACGAAATTCCTCTGCAAACCTCGAAGATTTATCTTGCCTCAAAGTCGCCGTCAGCAAATATTTATCATCATAGTCATAAATCACCCTACCATACAGCGATGCAAGTCCGGTAACTATTTCATCTCCTGAAAATAAAACCACCTCCTCTGCGGCAGATACCACCCTGAGATCATTTGAGGGGAATGTACTTGCCGTAAGCGAAGTGCCTCTGGTGACTATCTTTTGAAAAGTACTTCCAAGAACAGCATTAATCGAATGTTTGTTAATTTCGGTGTTAAAACTTAAAATATTGTCAATCAGTCCGTCAAAGCGAGTGGTACGGCTTTCAGTCAGGTCAGCGTCGAGGTTTTGATTGGCCCCCGGATTAGACTCACTCCAAAAGAAAGTCGGCGTAAAAAGATAGTCTACCTCAGACGAATAATTCAGCCCTAAATTCAGTTGGTATTTTAATCCCGGAAGAAATTCAAATTCTCCCCCGATATTTCCAAAAACCTCATCAATCCGGTTCTCATCATCAAGTGTTACGGCCCTGGCATACCTGTTTTGACTGAAGGCCACGCCATGATCAGCATTGCTGGGCGCCACAAAATTACCTGCTTCATCTTTAAAAGGTAGTGTTGGAAAGTTATATCCACTAGCGCCGTAATCATCATTTTGGTTCAGATTTTTCTGAGTTAAACCCAAAGATTGTGACAACCGGAGTTTTTTGTTCGTCGACCAATACTCTGAATTGAGCCTAAGGTTAATCCGGTTATAATCTGAAGAAATCAGGACACCCCGTTCATTGAAATAATTGGCTGAAAAGTAGACAGAAGAATTATTTCCGCCACCGGCAAGACTAAAACCATAATCCTGAATAACCCCGGTCCTCAGGGACAAATCCTGCCAGTCAGTATCTACATTCGGATCAAAGTCTGTTGAATTGACAGGCGACCTCGGTGAATTGCCCGCATCATCAATGGCATTCCGGACATCAGCATATTGCCTTGCATTTAAAAAGTCAATTTTATTGGTCGGGTTAGATATACCCACCGTTGCATGAGCACTCAGTACAAGTCCGCCGTCACTACCTCGTGAAGTGGTGACAATTACGACGCCATTGGCGGCCCTGGAACCATAAATGGCGGCGGCCGATGCGTCTTTAAGGACTTCTACAGATTCAATATCGTTTGGGTTAACAGAACTCAGTGATTCAAGAAATACACCATCAACAACATAGAGTGGGTCGAGGCTGCCGTTAATGGTTCCTGCTCCTCTAATCACTACGCTCACACCTGCCCCCGGCGCTCCGCCATTTGACTGAACATTCACCCCGGCAACACGCCCCTGCAGCGCCATGGTGGGATTGGATATTGTTAAAGCTTTGACTTCTTCGGAAGTTACAGAGGCAACAGCCCCTGTCAAATCGCTTTTCTTTTGCGTACCATAACCTACAACAACGACTTCATGCAAAGCCAAAAGGTCAGGTAGCAAGGAAATATTAATGACACGCTGGTCGCCCACCACGATTTCTTCCTTAATATAGCCTATTGAGCTAAATACCAGTACGGCACCTTCTCCTGGCACTTCGATTTCATAATTTCCATCCGGATCGGTAACTGCGCCCGTAGTAGTTCCTTTTAATATCACATTCACGCCCGGTATTCCCTCCGCTTTTTCATTCGTCACTTTGCCGCTGATGATAATATCCGGTACTTCCGGAACATGAATGCTTTCCCGGACCGCAGGTTCCCTCCGGTCTTTCAATCGAAGGACATGTATGTTTTGATCAATCCTTTTAAACCCAAGTTTGGTTTGTTTGGAAATGGCCCTTAATACATTGGCCAATGATTGGTTTTGGACATCTAATGTAATTTTTCCGGCTTGCAGATCATCGACATAATATGAGAAATAAAAAGGCGTTTTTGCTTCTATGTGGCGCAGCACCTCTTTTAATGATTTTTCTTTTGTTTCCAAAGAAATGGTTATTTCCTCAAGGCTCTTTGTCTGTCCGCTCGAGTTGTTGGCCACCAACGTACCTGCCAGACAGCAGTTGACAAGGATAAGATTAAAAACCGTCCTTGACATCATAATTAATTGTCTTGTAAATTTTGAATTCATATCTTTATCTAAGATTAAATTTAAATAGGTGGTACCCATGTCATTGCGAATTTCCCAAGTCTTTGACAGGGTACTCCTTTCATTTGTATACACGGAACATGTTCCTTATGTGTGAATTGAGGACATTCATCCCGGGTCGAAGTGTTTCATAAATTTTATTTTTTAAAGTTTAGAAAAACAGATTTGTTCTTTATCTCGTAATCAAAGGCTGAGGAGAAGCCAAGGCCTTCAAGCACCAGCGCCAGGGATTTATTTTCAAACCTGCCGCTGTATTTCCTATCAGCCAGCGGCGCCCCGCTGATCTCAAACTCAACGCCATACCATTGTTCGAGCTTTGCAATGATTTCCCGGAAGGGGATTTCATCAAAAATCAACAGGTTATCCCTCCATCCGGTTATCGTTTCGATATCAAAGTCTCTTTTTGAAAGCTTCTCCACGGAAGACTGCACGGTAGTCATTTCAGCGGAGTCAAGCATTATCTCATCTCTTACATTAGCCACCTTTACTTTTCCTTCCACCAGGGCCACACTTACCCGATCCTCGCCCAATTGCGCCTTTACATTGAACGAAGTACCCATAACTGTAGTGGTAACTTCTCCCGTGATCACCTTAAAAAGTCTTTTTTCAAATTTTGCCACTTCAAAAAATGCCTCTCCCTGCAGGTAAACCACTCTTTCACTATTTGTATGATAGTTCGCAGGAATGCTTAGCTTAGTAGAAGCATTCAATTTGATGAAACTTCCATCTGGCAACGAGATGTTGAGCTTTTCACCTTTTGCTGTTTGCTTTTGAATGTATTCCGTCTCAGCGATCATAGGCTCATTTGAATTGCCATCAGACCATCGCTGAAAAAACAGGGTGCCCAGGATTACAGCTAAAACCACAGAAGCAGAAGCCGCTATTTTTTGCCACCGGATTTCAGATGGTTTGCTGTTACCTGACAGGGCTTTTTCAACCTCCGGCCAGGCCGCATTAATATCCAGCGGCAACTCCTTCTTTGCCGGGGTTTTTTGCCACTCCTTAAATAACCATTGTTTTAATGCATCATCTTCATCATTTTGAACCAGCAGATCCCGTACAATAAGGTTTTCTTCCGGAGAGGTATTTCCCTCCAGATACTTTTTTAACAATTTAAAATCCTCTTGCTTCATTAATTTCCGAGAAATAGTGACTACGTTAACTATTAATTCGTAGAAAAACTTGCCTGCCCTTAAAGGGATTAAAAAAAATCAGATGGCTTTGGCTGGGGGTATGATCACTTTTTACCTGGAGCAGGCCGGTAAGGGTATGTGGATGAACTAATTGAAAAAATTGATTACGAGCGCCAGTATCATGGTATTTGAATAATCCCTGAGGTATTTGCGGATTTGTTGAAGGGCAAGCCTTATCTGAGCTTCTACTGTCTTGATCGAAATTTGTAGTTTGGCAGCAATTTCTTTGTGAGAAAGATTTTCGTCCCTGCTCATCTGAAAAATCCGTCTTCTCTTTTCGGGTAATCTGTCAAGGACCTTGAGGTATTCAGCATACAATTCCCGCCCATTTAAGTCGTTGTCAATCGTACAATCTTCAAATAAAGGCGCATCTCCGTAATGAACCGTTCTTACAATGGATTGTTGCTTTCGTATCAAATCGATCGATGTAAATTTCGTTATTTTGTATATCAGGCCGGATATTGATTTATTTGGCTCCAGTTGCTTTCTCATGTGCCAAAGCTTGATAAACACATCCTGGGCTACCTCTCGTGCATCTTCTTCCGAGTGAAGCAGTTTAAACGCATAATTGGCTACTTTATGAAAATAAAGTCCATACAAGCTACGAAAAGCCTTTTCATTTCCTTTCCTTATGGACTTAATTAAATCTTTTTCCTGCATCAGCGATTAATGTGTTCTTTAACATGAGTTGGCATGCCCGATAGTGTTCAAAAAGCTCACAAATAGTCATTGCTATTTAGAAGGGTTTAAATTAGAAATTAAAATACAAAATTAAAATTCCAGCCTTATCAATACCCATTTTATAAACCTGCAGCTCTTTGGCATCCCCACATCGCATCTAACCTACTGGTAAAAAAAATTTGGATATCCGGAAGTAATGGAAAAGATAGTACTTAAAATAAAAGATATCAACTAATATCTCCCAATACCCTCTTTTATCGGGGTCAACCCACTTTAACTTTCCCTCTTTTTTTATTCATCGAGCTTCCATTCCACTCCCCGCCCGGACAAACCCGTTTCTTTTTCCAATTGATTGATGGTCATCTTTGGATGGTCTCGTAACAACGCCATGATTTTCTCCACAACGTGTATTTTTTATGCGTCTTTTAATGGTCATCGTTGATGATCAAACCTCCAAGGTTTTACCTGCCCGGTGGCGCATTGGAAGACCTTGGAGGTTATTAGTTGATAAGGGATGATTAAAACCTAAGCGTCAGGTTGGCCATGAAATTAGTTGGGGCTTGAGGTACCCCTGTGATTGACCAATATTTTTGATCGGTGATATTATTTACTTTCAATCCTATTCTCCATTTCGGTTGATTGTAGAATACAGAGGTATTCAATATTGTGTATGCCGGAATGGTAAATACGTTATCACTAAACTGAAAATTATCACTCACATAGTTTCCTCCGAAACCTATACCCAACCCTTTTAACTTGTTATGAAAAACATACGACGCCCAAAAGTTAACGACATTTTCCGGTGAACCGGTTGCTTTATTACCTTCTATCGATTCATCAGAGGCCTTTATCATTCTATTATCATTGTAAGCATATCCGGCTATCAGGTTTAACCCTTCGACAGGGTTTGTGATTACTTCTATGTCAAAACCTTTACTGACCTGCTTGCCGTCCTGTATGACGAAACCATCCGGATCCCTCCTTATCGCATTATCAATAGTGATGTTATAATAACTTATAGTTGTGCTCAGTTTTTTGTCGAAAGCCTCTATTTTTATCCCTCCTTCTGATTGTACGGCATAGATAGGGTCTAAAATCAGTAGAGAACCATCGGGTTGGGTTGTCGGGGCCTGGTTTTGAAAACCGCTCATATAATTTCCAAATACAGATATTTGATCTTGTATAACCTGATAAACCAAACCTAATTTTGGGGCCAGGGCTGTTTGATGGTATCCTTCCACTGTTCCCGACCTTCCTCTGTTAAAATGATCTATACGTAAGCTTAACATCGTGGATAATCTATCTGTGAATTGAACTACGTCGGTTACATACGCACTTAACGTTTGGTCATCAGCGCTGTGCCAACCGGCCCAATGTCTGGAAACTATATGTGCATCCAATTCATCTTTTCGTAAAACATCGAATTCTGTTGTAACATCGACAGTATCGATAGAACGGGCAGTTCCTGCTTCACTTCTTGCCTTGTGGTATCTGAAGTTAGCACCAATAAGAATTTTATGTTTGATACTTCCGGTGGTCAATTCGCCATTGATGTTTTGTTGTATGTTGGTAAAGTTATTGTAAATCGGCCCCCAATTTCCAATACCTCTGGATGCTGTAGTGGGTGATAGCCACGTGGGGTAATATTGATAACTGCGGTCGACATCTTCTCCCACAAAGGAGAAAAGTGTCGTGGATGTCCAGTTTTTGGAAATTCGATACGTTGCCTGTGTAAACATTTTGGTTGATGAAGATTTCGCGTTGGCATCCTCGTGATATAATGCCTTTCTATAATCTAATTTGATGTCCTCAGGACTTGTGATTCCCGAATTTGCATCGTATCTGGAATACCTGTTTCTGGTGCTGTTGGCATTAAAAACTTCAAAGTCTACCATAAAAGTCAATCTATCTGAAACTTTATAAAGTAAGCTTGGGGCAATCAGAAGCGTATTGTTGAAGCCATAATTTAAAAAGCTTTTTTCTCTGTTCAAGGCAGTGTTTAAACGAAACAATGCCGTTTTTTCTTTGTTCAAAGGTGCATTTATGTCCGTGGTTATGCGGTGTAAATCATAACTTCCGGTCGTGTAGGATATTTCTGTTTTGTTATCTTTAAAAGGTCTCTTTGTCACCAGATTGATAACACCGCCAAATGAAGAAACATTACTGCCGAACAAAGTTCCGGAAGGCCCTTTCAATATTTCAATGCGTTCTACATTGGCGATATCGGAACTCGAACGAAAAGCTGCGGTTTCCATACCATTTCGGGCATTAATTCCTGCGTCAAAGCCCCGGAAGGTAGTACCGAAACCCCCTGAAACATAAACAACCGGTATTGTTCCCGGTGAGTTTCGCAAGGCATCATCAATATCGGTAATTACTTGTTCTTGCATCAATTCTTTAGGTACTATACTGTAAACCTGCGGGTTTTCCAAATTATCCAATGGCATGCGAGCCACATAGCCAGTTTCTTTTTGGGCAAACTTGTTGGTTTTCTCCGATGCATTGACGACAACCGTCTCTAATTTATTGATGCTTTCTTCCAGTATAATATCAGGAATTGTGGTGGTTTCATTTGCTTTTACCACGATCTGTTTTTGGGTATTTTTATAACCGACCATCCTGATCAATAGCACTCTATTTCCTTCAGGCACCTTCTTAATTGTGAAGTTTCCCCTTGAATCTGTAATTGCTCCCTGGCCTGTCGTAAAACTAAGCGTGGCATATTCCACAGACTTTCTTTCCTGGTCCATTAGCCTTCCGGTTACCGTGCCATAGCCTAGCTGTTTTACAACTACCTGATTTCCATTGGGAATGAAATTCAATGCCGTTAAAGTCTCGATCTGTTCGAGTATTTCACTAACAGCAGCGGAAGGATTATTCAACGTTATCTTTGCTTTCACCGAAACCTGTGAGCTGCTGTACACAAAACTCAGACCGGTTTGTTCCTCGATTTGTACAAGTATATTTTTTACCGTACGTGGCGAAGGAGAGATAGCTACTTTTTTATCAAGGCCTGTCTGTGCGAATGTTTTAGTTGATAACAGCCCTGAGCATATAATCAGGGTTAAGTAAAAGATGCCGTTTCTATATGAAATCGTATGTAAAATTTGCATATTTAAAAATGGTTTTAGTTAATTAATTTGTTGGAAAATTGATTGAATTAAAACTTGTATGCCGGATGTGGTGGGCACATCCGGTTTTATTCTTTTAAGGAGTGGGGCCTCTTACTATGTTCATGTGTTCTTTCTTTTCTGATTTAATGCACTATAATGTGCTCTTTATCTTTTTTGAATTGTAAACCTGTACTTAGCCCGATCAGTTGGAGAATTCTGTCTAAGGATTCGTGCTTAAACTTGGCCGTAAACGGAATGTCTGCTTCTTTTTCAATCTTAAACGGTATACCATACCGTTGTTCAAGGGCTTTGAATACTTCCGGCATCGGTGTATCCTCAAACCACAAAATCCCTTTGGTCCAAGCCATGACCCTGTTCGTGTTCACATCATTATTCAACTTAATATCCCTGGTTTCTTTGTTATAGATAAGTTGCTGACCGGGTTGCAGTGTATGTTCTTTTTGGTCAGAAGAAAACCTTATTTTTCCTTCTACAAGAATAATTTCTATTTCTGCCCCCTGGAAATCATTTCTGATATTAAACTTCGTGCCCAGTACCTCTACCTCTACCTTATCCGTGTATATAATAAATGGATGATCCTCATCTTTGGCGACATCAAAAAAAGCTTCTCCTTTCGTCAGTATGACTTCCCTGGTGTTTCCTGCAAAAAATGAGGGATATTGTAAAGTAGCTCCCGAATTGAGATGTACCGTACTCTTGTCATCTAATATGACCTTCCCATATTCACCATTTGTGTACGATATCGTTTTTTGTTCTGCAAAGCGTTGCTCAATTTGTCCGTAAAAAACCAAACCTAAAGCCAGGAGAAGGGCTACACTAGCTACAATACCAAGTGGCCATGCATATAATCTTCTCGACTTAGCCTGCCCGCTACCCATATGTGCAGACAGTTCCTGCCAGGCTCCGGCCAGATGCTCATCTTCTTTTTCTACTTTGCCGAAAGTAGTGTTTGCAGTACCGTTTGTCAGCCATTCTTCTATTTCCCGAGTTTCTTTATCTGTACATTCCCCCCGGTGATATCTGTCTAAAAGTTCTCGCGTAATCTTCATTTTGTTAGGACAGAAGGCGTTTTACCATGCCTTCCTATTTAGTAGTTCCACAGGTTAATTGTATCCCTACCCCGGTGGTGAAGAATTTTAAAAAAAGGAATGGAGCAATTTTAAAACTGGTATTCTTTCAGATTATGTCGTAAAAATTTCAGGGCCTTTGAAAGGTGCTTTTCCACTGCCTTTTCGGAAATGAGTAAGGCCGAAGCTATTTGTTTATTGGTCATGCCTTTTTCACGACTAAGCTCATAGACTTGTTTACACCGGCAGGGAAGTTTATTGATCAATCTATTTACACACTCAGAAAGGTTGTTGTAAAAAACCTGGTTCTCTGTACAATTAATTGGCTCAAATGCTTCTTCAAACACACACTCCAGATGTTTAGCATGGTTCACCCGATCCCGGGTATATTGAAATACTTTGAGTTTAGCTGCCCGCATCAGATAGCTTTCTATATCACTTTCAATGATCAATTTATTTCTTCTTTCCCATACGGATTTAAAAATATCCTGGATCATTTCTTTGGAAATCTCTGCATCCCGGGTATAATAATAGCAAAGCCTGTACATGTGTCTCGAATACGCATGGTACAGGGACTCAAAGTCTTTGGGATCTGCCAGATTAACAGGTGTCTTCTTATTTTTAAGCATTCGCAGCAATTTGGTGGTAAAGCCCTAAGCAGTACCCAGTAAAAATACAAATGATGTCAAATACCACCAATACTTATTTAGAATAAGTTTAAATAAAGATATGGGGAAAATAGCACACCGGGTGTGTCACAAAATTGTAATGAAGGATTATAGCAAAAGGACTGAAATAATAGTCCTATTGAATTTTTCAAATTATTCCTCTATAGAAAATCTATAGCTGCCTGCGGTGAGATTTATTTTATAACCTTCCTCATCTGTTTGGACAACTGCCTGATCATTCAATCTTATATTTTTCCCTTTGAGATATAGGACAGCCGTGCTATTCGAGGGCACCTTGCAATGATATGCTATATGGTTGTCTTTTCTTTCCCAGCCAGAGAAAATCATTCCAAACCTACTTTGATACTCGGCCTCGAAATGGTTCAAATCCTTAACAAAGTTGGGTCTTAAAAAGAAGTTTTTAAACCCGGGCGATTCCTCATCAATCAAAATGCCTCCAAGACCTTTGTAAAACCATGCACTGATGGCGCCAAACATGATATGGTTTCTGGAAAGGTCCGAGGATGCATCTATGTCCCAATTTTCAAATAAAGTGGTAGCGCCATTTTTAATCCACCATCCCCATGAAGGATATGTATCGCGGGAAGCCAATGAAAAAGCGAGATCAGCATATCCGTTTTGGCTCAGCGCACCGAGGATGGTCCGGGTGCCAAGTAAACCTACATCAATCCGGTTACCGGCTTTTCTGACTTCTTCAGCCAGGTTGTCTGCCACCTTCTGCTTCAGCGAATCGGGTACGACGCCCCAGTACAGGGGTGCGCTCAACGCTGTTTGAAAACCCTCCGCGTATATGCCGGTTTGCGCATTTAAATACTTTTTGTTGATAGCATTTTTAATGTTGCCAGCTAACCGTGAATATTCCTGATGATCCTTTTCTTTGCCGAAGTGTTTAGCCGCTTTTGCTAAAATTGTGGCATCAACATAGTAGTAAATGGATGACGTTAATTCTTTGGGGGTTACGGATTTCACCGGCGCCCAATCACCGAGGCCCCAATCGGTAAGCCCGCCGTCATAGCTAATCGAAGTGATATAATCTATATATTTTTTTAAAGGATCATACATTTTTCTCAAGGCGCGATCATCACCGTAAAACTGGTACAGCTCCCAGGGAATGATCGCAATGGTGCTGGTCCAGTCAGGGCCATTTCCCCAATCATAGCCCCACCCTCCCCAAGTGGGGATAATGGATGGCAGCACACCGTTTTCTTGCTGTTCATCGCGGTGGTCATCCATCCATTTTTCATAGACGGTAATAGCATCGAAATTATATAGCCCGGTTTCAATATTGATATGGGCATCACCTGTCCATCCATTCTTTTCTCTTTGGGGGCAATCGGTGGGATAACCGAAGAGATTGGAGAGGTAACTGGCGTTGGTGGCTTCCCAAATCTTGTTAATAAGCGCATTGGAGGTATGGATTCTGCCAACCGGTTTTACATCGCTGTACATAAAATATGCATTGATGTTTTCGAGAGACAGGTCAATGGGTTTATTACCGGAAACTTCCACATACTGAAACCCTTTGTAATTAAACCTGGGCCTGAAGACTTCCTCGGCTTCCCCTTTAAGGGTATAAATGTCTGTTTGAAAAGGATCTAAAGTATCTTTTGGACGGTAATGGACAATGATGTTGGACATATCCAGGTTACCGGCACTGTCCAATTGTTCAGCATGAGTCACCTTAATTCTGGTATCTTTTTCGCCTTTAATTCTCAATTCCGTGACCCCTGAAATATTTCTGCCCAAATCAAAAATATATTGCCGGTCACTTCGCTTATCCATGGCCGCAAATGCCATTTTCTCACCGGTAATCGGAGGCATAGCCTGGGCGGTGATAAGGCCGGATGGAGGCACTGTCTCTAAGGCGGTTTTCCATTCGGATTCATCATAGCCAACCTGACTCCACCCGGGAAGTTCCAGACGCGCATCGTAGTGCTCTGCGGTATAGATGCTGTTGAACACCACGGGACTCAGCGTAGTTTTCCACGATTTATCGGTGCTGATTACTTCGGTAGAACCATCGGCATAGACTACACGTATGTTTAGACAGAAACGGGGCCTTGCCCGCCATCCGGCCTCATGAAAATTCCAGACAGCGGTCGATTGGTGGTTATACCAGCCATTACCCAGCAATACCCCAATGGCAATTTCTTCCTGTTGAAATTCCTTTGTTACATCATGCGTTACATACAGGTTTCTCCTGTCAAAACGCGTATAGACAGGATCGAGCCAATGGTCACCTATGCGCTCCCCGTTGATATAAAGTTCATACAATCCTGCCGCCGTGATATAGGACCTGGCTTTTTCTACTTTTTTCTGTGGCTTGAATTCCTTGCGAAAATAGGGAGCAGGCTTAAGATTTACATCTTGTACATCAGTGATCCATTTTCCCTGCCAGTTAGATGTTTTCATCATTCCGGTTTCAAAAGAGGATAGTGCAATTTTACTCTTTTGGCCATCACTGCTTGTCACCTGAGCACCCCAGAAATATTTGGTATAGGGTTGAAGCGGTTTCCCGCGATATGTAATCAATGCGCTGTCAGATTCATGCTGCACCTCCCAAAAGGCTCCCTTGCCATTGGCAACTTCTGTTGAGTCGGTGTCGACAAAGATGCGATAGGCGCTTTGGATCTCTACCGGGGCATCAGCGTCAATTTTCCAGGAAAACCTTGGCTCCTGCGTATCAATGCCTATTGGGACATTCATGTGTTCGGTTCGTAAATCAATTAAAATGATGGAATTTTTCCGGTTGTTACAGGCCATCAAAAGTATGGTCCAAATCAGAATCAGCCACTTTACTTTATTCATAGATGTAGTTTTAATAAAGTTAAAATTACCCTAACCTACCCATGGCATCATGGTGTTTTTCCATTTCTACAACAGGGCACCCTGGCGATTTCCCGTCATCATCGGTGCCTAAAACTTCAAAAGTGCCGTCAATATAAGTAATTTTAAGCTGAAGCCATCGTGTTAGAACCCATGATAATTTTGGTTCAAGATCATCGACACCCAAAGGTTTTTCTCGATTCTCGCATAGCATTTTATCAATGCTAACCTGTGTAAAAACGCAAGTACTGCACAAGACAAAACCCTTGGGTGATCAACAATCTGATGATATTAATACTTTGCACAAAAAAGCATTTAATTGATTAGATTGAAGTAAATTATCAAAATGTTCCCAACCATATCTATTGCGGGTTCTGCTCTAAATTGTCAATAGTAACTTCTCTTTGGGGAATCGGCAGCAAAAGTTTGTTTTCAGTAACCTGAAAAGCCCCTGCCGGTATAATGTTAGCTCTAAGCCGGATCTCTTCCCGGCCATGGGCATTCATAATGGACACTGCTTCACCGGAACGCAGCAGATCATACCAGCGATGATTTTCAAAAGCAAGCTCCACCCTTCTTTCTTGAAATATGGCATCCCTGAAGTCCTGTTGGTTGGGAGCTTCCGCCGGGGTCAGACCGGCTAGTCCTGCCCGGTTTCGTATTTGGTTCACCAGGTCAAATGCTTCTCCACCTGCTACATACCCCTGTTCATTCAGGCATTCTGCCCGCATCAGGAGTACATCTGCGTATCTGAAAACGGGAAAATTAACATTGGTGCTTCCACTTAATTCAAATCCGAAGTTATATTTACTTACATAGGGTTGGTCAACACCCCCCCCCTCATTATCCGTAAAACCTGGCTGCATTGAAATGTCCATGCGCAAATCTCCGGGCTCATAAGCCCTCATCATGTCCTGGGTTGGGGTATTCCAACCCGATCCACCCCCAAGATTGAGTAATTGTGGGTCGCCGGTTACAATATTCCCAGAATTGTTCGGAGCAAACTGATACATGAAATTGCTTCCCAGCCCTTCTTCGGAACCCAGGTATTGAACGTCAAAAATAATTTCGGAATTTCCTTTGTTGGCAGGGTCAAATACATCGCGATAGCTTGTCGGGCTGCCTGTTAGTAAACTGTATCCTGTGATCGTATTCAGGACATTCAACGCCTCCGCATAGTTTCGTTGCACCATATATACTTTTGCCAGTAAGGTTTTGGCAGCGCCCGATGTTGCCCTGCCATTCTCAAAAGCATCATAGCTGTCCGGAAGCAGGTCAACAGCTTCGAGTAAGTCATCTAAGACGCTTTGGAGAACAGCATCCCTTGAAGCGCGGCCTTCACTGGACGCATCCTCGGGACTTGGAGTAGTACTCAACTCCAAAGGAACCCCACCGAATTGAAGCGCAAGGTTGTAATAATACAAGGCCCTTAAAAATTTCACTTCGCCAACAAATTGATCTCTTTTGGCATCGTCCAAACCCTCAATGTTATCTACGTTTTCAATGACAATATTGCATGTCGCGATGCCATCGTATGATTTATTCCATAATCCCCCCATGGATCTGTCATGGGATGCATCAATCAGGAAATAATCCACCAATCCCCTGTTCTCCTCACCCCTGTCTGCTTCAAAAAATTGAAAGGTTGTATTGTCCGAACGCATCTCCAGAAACACCCAGTATTCGAGATCTGTCAAATTTCTGAGCGACCTGTATGACGCATTCACCGTTTGCTCTATCTGGGTGGGTGTATTAAAAAATGACTGCTCATTCAAAAATGTTTCCGGCTCCAACTCCAGGAAACTATCGCTGCAACTACAAGTTGCTGACAGTAATACGGCAGTCAACACCTTATTAAACATTTTCCAATTGATTTTGTATTTAGTAGCTTCCATCATTTGCTTTTTTAGAATGAAAAATTTACCCCGAGAATATAAGTTTTTGCGAGTGGGTAGGAAGTGAAGTCCAACCCCGGTGACAATGATAAAGAGCCACCCCCACGGTTGAACCTGCTGGTTGCCTGAGGGTTTCCGCCGCTATAATTCGTAATCGTTAGAATATTGTTGGTGGAAGCATAAATTCTGGCCCTTTTGACAAAACCAATTTGGTTGAGTATTTTGCGTGGCAGGGTATAGCCCAAAGTTATGTTGCGAAATCTGAGAAAAGACGAATTCTCTACCCAGCTCGAGTTTACATCCCTGTAGATGACCCGGGCACCGTTTGTGGTTGGGGTCATCCCATCTCCCGGATTCTCGGGCGACCGCCATCTGTTTAAAACATCGGTCGTTACATTGAATATGCCATCTATATTATCGATAAATTGTTTAGCGCCAATTAACAATTCACCGCCATATTGACCATCTATTACCACATTGAGGTCAAAGTCCTTGTAAGTAACGGTGTTGGTCAGCCCAAAAATAAAATCGGGATACGGATTTCCGATAACATCAAAATCGTTGACAGCTTCTATGACACCGTCTCCATTCACATCTCTGTATTTGATAGACCCCACAACAGAAGACGAATGCTTCGGGGAATTGTCAAAATCTTCCTGGTCCATATAAACCCCTTCTATGATGTATCCATAGAATTCTCCGATCGGACGACCTACTCTGGTAATATGAGTAGGACTTCCTTCTCCACTTCTACCTGAGAGGATAAAATCGCTGCCACCCTGAAGCGCCAATACCTCGTTCCTGTTAAAGGCAATATTGAAGTTGGTGGTCCAGTTAAAATCTTCTTTGACAAGATTTCTGGAATTTATGGCAATTTCTAAGCCTTGGTTCAGAATTTCACCACCATTGATTGTAGCAGCATCAAACCCCGATGAAAATGGAATAGGTATATCAATCAGCATATTTTCCGTATTTCTGCGATAGTAATCAATGGTGAGATTTAATCTGTTGTCAAAGACACCGATATCCAGGCCAACATCCAGTTGTCTGGACTCTTCCCAGGTCAGATTAGGATTTCCAAGGGCAGTAGGTCTCCGGCCGTTTGCGATCCTATCACCGAAAACATAATTTGTAGTACCAATTGTAGCTATGTAGGAGTAGTTGCCGATATTAAAATTACCCGAAAGACCATAGCTTGCTCTCAGTTTTAAATTGTCGAAAAATGACTCTCTCAAAAACCATTCTTCATCGATCCTCCATCCCACTCCTATTGAGGGAAATGTGCCATACCTGTTTTCACTACCAAAGCGTGAGGAACCGTCGCTACGTATGGTGGCAGTCAGGAGATATCGGTCTTTAAAGTCGTAGTTGACCCTTGCGAAATATGATACAAGCGCCCATTCCTGTATATCCTCCTCATTTCTGGTGATTCTACCTGCGGCATTTAGTGTTTGGATATCATCATCCGGAAAATCAGTGGCGTTTACTTCTATGACCTGAAGTCTTTCTTTCTGCGATGAAAACCCTGCTGTAAGGTTCAATGAATGATCCTCGTTGATTTCAGTTCTGTAATCAAGCAGTACCTCGGATTGCCAGTTTAAAAAATTCCCCCGGTCCACGGAATATGACGGAACGTTAGGAGGAGGATTGTTTGTTGTACCTAAAAAGCTGGGGTAAAAACGAGAGCGCCTGCCATTGTTGTAGTCGACCGTGAAGCTATATTTGGCGGTAAAACCATCGGTGATCTCCAATTCGGCAAAAGCGCTGGCCAATCCCCTGAATTCATAGATGTCGGTGCCTGCAAACTCCAGCTCGTTCAGAGGGTTGGGGGCGCTGAAAAGGCCAGGCCCTCCAATATGTGGCGTTCTTTCCCCATTTTCATCCGTTACGGGAATTATCGGATTAAACCATTGTGATTTAGCGACGATATCCAAAAAATCCCTTTCAAGGTCATTGGTGATCTGGTTGCTGAAAGTAGGAGCTAAACTAAGACCTACTCTTACTCTATTCCCCAAATCTGCCTCAAGGTTTGTTCTCAGGGTATATCGTTCAAAACCTGTATATCTCACCACACCCTCCTGGTTAAAATACCCAAGCGAAAAAATACCTCTCAGGTTTTCCGAACCTCCGCGAACCGTTAAATTTAAGTTTTGCTGAACAGCGCTTTGCAGCACCGTATCGAACCAGTCGGTACCTTTACCGTATTGTTCGGGATTTTGATACATTTCGGGAATATCGGCATCTTCTGCCGTACCACCCGCTGCAATGGCTGCATCTTCCCTGATTTCCTTTTGGAATTGGGCAAATTCCCTGGCATTGAGCATATCACGTCTGCCCTTTTGGGGAACTTGTTGAAAGCCGGTATAGGTGCTAAGATCGACTTGCAACTTGCCCGAACTCCCTTGCTTTGTCTTAATAATAAGCACTCCGTTAGCGCCTCGGGATCCGTATATGGCGGTCGCGCTTGCGTCTTTCAATACGGATATAGACTCAATGTCATCGGGATTCAGTAAATTCAGCGGATTACTGGTTTGGTCAAAAGTGTTTCCTACCGGAAAACCATCGATTACCACCAAAGGATCTGAATTAGCGCCAATCGACCCGACGCCCCTGATACTTATCCTGGCGGCCCCTCCCGGGGTTCCGGTAACGGTGCTCACCTGAACCCCCGCAACCTGTCCGGCCAGTTTTTGATCTATTGACGCTACGGGTATATCATCTATATCCTCAGAGCTGATAGTGGCTACCGAACCTGTCAAATCTTTTCTTTCCTGGGTTCCATAACCCACTACAACGATCTCTGAAAGGGTTTCGATATCAGGAGTTAGTTGCAGATCAATAACCGCTCTATCCAAAATTTCAATTTCTTCACTTAAGTAACCTACATAAGAAAATACCAAAACAGTAATATCATCAGAAACCTCCAGCACATAATTTCCATTAGCATCTGTAATGGTTCCAAAGTTGGTGCCCTTTGCAAAAACATTTACTCCTGGCAAATCCTCACCATTTTCATCGGTTACTTTTCCAGTAATCGTTTTATTAGCTGAGGGTTGCATTTCAAGTTCCTGAACAGGTCTGTTATTTTTTTCTTTCAGAACTATATGAATATTTTCATCAATTCTTTTAAAGTTAACATCAGCTTTTTTCGCAATTTCTTCCAGTATCAAGCCCAAGGATCTGTTTTGAGCTCTGATGGATATTATTTGATCCTTTGAGAAGAAGTCGGTGTTGTAAGTGAATTTGAATTTTGTTTTTTTCTCAATCTTCTTAAAGGCTTCAATAATTGTTTTGTTAGTCACATTTAAGTTAAGCCTGATATCGTAAATGCTTTTACTTTGTGCTGAAATGTCTTTCGCATTCAACAAAGTGATGAATAAGGTTTGGAGAAAAATTCCGAAGAAGAACAGTTTTGACATGAGAAGAATTTTTCTTGGTATATCATATTTCATATATTTAATAGTTTTTAGTGAGAGAATAATTTTTGCTAAAAACCCCCCTTCAAAGCATACGCTGTCGTCAAACTGAAGTACGCTTTGGCTAAAGGGGCTGTTTTACAGTCAGCCGGAATTCATTAGTTCCGGCTGATCTAACTTGAGTTAAATTGGTTAATCATACTTATTTGTTTTGTTTTGTAATCAATACCTCGTCTGCGTTGATTGTATAGCTAAATTTGGAGGTATAACTAATCCCATCCAGTACCCGCTCCAGGGAAGCATTTTGGTATTCACCGGTATATCTTCCAGTAATTTTCATATCCTTATCGATCCTTATTTTAACCCCATACCATTTTTCAAGAATCGAAAATATTGTCCTGATTTCCAGGTCTTTAAATACTAAAATACCATCTTTCCACCCAAACACACGCTTGCCGTCAAAATTTGTTTTTGTTATGACCTTATTATCTTTATTATACACCCCCATATCTTCCGGAAACAAAATATCAGACTTACCATCTTCATTTTCTATTTCGACTTTTCCCGTCAGCACCGATACACTTATCGTTTTTTCATCTTGATAGGAGCGAACATTAAAGGAGGTTCCCAATACCTTTGTCCTTAGTTGTCCTGATTGAATTACAAATGGCCTTTCTACCTCTTTTGCCACCTCAAAAAAGGCCTCTCCCTCAAATTCAACACTTCTTTGATTTTCACTGAAGGGTTGTTTATATATTAATTTACTACCTGCATTCAGCTTGACAATAGTCCCATCGGGCAAGCCGATTGTCTTTTTTTGCCCTGGCGAGGTTATTTTAGTAATGATTTGAACCGGCAGATCACGATGATCTACCGCATTTGAGCGGTTAAAAAAATGGATACCCGACAGTAGCAGTATTACGAATGAAGCTGCCAAGCCTGCTACCCAATTTGGCGACCAGAAACCTGAGGTTTGGGTTGGTTTGGTGATTCTGTTATGTTCAAGAATATTTTCCAACACCTGATGATAGCGATGGTCTGAAAGTTTATGCTCATGTCCATATTCAATGGCTTGTATAAGTTGTCGGGCTGATTCAATGATTGGTCTTTTTTCAGGATTCAACCGTATCCATTCTCTCCAGAAGTGATCAGACTCTGAGTCAGGTGCTATTACCCAATTAACAAAATATTCATCCTTTAAAAACTGTTCTAATACATATTCCTTATATCCCATGTGAATCAATTGATACTATTTTTTAGAATAGCCCTTATTTCTTTAGCATTCATATACATGTGACAATAAGCTTTGAAATGCCTATAGGTTTAGAAAAATTTTATATTTAAATCATTATTTAAATCGATTTATTGCTGTTTTTTCAAAAATAATATCTAATTATTGCCATATTTACATCAATATGAAGGCAGTTTTTCCCAGTCAGGCGGCTTTCCGAAGCACGCGACAACGATAAGTGCATTTTATGCTTTTGTAAAAGCATAAAATGGAAGTTTAAAGAATGTTACGTATGAAAAAAATGGTTATCAGCTTGTCTTTATGAGATTCTAAAAAATTTGAAAGAGAGGAAATGGCCCTATACACCAAAGCCCTGGTCGACTTTACCTTTCCTGTTTGCATCATATCGGCAATTTGCCGATAGCTCAGCCCTTCATAAAAATACAACAAAAGCGCTTCTCGTTGGAAGGGTGGCAGTTGATTGAGATATTTTTTAATCAGTTTTTTTTGATCTCTGGAGAATTGTTCATTGATAAGCTTAATTTCGTGAGAAACATTTATTAAAAAATCCTGATCACTATCAAAACTTTCTTTAAATGCTAATTTTCGCTGCTTTTTCAATTCTCTGAGTAACATGTACCTCAGTGACTTGAATAAATAAAATTTTATGGACGCAACTTTCCCCAAACTTTTTTTTCTGTTGATTAAATCAATAAAAAGGTCCTGGATACAATCTTCTACAATTTCCCGTTTAGTGGTGAATTGACATCCGTAATTAAAAAGTTTATTAGAATAGGTACGGTAGACGAAGATAATAGCTTGTTCGCTACCATTTCTAAATTGTTCCCAAATTTCCGATTCATTTTTCCATGCAACTAAATAAGGATGCGTACTTTTATCCTCAAAAGAATCTAACTGCCCCCAATTTAAGCCTTTGTCCGGATTTTTATTATCATCGTGAGACATTGTATATAAAGTAAGCGTGCGATGTTAATTTCCCTTAATTTAACCCCTAAAACATCAAGTCTTCAAATCTAAACATCTCAAAAGTATTGCAATAATCAAAATTCATTGCCGGTAATTTTGTAATCCGTCTGATTGCCCCCTGAAAGATCGAGTTTGTGCGGTCAAAGGGTTTTAACGCATCTGAATTAAAGAAAATATGTATAATGGTGGAATAAAATGTAGCACTTTTTAAAGAAAAATGGCATGAGTATTTCAATAATTCATCGATCGAAAAACGCTGTAGCAGTAAGCTTTACCGCCGCTAAAATGACTGTCTTTTTCGAGGACTAAAGAGAATTATCCATTTCACCAGCGTGGTTTCCCAAATCAAGAAATGCCAGCATGGCACAATTGAAGAAAGTAAATTTCTTTTAGCATAGATGAAGCTGTATGAGATAAGAAAGACTTTAAGTATATCAAGGGCTTAAAACTTTATGAGGCAGGATAATCTGCTTGCCAGGCCATTCGCTATTTTGATGATCGTCTCATGTTTTAATGGCGATTGTATTTTAGCTTACCCGGAGAATATCCCGTCTTTTTCTTAAATATATTAGAAAAATAAAATGCCGATTGAAATCCACATTTTTCTGATATCTCTTCTACCGTTAAGTCGGTTGATGACAGCAGCCGCTTGGCATAACTCAATCGCTCGTTAATTAAAAATTGTTGGGGAGAAAACCCTGTCTTTTTTTTAAATAATTTTCGAAAATGACTGTAGCTAAGTCCACAGTTTTCGGCTATTTTTTGAAAGTCTACTCCGTCTTTGATATGCTGTCGTATGATGCTTACGGATTCTTCATAAATGTAGTCTGATTTTTTACCGGCCGATGCCTGATAACTGGGGTAGATTATATAGGCAACAAGTTGGAATACAATACCCGTGATTATCTGGGTAAAACCCGGCGAGTTTTTTCTGGTGATATTTAACGCCTGGTTGAATAGATATATTACTTCATCGTGATGCCCGATATTGCTCACTTCGGATCTATTTTCCGGAAACAAACTTTTTAAAAGAAAATCTTCCAAGGCCGGACCTTCAAAACCAATCCAATACTCTTCCCAACCTACCTTCACATCCGGGCGGTAACGATGCCAGTCTTCCGGATACAATTTGATCACATCACCGGGAAGAATATTTACTTTTGAATTTTCAGTCTCAAATTCTCCCCTACCCGTGGGAATATAAACCAGGTAACACCCCTTTAATTTCCTGCCTTTTCCCCATGTAAGCGCATGACTTTCAGGATGGCCTTCCGAAGGATATTTGTCTCCACTGCTTCCATGGTAATACCCACATGTAATGATTCTTAATCCCCAGGATTTATTATTAAAATACTTAAAGTATTTAAAGTAATTCTCCAATAGTCAAAATTTATATATTATTAAGCAAAATGATTATGGCGAAATATAGTATGAAATAATACATTTGAAAAGATAATTTTCAAAAAAATCATCTTATTGACTTTTACTTTCAAATGAATACTATTTTAACCGAAGATAAAATAAAGTTTTTTCAGGAAAACGGCTTCGTCATTCAGGAAAATTTCCTGAATGACGAAGAATTAACTGAGTGGCGTGAGGCGGTAACCGAGGCCGTCAGTGAAAGAAACGGCCTTAAAATACCAGGTCAAATGATTAAAGCAGAGGAGGATGACGGCAACAATGAAGATCCGGAATATTTCAGTAATGTATTTGATCAATTATTAAATCTTTGGCAAACCAATGACCGCATCCGAAAGCTCATGCTCGATGAAAGACTCGGTAAAATGGCAGCGACGTTAGCAGGTGTAACCGGCATCAGAATCTGGCATGATCAGGCGCTGATTAAAAGGCCGTGGGCCAATCCGACAGCCTGGCACCTGGACACCCCATTTTGGTCTTTCAGCGACAGAAATGCACTCTCCATATGGGTCGCATTGGATGATGCTACGGTAGAAAACGGATGTCTGTATTTTATACCCGGATCACATAAAAAAACCGGTTTTCAAAATCCCGGCATTACAAAAAATATGAACGCTGTTTTCAAATTTTATCCTGAATTTGCCAATATCAATCCTTTCTCTGCAACCATGAAAGCGGGCGCCGCTTCCTTTCATAACGGCTTGTGTATTCACGGCGCCGGGGCCAATATGACGCCGGGCTTTAGAAGGGCCATGACTTGCGCATATATGCCCGATGGAGCTATTTTTAATGGTATACAAAATATACTTACCGAAGAAAAAGTAAGTCAAATGAATGTGGGTGATCTGTTGAATGATGATGAGCAAAACCCGTTGATTTACACCGCAGACCAAATTACATCCTAACCTTTTATGACCAGGTTAATATGTGGCTGTACATGGTGGGGATTAGCGTCTTACGGATTGGATGAAATGCTCAAAAAGATCAGTCGAAGCGGCTATGATGCGGTTGAAATTGGCATTCCAAATTCGGCCAGAGAACAGCACCTGCTACGTTCAGGTCTGGATAAATACAATTTGGATTTGATTGTACATCAATATAGTGCCAGTGGAAATAATTTTCATGAATACTGCAATGCGCTGCAAAAATCTCTTGAACTTGCAGCTTCATTTCAACCGCTTTTGATTAATTCTCATACAGGAAAAGACTACTGGTCTTTTGAAGAAGGATGCCACGTTTTTGAATTGGCGGAAGAAATAAGCCAGAAATACAGTGTAACCATTGCCCATGAAACGCATCGGGGAAGACTTTTATACAGCGCTCCCGTAGCCCGTCAATTTTTTCTTAATTTAGATTTTCTAAAAATCAATGCAGATTTTTCACATTGGGTAAATGTATCGGAAAGTTTGCTTGAAGAACAGGAAAATACTATGCTTATGGCAATCTCGAGGGCGGAACACATCCATGCGAGAATCGGTTATTCACAAGGCCCGCAGGTAAATGATCCACGATCAGGTGAATGGGAAGATGAAATGAAGGCATTTTCAGGTTGGTGGAAAAAAATAATGAAAAGACATATTGATGAACAAAGACCCTATACTACTGTAACACCTGAATTCGGTCCCATACCTTATACAGTAAGCATGCCATTCACACACACCCCGCTGAGTGACCCCTGGGAACTCAATCTATATATGAAGGACTATATTAAACAATTGTTTCAAGAAGTTCTCAATGAGTTATGAATCCTGTTTTAGGAATACTTTTCCATGCAGTGGGAGGTTTAGCTGCCGGCAGTTTTTACCTCCCTTATAAAAAAGTGTCTAAATGGCCATGGGAAGTTTACTGGTTAACAGGAGGGATTTTTGCGTGGTTCATCGTGCCCATATCAGCCATTTGTTTGATCTACAAAAGCCCTTTAAACCTACTGGAAGCAATACCTCCAAATCTGATGAAATGGCCATACTTTTTTGGAATGCTTTGGGGAATTGGGGGGTTATCATTTGGCCTTAGCATTCGATACTTAGGGTTATCGTTGGGCATGGCGGTTGCCTTAAGTTTGACCGCTATATTTGGAACGCTCATTCCCCCTATTGCAGAAGGCATTTTTCTCGATTTGATGTATACCTTATCCGGCCGGGTTATTCTGATGGGCGTAGTGGGCGGTGTTGGCGCTGCTTTTATCATTGGATATGCCGGCATGATGAAAGAAAAAGAATTGGCCCGACAAGCTGCGGGGGGTACCATTGTTGAATTTGATTACACGAAAGGTATGATCGTCGCAACAATATCAGGTATACTTTCCGCATGTTTTGCTTTTGGGTTGGCATCCGGAAAGGAGATTACGGAAATAGTTACCCCTTTATCATCAAACGAACTTTTCGCCAACAGCTTTTTATTTGCCGTCATCATGATCGGAGGATTAACAACCAATTTGATTTGGTGTATTTATCAGATTATACGAAAAAAGTCAATTGATTCATTGTTGTCAGTAACGTGGACCAAATCTGTCCGGAATTTTATGCTCTGCATAGTGGCCGGCACAACCTGGTATTTCCAATTTTTCTTTTACGGTATGGGATCGACTCAATTAGATAAATTTGATTTTGCAAGCTGGAGTTTGCATATCAGCTTTATTATACTGTTCTCAAATATTTGGGGATGGATTTTAAAAGAATGGGATGGCAGTTCTTTAAAAACCAAAAGATTTTTACTATTTGGATTGTTGATGTTGATTTTATCTACAGTAGTCATTGGTTATGGAAATTCCATTGAATAATTTGTTAATTTGAAATACCCGGTCTTAACGCATTGCTCCTCATTGTCATAATGCCGTACAAAATCCTTCTCATCAGCTAAATTTTACCAATAATTTTGACGATTGTTGTTATGATTCGAATGGCAACTAAGCGATGTTTTCAGGCTTTGAGTAATATAGTATTTTCCTGTTTGCCAAATATATGACCCTATAATTCTTGAAAAGGGATTTCAGACGATATCTTTCAATCTTTTTTACCGTGCCTGTTGCTTCATACAGCTTGTAATCAAATAGTATATATTATTAGACAAATTGATTATGGACAATAACAAATTTTATAAATAGTTTTAATGAAATCTAATTACTAAAAATATGAGAAAATCTAAAAGATGAACGAAATAATTACATGATCACTATGCAAAGTCATTGCATAACAAATGGGGTAGAAAGAATCCGTTTATTGCCTTTTTTATTCATTTTTTGTGGGATCAAAGCCCGTTGAATGATCGTCTGCCCCTGAATATTTATGGTAACTACCAGGCAACTCAATCCTTACATATAAGAATTATCCTGCCCGTTCAAAAATCCGGCCATCGAAGGTGGGAGTTAATTCTTGAATAAGGTCTGGCATCCGTTGAAATCCGGTTGTTGAAGCAGCAATCACAATGCTTTAAAAATAAATCTAATGCAAATGTAGACCGTAACTACCAGGCAAAAAAAACAACACGTCATCCACAGACCATTAATTTATTGGGGAACTGTGGCTGCTTAAGCCACAGCTAACCAACCACCAAAATAAAAATCTTTATGAAAACAAACATTTACAATGATTTATCGATCGTACTTAAAATCTGTATTTATGGCATAATTATACTATGCTGTTCGAGTTCCCATATTGTTTTAGCGGACAGGAATGAACAGCCTAAAGGTAACCTTGCTGAGCCTAGCGAACAAATCAATATCAGCGGAAGGGTACTTGACGAAACCGGCCAACCCTTGCCCGGCGCTACGGTGTTGGAAAAAGGTACGGACAATGGAACAATCACAGATTCTGACGGCAGATTTACGTTGTCTGCCGCTGAAGACGCAACGCTTTTAATATCATTTGTGGGTTATCTGCAAAAAGAAGTGAAAGTTAACGGAGCAACTGATTTAATCATCAGGCTAGCGGCTGATCTGACTAGTTTGGATGAAATCGTTGTTATGGGTTATGGCAATCAGCGTAAAAGCGATATTACCTCCGCTGTCTCGGAGGTCGATGTGGATCTGGTTGAGAATATCGGTATTTCTAACGCCTCCAGGTTATTGCAAGGTCAGGCCCCCGGCGTACAGGTTAAACAAACAACGGGCAGCCCTGGTCAGGAGTTTGAAGTAAGAATTCGAGGAATTAGCTCTTTAGGGGCAACTAGCGACCCTCTGTATGTAGTGGACGGATTTCCCTTGGCCAACAACGTAGGTCAATATGTTGATGCAAATGACATAGAATCGATTACAATTTTAAAAGACGCCGCCTCTACCTCAATTTATGGTGCCCGCGGCTCAAATGGCGTTGTCTTGATAACAACCAAGTCAGGAAAAAATGGTGTCTCAAAACTCGATATCAATATAGATCAGGGTTTTCATACTGTTCCTGATTCGAGAAGGGTAGAAGTACTGAACGCTCAACAATTCGTTCAATTTCAGAACGAAAGGGTTACAGATGATTTTAGAAGAATTCAAGGCAGGGATCCGATGCCGGAAGAAATTCCCGAAGCATGGAGATTTCCCGATCAAGTACAGCATTCGACAAACTGGCAGGACGAAATTCTCAGAACGGCCTTGGTGCAAGACCTCAATTTAAGTATGTCAAATGGAAATGAAAAACTAAAATCATACCTGTCATTAGGATATTTAAATCAGGAAGGTGTAATTAGGAAAACGGATTTTCAAGTTTTTAATGGCAGAGTCAACCTTAGCAATAAATTCAATGACTACCTCAAGGTAGACTGGAACTTGTCCGGAAGGTATTCTACACGAAATGACCCAGGAAATACGATAGGTGGAAATTTCACAACGTCTGTTATCAGCGCTGCCTATCTTGCCGATCCCAGGGATCCTGTTTATAATGAGGATGGAAGTTTTAACGACTATATAGGCGGTCGGGACGGCGTTTTTGGCTATCAGAATCCTGTTCAGGTATTACATGAGATTACCAATTATACAGCCGTCTCTTATCTACTCTCGAATGGGTCTATTGAGCTGACTCCGCTCAAGGGGCTATCCCTGAAGACCTCTGTGAATGTATCCATGGAAAATGGGCGTGGTCGTTTTTTTAAACCATCGACCATAGCTGATTGGAATAATCCTCCTCCAACCATAGCAAATTCCGGAGAAAGGGCATACAGAGCCTCAAACTATACTTTTGACAATATCTTATCCTATGTGACTTCATTGGATAAAAATGAATTCGATTTTACCGCTGGTTACGTTGTACAGAAAGCGCGTTTAGATAATTTATCAGGTAATGGGGAGCAATTTCCGGATGACCTAATACCCTATCTTTCTGCTGCCAGTGAGACTTCCTCTTCTTCTAATATCGATGGATGGGGGCTAGTGGCATTTTTGGGAAGAGTCAACTACGCCTATGATAATAAGTATTTACTCTCTGCCTCTTACAGGAGAGAAGGCAGTTCCAGGTTTGGCAAGAACAATAAATGGGGCGATTTTCCTGCTTTTTCATTAGGCTGGAGAGTTTCTGAAGAGGTTTTTTTTCCCAAGAACGCTTTTGTCTCTGACCTCAAGTTAAGAGGTAGTTGGGGTGTAACAGGAAACAACAATATAGGTGATTTCACACACTTGGCTCGCTTATCGGCTAATAATTATGTATTGGGCGGCCAATTGGTAGGAGGAAGAGTAATTTCCAATTTCGGAAACCCCGATTTAAAATGGGAGACATCGAAGCAATTGGATATAGGATTAGATATAGGGCTTTTTGACGACAAAATCATGGTGGTGACGGAGTTTTACCAAAGAACAACCGAAGATATGTTGTTGCCACTGCAGGTTCCCGCCACTACCGGATTCGGTACCGCGCTTTCCAATATTGGAAAAGTAGAAAATAAAGGTTTTGAACTTGGTATCGATTACAGGGAAACCTTCGGTGATTTCAGGGTTAGAACAAATTTTAATATCGCATTCAATAGAAATGAAATTTTAGCCTTGGACGGTGATTTGGAAGAGATCTTTGTAAGTAACGATTTCTACGGCGGAAATAATATTTTCAGGGTTGGACAACCGATAGGTATGCTTTATGGTTTTAAAAAATTGAAAATATTTGAAACAGAAGAAGAAATCTCCAACGCTCCGTCACATCCGGGAAATACGGTAGGCACCTATCAATATGAAGATGTAAATGGTGACGGTCAAATCACTTACGATCGACAGGACTGGACCATTATCGGTAATCCGAATCCGGATTTTACCTGGGGACTCAATATATATCTGGAATACAAAAATTTTGATTTAAGTATGAACTTCACCGGTGCACAAAATTATGATTTATTCAGGAATATAGAACCTTTTACGATGAATGTAGACGGCGTGTTCAATGTGGATTCCAGAATGATAAATAGATGGCGGTCTCCTGATAACCCTGGTATTGGGGAATGGGCCAGTACAGGAAATTTTCAATTTACACGGGAAGCCAGTTCAAGGTTTGTATACGATGCCAGTCACCTGTGGTTTAGGACGCTTACCTTAGGATACAATTTCCCTAAAATCAGCAAAGCATTCGATTTAAGGTTTTACAGTACCATCGATAATTTTCTTTTATTTACCGATTATCCTGGTAACAACCCGGAATCCAATTCCGGTAATCCTTTTAATCCTCAAACAGTTACTATTGGGGTGGACAATGATCACTATCCTGTACCAAGGACATTCTCATTAGGATTAAATATTAACTTTTAAAAAGTGAATGATGAAAAAGTATTTAAGAACATATTTTGTGTTTATGATGTCAATAGTATCCTTTTCATGTACTGAGGATTTTTTGGAAATTGACGATCCGAATAGTGTTATAGTGGGCAACTTTTATAGTAATGAAACGGAAGTTGAACAAGCCTTAAACGGTATCTACGGACAACTACAAGGAATCATTGGAAGTCAGTTTATTTTTAATGAATTGATGACAGATAATACAACGATTCATTTGAATGCGCAGGATAGAGGACAGGTAGACCGTATCGAAGCATTTGAAACATGGACCATTGCTTCAGCAAATGTAAATATTGATCAGATGTATGCCGGATATTATAACAGCCTCCATAACATCAATACAACACTAGCCCGAATTAAGGAGTCCGACTTACAAGGCACGGGTAAGGTTAATCAATATACAGGGGAATTATTATTTTTAAGAGCTTATTATTACTATAATTTAGCACACTATTTCGGCCCTGTTATCTTACTTACCGAACCACTGGAATCCGTTGAAGGTTCTCAAACTTTAACACGATCTGCTGAAGAAGACATTTATAACCAAATCATAGCCGATTTAACAGAAGCCAGTACACTTTTACCTGAAAAACAAGCATATTCAGGCAATGATATCGGAAGGGTTCCCAAGGGGGCAGCATTGACGCTTTTGGGTAAAGTCTTTCTAACGCTAGGGAGATACGGTGAAGCTATCACTGAATTGGATAAAGTTTTGGGGAACTATAGTTTGCTGCCTGATTATGAGGATATTTTTGATCCGGATAATAAAAATCATGCAGAATCTATATTTGAAGTTCAGTTTTTGGGAGGCAATAATTTGGGAGAACATAGTGGTTTTGCCTATACTTTTGCCCCATTATTTTCCAATGGAATTATCACTGGTTTTGCAGCTGTGGGTACTGGCGGGTTTAATATGCCAACCAATGATCTGATCAACGATTACGAACCGGGTGATCTTAGAAAGGATGCTTCTCTTAGAGAAGGATATACCGATAATGGTACATTTGTAAACATCCCTTACATTATAAAGTATACACATGAGCATGCGCTTCCGGGAAGAACAGATGATAATTGGCCTGTTTTAAGATATGCAGATGTTCTATTAATGCTTGCCGAGGCCATTAACGAACAATCCGGGCCCACTGGACAAGCCTATGAATACTTGAATGAAGTAAGAAACAGAGCCGGTCTAAGTAGTTTAAGCGGATTGAATACGGCGTCTTTTAGGGAAGCTGTCTTTCATGAAAGAAGAATTGAACTTGCTTTTGAAAACCATAGATGGTTTGATGTAAGAAGACAATATTCCAATGCCGAGTTGGTAAGTTTATTAAACAGTCACGGTCAAGATGAATTAGATAGCCCTACAATTAATAGATCAGGGGTTCCATTTGGTGGCAATGATTATGATTTTGAGGAATATGAAATTCTGTTCCCAATTCCCGATAGTCAAATTTCATTGCAAAAGGAATCATTGCAGCAAAATCCTGGCTACTAAAACGATCGTTTATTTATTCCACCATTTAACGCTACTTTAATAAAAAAACTGAAATTACTTACTCAATTCATGAAATGTATGAAGACGATTATTTGTACGCTTTTTTCTTTGGTGCTACTTTTTCTCACCAAAGCTTTTCCACAAGAAAAAGTACCTGTTAAAACCTGGAAGTCAGACTTTCAAAATCCCCCCACATCAAGCTGGCCGGGAGTTTATTGGTACTTTATGGACGGCAATATGTCTGCGAAAGGTATGACAGAAGATTTGGAATCAATGAAAAACTCAGGGATATCCAGCGTTATATTTTTGGAAGTAAATGTGGGAGTGCCGAGAGGTAAAGTGGAATTTTTGAGTGAGGAATGGCAAAATCTGTTTGTTCACGCGGTCAATGAATGCAAGAGGCTGGGGATCGAAATGATTCTGGGTGTCGGTCCCGGGTGGACAGGTAGCGGAGGGCCATGGGTACAGACAAAAGAGTCCATGCAACATCTCGTAGCCAGTAGTTTGGAGGTCGATCACACCACCATGTTTCCTTTGCGCCTTCCGGTACCACAACCTAAAAAACCATATTTTGGAGAGCATAGCCTCACCCCGAAGCTGGCAAAGAAAAGATCGGCATATTACAAGGACGTCGCTGTTTTGGCTTTTCCGAAATCTTTGAAGGAAATTGACCCTATAAAAGATATAGACGAGAAGGCACTTTATTACCGGGCACCTTATACTTCCGTACCGGGTACAAGTCAATTCATCCCCTTTAAAAGGAATTTTAAGGAACCCTCCGATAATTCCGTCATTCAATTTGATGAAATAGTAGATTTATCAGATCGACTCAACCAGGAAGGCGTTCTAAACTGGCGTCCTCCGGATGATCGTATATGGACCATCATGCGATTTGGCGCCCGAAACAACGGGGCAATTACAAGACCCGCGCCCGTTCCTGGCTTAGGTTTTGAATCGGACAAATTCGATACTGTTGCCATTAAAAATCATTTGGATAACTATGTAGGAAAATTATTCAAAAAGTTAGGGTTCACTGCAGCCGAAGGAAATGGAGGACTAAAGCGACTCCACATGGATAGCTGGGAGATGGGAGCGCAGAATTGGAGCGGAAGTTTCAGGGAAGAGTTCAGCAATCGCAGAGGATACGATCCGCTGCTTTATTTTCCGGTTTATGCCGGACATGTCGTTGGCAACGAAGAGATGAGTGAACGGTTTTTATGGGATCTTCGCCAGACATCACAAGCGTTAATTTTGGAAAGGCATGCTCAATATATCAAGGATTACGCGCATAGTTACGGTTTAAAGCTTTCAATCGAGCCCTATGATATGAATCCCACAGCGGATTTGGAATTAGGTAACATGGCCGATGTCATCATGGCAGAATTTTGGAGTGATGGCTTTGGATTCAACAGTGCCTTTTCAGTAATAGAAGCAGCTTCGATAGCCCATATAAAAGGGCAAGCTATCTTACCGGCCGAGTCTTTTACTTCGGAAGCGGAAGGATTCAGGCAATTTCCCGGTTCCATGAAAAATCAAACGGATTGGGCCTTTGCGCAAGGAATAAATAAGTTAATGTTTCACACCTTCCAACACCAGTCTTTAAATAACAAGTTAAAGCCAGGCATGACAATGGGTCCGTATGGTGTGCACTGGAACCGGAACCAGACCTGGTGGTCAATGGTCGGCGCCTATCATACCTATGTTTCAAGAATTCAGTATATGTTAAGCAAAGGCCGTACTTCAGCGGATATTTTATATTTAACCCCTGAGGGTTCGCCTCATGTTTTCAAAGCCCCTCCATCTGCTCTCATTGCCGCAAATTCTGTTTTGCCCGATCGCAAAGGTTACAATTTCGATGGTTGTGCGCCGTCACAATTAACTTCAGCACAGGTGAAAGATCATAAAATAGTATTTCCTGGTGGTGCAACCTACCGCGCACTGATATTACCCTATACGCCATCTATGACACCGGCGCTTCTCAACAAAATCTATACGCTCTTACTTAATGGAGCCACCGTCATCGGACTCCCACCGGAAAGATCTCCTTCCCTGACCAACTACCCAAATTGCGATAACGATATTAAGATGTTGGTAAGTAAGATCTGGGGTAACACACCGAATCCTTCCCAAATTGTATCTAAAACCGTAGGAAAAGGAAAAATTATTTGGGGCGGTGAAATCAGAACGCCTGAAAATGATACTATTATGTACCCCGGTTATGACATCACCGGTAACATTCTCAAGAAAATGAACCTCCCGCTCGATTTTGAGGCAGACGGAGATTTGCGGTATACACATAGAACTTCAGAGAATTACGATATTTACTTTGTGTCCAACCGGACGTCAGATAGCCTCTCTGCTAATTGTGTTTTCAGATCCACCAAAGGTAACCCGGAATTATGGGACCCTATCACCGGTGACATTCGGCCGTTGCCTGCATTCCAGAAAAACGAGCACACTACCACTATCCCCATGATATTTGGGCCACATACCAGTTATCTCATAGTGTTTGGCATAAGTTCTTCCATGGATCCACAGGTTTCAAGAAATTTTCCAGTACTATCAGCGTCAGTGAACATAGAAGGCCCCTGGATGGTTTCGTTTGACACTTTATGGGGAGGACCCGATAATATTGAATTTGAAAATCTATTGGATTGGACCAGCAGCTCCGACCCTGGCATAAAATATTACTCAGGAAAGGCTGTCTACAAAAAAACATTCCATATTTCCAAACGACAGTTGGCTAATAAGGAACAGGATTTTTACCTGGACTTGGGAAAACTGGAAAATATGGCCAGGGTATACCTCAATGGCCAGGAAGTTGGCATTGTATGGACGAATCATCTATTAAATATCACACGCTATTTGAAAAAAGGCAAAAATAACCTTGAAATAGAAGTGGCAAATCTTTGGGTAAATAGATTAATAGGTGATGAAAATTATGAAAATGACCAATCTGAAAATGGCGATTGGCCTTCCTGGTTAGAAAATGGTGAAAAAAGACCTACCAAGCGATATACGTTTGTTACCCACAATTTTTATCGAAGGAATGACCCATTGCTGGCGTCGGGGTTAATCGGACCTGTTAGAATACTTATTGGCCGATAAAAAGGATGCGCAAGGTGCCTTAAACAGGTACAAATGTGAGGCAAGTAACCATTTTTGTGGATAATCAAAGATATGTCAACCTGATGGCGCGCGTCCGTGGGTGTTGCGCCACCTCTTTTACGCAAATGCTTTGTGCCTTTGCGCCTTCGTGGCCTAAAATGGGCAACCGCCAAGACACGAAGTTTAGTCATAGTATGACTTCGATTCATACTATGACTGGACATTTTTGGTGTTTCATCAAACAAGGGGGTTGTGCAACACCCACGGACCCGCGTGCCAGGTTGAGAATGAAGTTATATCGTAGTTTTCTAACAGCGTTGCTCCCATCAGCGGAAAATAACAGACCCTTTAGTTATATGAAAGTATGTAAAGTAATGCTCCAATAGTCAAAATTTATATATTATTAGACAAAATGATTATGGACAATAACAAATTTTATAGATAGTTTTATATAAATATAATTACTAGAAATATGAGAAAATCTAAAAGATGAACGAAATAATTACATGATCACTATGCAAAGTCATTGCATAACAAATGGGGTAGAAAGAATCCGTTTATTGCCTTTTTTATTCATTTTTTGTGGGATCAAAGCCCGTTGAATGATCGTCTGCCCCTGAATATTTATGGTAACTACCAGGCAACTCAATCCTTACATATAAGAATTATCCTGCCCGTTCAAAAATCCGGCCATCGAAGGTGGGAGTTAATTCTTGAATAAGGTTTGGCATCCGTTGAAATCCGGTTGTTGAAGCAGCAATCACAATGCTTTAAAAATAAATCCGATGCAAATCAGACCGTAACTACTAGGCAAAAAAAACAACACGTCATCCACAGACCATTAATTTATGGGAGAATTGTGGCTGCTTAAGCCACAGATAACCGATCACCAAAATAAAAATCTTTATGAAAACAAACATTTACAAGGAGTCATCGCTGGTATCTAAAATCTGTATTTATGGCATAATTATGCTATGCTGTTCGGGCCCACGCATTGTTTTAGCGGGTGGAAATGAACAGCCTAAAGATAACCTTGCTGAGCATAGCGAACAAATAAATATCAGCGGAAGAGTGCTTGACGAAACGGACCAACCCTTGCCCGGCGCTACGGTGCTGGAAAAAGGTACGGACAATGGAACAATCACAGATTATGAAGGCAGGTTTACGTTGTCTGTCGCTGACGACGCGACGCTTGTAATATCATTTGTGGGATATGTGCAACAAGAAGTGAAAGTTAACGGAGCAACTGATTTAATCATCAGGCTAGAGGCTGATATGACTAATTTGGAAGAAATCGTTGTGGTGGGTTATGGAACCCAAATCAAACGGGATGTAACGGGTTCTTTGGCACAGATCGATGCACAAGAATTGGCAGAAATACCCGTACCTAGTGTTGCTCAGCAGTTACAGGGAAGATTGGTGGGCGTGCAAATCAATGAGAATAGTGGTGAACCGGGCGCTGCCCTTTCATTCCGTGTAAGAGGTGCTGCGTCAATAAATGCGGGAAACTCACCCTTGATAGTCATTGACGGATTTCCAACCACCAGCGGACTCGAGACATTGAGTCCTAACGAAATCGAATCAATATCGGTATTGAAAGATGCTTCGGCTTCCTCCTTATATGGCTCGAGGGCTGCTAATGGGGTTATTCTTGTTACCACCAAACAGGCTAAGCCAGGTCAAAAATCAATTGAATTTAACGCATACACAGGGATACAGGTGGTGCCTGAAAGAGGCAGACCCGATTTAATGAATGCACGGGAATTTGCGCAATTTAAAAAAGAATATTATGAAGATGCTGCGATTTACGAAGGTTATACCGGTGGCGTACCACAAGAATATGCCAATCCCGAACAATATGGACCAAATGACGGCACAGATTGGTTTGACATTCTTCTAAGGGATGCCTTGACCCAGAGATATGATTTAACCATATATACCGGGACAAAGGATTTAAAATCGGTTATAAACCTGGGCTACAACAATGAGGAAGGTGTAGTATTAAATTCATATTCAAACAGATTCAATGCAAGAGCCAATAATATTTATAATGCTTCGGACAAGTTAACGTTAGGGGTTAATCTTTCGATTTCTCACATTAGAAGTCAGGTAATACCAGGTATCGGTAATGGGCGCAATATTTTGGCTAATGCCTTTAATATGGACCCTACGATCGAATATCGAAATGAGGATGGTACATACCCCATTTCGTTCTCCAGACCGGGTATGTTTCCTAATCCAAACTATTATCTGGTGGTAACGCAAAGAAAAAATCCACGAAAAGAAACTGCGTTGCTGGCTAATCTATTCGGGCAATATGAGATTACGGACGGCCTTAAATACAAACTCAGTATCAATGCCAATACGGGCAATACAATAACCAGGTCGTTCACCCCATCCACAGCCCGGGGAGGCCTGGGCAACCCACCACCTCAGCCTCCGATAGGTAGCTATGGAACGGGTAATTTTCAGAATTGGTTGGTCGAAAATACGTTGAACTACAATAAGACCTTCAATGAGAAACACAATGTTGAGGCGTTGATTGGTTATACCTCACAATATTTTTCCAATGAATACAGCGGAATAAATGCAAGTGAGTTCCCTGATGATGAAATTGAATGGATCAATGTAGCGACCATTAGGATTGGTGAAACCACTGGCCCGGACGGAGTACCACTATTTAGCGAATCATCCTTATTATCGTATCTCGGTCGTCTAAATTATAATTATGATGGTAAATATTTACTCTCTTTGGCGTTTCGAAGAGATGGTTCATCAAGGTTCGGATCCGATACCAAATGGGGGAACTTTCCTTCCGTATCCCTGGGGTGGGTGTTGTCTGATGAGGGTTTTATGAGTGGTATCGAAAATATTGATCTTCTCAAGCTCAGGGCTAGCTATGGAAAGGTGGGTAACAATAACATTGGTGATTATACCTACCTGGCATCTCTCAGTACCGATAATTATGTATTTGGCGGACAGGTAGTGGCGGGCAGGTCGCTAAATGGCATAGGTAATGCCAATTTGACCTGGGAAACAACAACCAGTTACAACCTGGGATTAGACCTCGACCTTTTTGGTGGCAGAGTGTCATTCACCTATGATTACTATTGGAAAAAGACAGACGGACTTTTATATGGAGTCGATATACCGATTCAGTCAGGTTTTAACAACATTACCTCAAATATCGGTGAATTCAATTTTTGGGGGCATGAGTTCTCGGTGTTCTCCAGAAATTTAACTGGCAAATTAAAGTGGAATACAAACTTTAATATTTCTTTTGATAGAAACAAAGTCATAAAACTTGGTACAAATGATGCGCCTATCGGTGGTTATAGTTTGTTCTGGGATGATAATAGAACTGCGGTAGGAAACCCTATCGGCCTGTTTTACGGCTTTATAAATACAGGTGTTTATATGACGCAGGAAGAGTTCGATACGCAGCCGGTTGGCGCCACTTCAATGGTTGGAACGGCAAGATTTGCCGATATCAGTGGCCCGGATGGAGTACCCGATGGTATCATCGATGCCCATGACAGAACTTTTATAGGCGATCCGAATCCCGATTTTATTTATGGAATAACCAACAATTTTAGTTTCGGAGATATAGATTTAAGTATTGTAATGGCTGGAACCGTCGGGAATGATATTTCGGATAACCATTTTCAGTCGTCCGAAAACTTTGACGGTGTATTTAATATTAGAAGAGGATACGCGGATAGATGGAGGTCTCTTGAAAATCCAGGAAGCGGTCATTATCCAAGAACGCGAGCTGGTACTACAGCCGATTATCGCAATTTTACCGACAGGCAGGTTTTTAAAGGTACTTACCTTGCAGTAAAAAACATTACCCTTGCCTACAATATCCCACTACAGGGGCATAAGTTTATAAAAACAGCCAGGGTAAACATTAGCACCCGGAACCCATTTATATTCACTAAATATCCGGGCATGAACCCGGAAGTTGGAATTGCCGGTTTAAATGGCTTGAACCAGGGTCGTGATTTTACATCTTATCCTATTGCAAGGATTTACACATTGGGATTAAATGTGGGTTTCTAATAAATCTATGTTAAAAATTAAAAAAATAATATAATGAAAAATAGGTTTACATACATATTCTTGGTTTTGATGACCTTAGGCGCCTGTAGTGATGACTTTTTGGAGTTGGTTCCGGAAACCACCATAAGTTCGGCTTCGTTTTTTGAAAACGAAGATCAGTTTAATCAAGCGCTCATTGGAGCCTATTCCAACTTGCGTGGGGTTGCTTTCATGGGCATTTACATGGATGAAATGCGGTCTGACAATACTTTTTTTACGAGATATGCAGCCGATAGGGGTTCTGAATTAAGTATTGAGGCCATGGCTTCATTTTTAGATGATAGTTTTACAAGTTCGCGATCAAATAACCCTGGAAACAGATATGGTAATGCCTATCAGGGAATTGCAAAAACCAATACAATTCTCAGCCGGTTGCAAACTAATGATGCAGAAATTAGTCAAGAATCTATCGACGCCATAACAGGGGAGGCCTCATTTCTTAGGGCTTTTTATTATTTTGACTTAGTACAACATTTTGGAGGCGTCCCCCTGCAACTCGAGGAGATAAGATCCGAGGAGGATGCTTTTCTTCTAAAAAGTTCTGTAGATGAGGTTTACGCCCAGATTATATCGGACTTAGGAAATGCCATACCCAAACTTTCAGTTCCAACATCATTTCCACAATCTGGTCGGGCAACAAGGGGGGCAGCAAAAATGCTTTTAGCATATGCGTATATGTCCAAACCTTCACCGGATTATGCCAATGCTGAAGCCGAGCTTATTGATATAACGAATATGAATTACGCGCTGCTAGATGATTATGCTGATGTATTTGATCCGGCCATGAAAAACAATCAGGAATCTATTTTTGAGGTACAATATCAGTCGGGAAACGAAGGCCAACAGAGTGATTTCATTTGGAGGTTTATTCCAAAGACTACCAATACAGAAGCCATACTGGGGTTAAGAGGTACTAATTTGAGGGGAGGTATTACTAGTGGAGGATGGAATGTGCCCACCCAGGAATTGGTAGATTCCTATGAAGCGGGTGATCTTAGGCTGCCAGCCTCCATAGCGATTGCAGAAGGAACCCAGGAAGGTGAGAATTTTACAACTGAAAGGGTTGTTAATCCAGTGGGATATACGCCGGATCCTGACAAAACTTATTATTATTTTATCAATAAATATCTTCATCCACCTTATACCGTAGAATGGAATACAGATGACAACTGGCCAGTCTACCGGTATTCGGGCGCCTTACTTTTATTAGCTGAATGCCTGGTACAGCAAGGCAAGCATGGGGCAGCCCTTCCATATATAAATCAGGTGCGGGCAAGAGCGGGTCTGTCTTCTCTTTCCAGCGTAACATTGGAGGACGTTGCTTCGGAAATGCGCCATGAATTAGCTTTCGAGAATCATCGTTGGATGGATTTGATACGATATGGCACGGCTGTAGAAACAATGAATGCGGAAGGTAACAGATTAAAAAAACTATATGGATGGTTATTACCTGCGTCTTTTAATGTCACGGAGAACAGACTGATCTATGCCATACCCGATCGCGAGATTCTGATCAATAACAATTTGGTACAGAACGCTGGTTATTAGTTGAAATTTTAAGCACAGACTAATGTACAAAATCACAACGTCATTTATTGTATTACTTGTTTTTTCCGGTAACCTGTTGGCTCAACCCGATAGTAAGAAAGACTGGAAAGCAAATTGGATTACGTACGATAAGACTAATAATAAGGGCAATAGCTGGACCATTTATCGAAAGTCTTTTTACCTCAGTAAAGCACCCGAGCTTTCTGTGATGGCCAATATTGCAACCGATAGTAAATACTGGCTTTACATCAATGATCAACTGGTGGTCTTTGAGGGAGGGCTCAAACGTGGCCCTACCCCAAAAGATACCTATTATGATGAAGTTGAAATTTCCGGGCACCTCCAACAAGGCAAAAATACCATCGCCCTATTAGTTTGGTTCTGGAATCGCGATGGATTCTGCCATAAAAACAGCGGTAAATCAGGTTTGTTATTTGAAGCTCATCCTGATCATGGGCCCATTTTAAGCGATGAAAGCTGGAAAGTGGCAGAACACACGGCTTTTGGAGAAACGAAAGAACCTTTTCCAAATTACCGCTTGCCCGAATATAATATTCATTTTGATGCCCGGCAAGATATCTTCGGTTGGTACAAAAATGATTTTGACGATGCGAAATTTGAAAGCGCAACAGTTTGTGGAAAAGCCGGTGACCCACCCTGGAATGCACTATGGAAAAGACCGATACCGCTCTGGAGAGATAGTGGCATTATCGCCTATGAGAATGATAAGGATTGGCCCAATGAAGGGGTCGGCGAAATAGTCGCTATGAAATTGCCCAAGAACATCACCATAACACCCTACATGGAAATCGATGCTCCTGCCGGTCTGTCGATAGATATTCGAACCGATAATTATAAAGGGGGAAGCGAGTACAACGTCCGCACGGAATATATCACTAAAGATGGGGTTCAAAGTTTTGAAACCCCTGGTTATCTGAATGGGCATGAGGTGCACTACCGTATACCTGAAGGGGTTAAAATCCTTGATTTGAAATACCGTGAAACACGATATGACAGCGATTACAATGGCTTTTTTGAATCTGATCATGAAGATTTAAATACACTATGGGTCAAATCAAGCAATACAATGAACATTAACCTGCGGGATGCGATACAAGACCCTGACCGTGAAAGGTCACAATGGTGGGGGGATGCGGTAATCATATTGGGAGAAATTATGTACAGTGCTGATGACAAGGGGATGAAAATCATTAAAAAAGCCATGAGTAACCTCGTTGAATGGCAAAAACCGGATGGTGTTTTATTTTCACCGATTCCGGCCGGAAAATGGGAAAAAGAGTTGCCTTCTCAAATGTTGGCGGCGGTCGGTAAGTATGGTTTTTATAAATACTTCGAATATACAAACGACAGTGCGTTCGTCAAGTATGTATATCCGCACGTACGCCGTTATATGCGCCTTTGGAGCATGGATCAAAACCATCTGGTGGTTCATCGCAAAGGTGGATGGGACTGGTACGATTGGGGCCATAAAATAGATACTGCCTTATTGGACAACGCCTGGTACTATATGGCATTAGACGGCGCAGCGAAAATGGCCGATGTAGCTGGGTTTGAAAAAGAAGCCGGGGCTTATCGCCATAAAATGAAATTGTTGAAAGCTGCGTTTACCGATCATTTTTGGAAAGGGAATTTTTTCAGGAGTGATGCCTACCGATTTGCGGCTGATGACAGAGGAAATGGTTTAGCGGTAGTGGCCGGGCTTGTCAACCCGGAACAGTGGAAAAAAATGCGTCCAATTTTAGACAAGACATTTAACAGTGGGCCGTATTTAGAGAAATATGTTTTGGAAGCTTATTTTATAATGAACGATGGCAAGCCGGGAATAGCAAGAATGCTGCATAGATACGATCATATGATCGAGAGTCCTCTGACCACCTTATGGGAAGGTTGGGAAATTAATAGTCATACGTATGGTGGTGGAAGCTACAATCACGGATGGAGCGGGGGGCCACTGACGTTGATGAGCCAATATATAGCAGGACTTTCACCGGGTGAGGCGGGCTTCCAAAGTGTGCATGTTTTCCCGCAACCCTCCGGGTTGAAGCGCGCTTCCATGGGAACTGAAACCATTGCCGGCTATATGGAGACCTCATTTTACAAAAAAGAAGACATGTTTACGTTGACTATTGCGGTGCCCAAAGACAGTGATGTAAAGGTTGGCATCCCAAAGTTTGGAAAAGTCTATCAAAAAATACTACTCGATGGCACATTGATATGGGATAGGGGAAAACCTGTTAGTTCACCTATCGCCCATTATAACAATGAAAATACCCGATATATTATATTCAATGTTGCCAGCGGTAATTTAAAATTTGAAGCGATATTTTGATTGATTGCGATGATGATAAAACTAGTAAAAGTTTCTCATCTTGAATCAAGATTAAGTGCTTTCAAAAACGAAAAAGTCCGGAATGTTAACGGATTTTTCAGTTTAAGTGAATTGAGTTAGTTTTCTATTTGGGCGGAACTGAGCAGTTCACCCATTTAGTTTCGACTTACTGCTAAAAATTTAAAGTGGAATGCTCAGAAGATTTAAATATAAAGTTCATACCAAATGTTATTGGTTACCTGATCCGGAGCTATTTTTATAAAACAGATGTATAACCGATTAAATCCCCATGAAAAGAAGAGAATTTGTTAAAAATGGCTTACTAGCTACCTCGGGCGCAGTAATGATCCATTCAGTTTCCGGATGTGTCAACACTGAAAAACCGCTATCAGGTCTCGAGGAAATATACCGTAAATTCCAAAACCCTCCCGTTGATTCCCATGTGTACGTGCGATGGTGGTGGAACGGAAACCGGCTTGCCAAAGAGGAAATTTTAAGGGAGCTCGATGTGATGAAAACTGCCGGGATCGGAGGTGTGGAAATTAATCCCATTGCATTTCCGGGAGATACCGATCCTGTTGGCTATAAGGCATTGACCATTTTTGAAGATGATTGGTTGGAGATGTTGGAAACGGCGCTAAATGGCGCCAAGAGCCGTGGTTTGGTCTGTGATATGATTGTTGGGTCAGGTTGGCCTTTTGGGGGTGAGTTTCTGAAAAAAGAGGAGCAATCGCAAATGGTAACAATTGAGACGATAGATTTACAGGGAGGTAAGCAGTATCAATTTAAAATAGATGAATTGTTAAACCGGGTGGATCCCGATCTCCATTCCAAACATAAAAATGTCTACAAAGATTTGGTCATGGTGCGACTCCTTCCAAAAAATTCCAATGAATTTACGGAAGGAAAAGATTTAATGGGCAATATACACGACGGCCTTCTGAAAGTGGATGTCTCCGAAGATGATGTTGTATTACATTATGTGGTAAAACTTACGGGTTACATGGCGGTTATTAATGGTGCTCCGGGAGCTGCAGGCCCTGTATTGAATCATTACAGCAAACCGGCGACAGAAGCGTATCTCAATAGGATCTCCGGACTTATTACCGGCAAAATTGGGAATATGGGTGATCATATAAGAGCCATGTTCTGTGATAGCATGGAACTGGAAGGTGCCAATTGGAACGATGATTTGCCCGATGAATTTGAAAAAAGAAGGGGTTATTCATTATTGCCGTACCTTCCATTTGTGCTGAAAAAAGTGGGACATATGGGAAACCCATTGGATGAAGCTTATGGAACCGTATTTCCCGATGATGTTGTGGATGTGCTAAAACGTGTTGAACTCGATTTTTATCTGACCCGTATAGAACTGTTTAAAGAGCGTTTTATAGACACTTTCAACCATTGGTGCCATCAAAATGGGGTAAAATCAAGAATGCAGGCCTATGGCCGTGGTATGCATCCTTTGGAGGCGAGTAGGGAGATTGATATTCCCGAGTGCGAAACCTGGTTGTTCAAAGATGTCGGAAGGGAATATCCCGACACGGGATTAAAAGGCCGGGCGCCTAGAATGTGTAATAAATATGTTTCATCGGGAGCGGTACTTGCAGGAAAAAAAATAGTGAGTTGTGAAGAAATTACCAATACCGCAATGGCGTTTATGGCAACCCTTGAAAATATTAAGGTAGCCGGTGATCAAAGTAATATTTCAGGGGTCAATCACTCGATATTGCATGGTTTTAACTATTCACCTCCCGAAGCTAATTTTCCGGGTTGGATCCGTTACGGCGCCTATTTTAATGAACGGAATACCTGGTGGCCCTATTTCAAAAAGTGGACGGACTATAAGGCCCGTATTTCTTTTCTTTTGCAGAACGCTACGCCCCAAGCCAATATCGCTATACTTCAACCACTCACCGATTTGTGGTTAAAAATGGGGCCACAGCGCGATCCTTTTCCACAAAAGTGGTATCCCGATTATCAGAACAACCTTTGGGAAGCCATCAATCAAAATGGCGGTGGATGCGATTATGTGAGTGAAAATATAATTAAGAAATCGACCTTCGAAGATGGTAAAATGAATTTTGGTAAACGCTCATATTCCACGCTTCTTTTGCCGGAAATTGAAACTTTGGATGTGGAAACGGCCAAAGCTTTGGTCGCTTTTGCGGACGCAGGAGGAAAAATTGTATTTATTGGGAAAGTACCCTTTAAATCAGCTTCCTATCATGATGCAAAAAGCGAGGATGAAAAGGTCGATCAATTAACTAAGAAACTATTGAACAGCCAAAAAGGGAGTGTATTGAAATACCCCGTTCCAAATGGCGATGTGATCGGATGGTTTGGAAAGCTGCAAGATGATTTAGGGCTCAAACCCTATGTGAGGTTTGACAAAACACATAAATATTTGAGTCAAGCCAGTTATCTGGTACAGGGTCATCGGGTTTTTTTCATAGCCAATAGCAGCTTATCGGAACATATATCCGTGGAGGCTGAATTTGAAGCGGACGCCAATCTTTATCCTTGGGTCTGGCACCTTGAATCGGGAGAAAGAATGCGTTATCCCCACAGCAAAAATAAACGAAGCATTCGTTTGGAGCTTCCCAGAGCCACCTCAATCATGATTGTATTCGAAAAAGACGCCAGGGGAAATGTGTTCCAAACCTTCGACTTTCGTAAAAATGGTAAAGCAATAACAGGGCAGTGGGAATTGCAGTTATTTCATATGAATGGAGATGAGCGAAGGCTGAAATTGGAAACGCTAACTGATTTAATCGAAATGGATGAGACGAAAAATTTCGCAGGTGATGTGATCTATGAAAAGACAATCATCCTTGACGATGATAACTATCGGCACCTCGATCTGGGTGATGTTCAGGGAATTTCCGAGCTATCCGTTAACGGTGAATCGATGGGAACACGTTGGTATGGGGCCCACATTTATGACATAGGCGGTTCTTTAAAGAAAGGTGAAAACAAATTGACGGTTAAATTGACCACTGTTGTCGGGAATTATCTTAAAGGTTTGAAAGACAACCGGGTTGCCCAAAATTGGACCAGACACCAGGATTATTATCCTATGGGTATTTTAGGGCCTGTCAGACTGGTTTGATGACGGGGTATGCAAAGGTTTTATGGCTTCATTGGGAGATAAATAAGTAAATGGCTTCTTGTAGTTGGTTTCTACCGGTGGAATTACCCCCGTATTGCTATCGTCTACTTCCGAAGAGGTAGTTTTGCCACGGAGCATATCCCATATCTTCCGGTCTCTGTTGGCGACCATTTTATGGAGCTTTTCAAACTCAGGGGGAAATGATACTACGCCAAATGGTTTTTTCCGTTCACCATAAATATGCACACCGTTGACAGCACGAAATTCATGAAGGAATTGATAGGATTTTTCATTTACCACACTTCGTAGTACCTCATAATCTACATGGCTTTCCGGTTGTTTCCCAAACAATGAATATTGAATGAGATTTGAGAGTTCTCTATAGCCCTTATCATTCAGATGGCAACCATTGATGGTGTAAGGTCCTCCTGCTTTTCTGAACAACTCAAGCGTAGGATCAAACAGGTTGACGAATAAAATTCCAGCCTGTGTTGCTACTTCATTCATTTTAGCAGTATAAAGCGCGAGGTTTTTGTTTTCTTTTATGCCGTCAGGCAACATATGATGATCTGACAAGTTTTCGAAAGCAATTGGGGAGAACAACACGATCTTACCGGCATTAACAGATAATTCAGGGTTATTGATCAGGCTGTCGCTGATAAATACACGTAGGGACTCACCAAACTTATCAATACCCTTTGGTCCATCAAACGATTCATTGTAGCCAAAAAACAGCAACAAGAATGTTGGGTTTTCATCTTTTAAGGCTTTCCCCGGATTCCGCCCCTGGCTCCTGGGCCTCAAATCCGGTGTATCCCCTGGCCAGCACATGTTGCGCACGGTCAGTTGCCTGTCAGGATATTGTAGATGCAGCCGCGTTTCGAAATGTCCAAAATATTGCATCCTGGATCCCAGGGTATTGCCCAACATCACAATTTTCTCTTTAGGGCCAAGCTTGAGGTCAACTGGCTTGATTCCATAGTTCCCGGACCCGCAGGACCACAACCCTATGGTTAACAAAAGAACCGTAACAAAGTGTGTATATCTCATCCGTATTAAATTTCTGTCAAGTTTATTAATGGATATCAATCAGAAAGATTCCGGTTTTCTTCCTTTCTTAAACTTCTGCCCGAAACCTGAGTTATTAGGATTGTATGCATCCACAAAATCCACATTAACTCCCTTCTTTGGAATTTTCTTTTCCATACCCAACGCCCAGTAGATACCATTCAAGGCAAGCTTCCGCATGGATTCGTCTTTGAAATCATAAGGGTGGCCTAGCGTAGTAAAGAACACCCTGGCTGCTTTCCCCGAAGAACCGGTATAAGTTCTTGTCCATGCCACGGGATTGGTTAATGGGAATATGTCCAAATCTCCGTTTTGTTCGTGATTTGATCGCAAGGACCTTCCGGTAAGTAAATGGTTACTGTCAGCGGGTAGGGCATGTTCACCTCCGTGTACATGATATAGCCAGGAATAGGCTTTAAAAGGCGCTACTCCCCTTAATATCTTATGGTTTTGTTTTCCATCAATGATGGTTACATCTGTCAAAAAGCCATGCCCATCGCTGAAGTGCCCATGATGCGTGATCCATTTCTGTCCAAAAACTTTAATCGGCCATTCATCATTCCTGTATTCTCTTTCCGGATCGCCTTCATACTTGAATGCATGCGTGGCTGTTCTGAAGCCTGCCATAGGCTTGCCCGACTCAGCAAAATCCAGGATATATCCGGCCTGTTCGTCCGGCAAAGCCCTAAAGCGGGTAAAAATCACCATCATATCGGCCTCTTCCAGTACTTCCAACCCGGGTATATTGGTGGTATTGTTGGGGTCTATATATCCATTGTCATCCAGTGCATAGCGCACGGTTACCTTACATCCCAATTCCCGCTTTAAGATTTTTGCCAGCATGGGCATGGATTCTTCCGAACGGTATTCTTCGTCTCCGGTTACGAAAACAACGTGTACTTGCTTACCGGATTGAGCAGGGGTTGTCCGGATGGAAATTCCAAGCAGAAACCATGCGGCTGTGAATAGTTTTAAGTGTTTCATAGATACTTGAGTTTTAGTTTTTTTCCCATTTTATTTTTGCCGGGTAAGGATCTTTTTTGTCCCATCCGGTATCAGAAAGAAACAACTATAGTCCAGGCTGTCCAAGCTATTCCAATGCATTTCTCTATACTTTTATGTTTCATACCTTGCTAAATAATTACCCAAACTATTCTTGATCGTCTTAAACTTTAAAGCTAACTTTCAAGCGAATGAGATAAAGTGTCAAGTCCCATCAATTTTGTGTACATTTTAACATGCTTTTTTATAAAGTTATCAACTTTATAGTCATCGACTTTTGTAATTTTTATGGCAATCGTGCTTCTTTAAAATCTTAAATTATATGATAAAGCACATATTCGAGGCTAATCAGATTATAGAGTGGTGATAATTGTTCTCCCATTTTAGGCATTTATCTGATAAGGGGAGGGACCAAACATGTGTATATTATGAAAGCCATCTTGACAGTTAATGATCCGGAACTCTCTGTTTCACGCTATCCGAAAAAGTAGAAGTACAAGCTGAAGCCCTCTCAATCATAGTAATAAAAAGGGCCGGATCTTCCGAAACGGCCCTTATTCGGGCTTTTCTGGGAAAAGCGCTAATTTAAAACTATCGACGATACCAATACTACCGCGACCAAAAAGTAAACTCACTTAGGTTGGCAACCGTTTCGTTTCCGTCAATAGGGCGAGTCGGTACTATTCTAATGTACCTGTAATTGGCGGTATTGGCTTTATTAAATTCCACTTCGATGGTTTTATCATCGGCATTGTTGGTTACCTGTTGTAGTTTCACCCAGCCTTTCGCTACAGCATCCGCTTCCCACTCAGCGATGGTTCCATCTTTGATATTAGCAGTTATAGCTGTCATAATCGCTCCATTGAATCCCCAAATTTGCAAATCGGCAGGTTGTCTGCCCGTATAACACCCTGGTCTTCCATCCAACCTGAATTTTCCGGGTCTGGCATTGTCCGCATCAAAAAAGGCGCTTGAGAGGTCTTCGTATTTTTTATCTTGATCCCAAGGCCCCTCCAATGTTTTGAAACCTCCCGAAGCCTGTTGTATATATACGGTACCCGACTGTCCGTGGGCACCACCAATATAAAAATCCTCTAATTTATCTCAATTGACATCTCCCACACTTATCCCTGGACCGAATTGTGAATATTTATGAGGTAACAATATCTGTGACTCATAATCATCATATTCATTTTCCCGATGTCGAAAATCAATGGTCAAACCATGATGAAAGCTTGTAAAAATGGGTTTATCATTATTATCCCTGGATTCCAGGAACACGGCCTGATTGTAATTAAGTTCTATTTGTTGGTTGCAATTTAGACCGGTCAAGATTTGTTGCCTGCCGTCAAACCAGGTCACAATAAGGTTATCTATAATCTGACTTTCACCCAGACCAAAATGAATTTGTTCCATTGAAGATTGAAAACCTCTGGTAACATAATATTCTATGAATTGTTTTTTACCATCATATCTTAATTCAATGCTCGAACCAATACCATTTCGATTTTCTTTTGGACCACTAAGTTCTATTTTCAAATAATTTTGATGTTGTCTTTCCAGATTATTTCGGTAAAGAAAGGGAGGCTGATCTACATTATTAATCACAAGATCCAAGTCTCCATCATTGTCAAAATCGGCATAGGCACAGGCATTGGAGAATGAAGGTTGTGAAAGTCCCCATTCTGTGGTTACTTTTTCAAAAGTTAACAACCCATTATTTCGAAACATGTAATTTGGTATTTGCTTAACTGGCATCCTTTCTATGAGTTCTTTCATGAGATAGGGAATATTTTCCCTATCACTCGAGTTTGGCTATTTACTAGATAAAATTACTGATAAATAAAAAATAGTGATAATACTGGGATTATTGCTATTTTTTTAGGATTTTTATATCTAGTTATATAACTAGATTTTACAATTATGGGATACCCTACTAAAATTCAACTGATCAAAAGAGCTAAAAGCGAACAATGGTACATCAATTTCCCGGCTGCTATTGCACAGGCCATGGAGTTTCAGCGCGGAGAGGTGGTCGAATGGTTCATTGAAGACAATCAAAAAATGGTCCTTAAAAGAAGTGATCAAGCGGTGGCTTCTCTGAAAAAAAAACTCAAGAGCAAACCCTCTGCAAAGAATTCGACAGACTCTTAGCCCTTGGCGCGGGGGCCTTCAAGCAGACAAGAATAGCGGCAAGGGCCAGGCAACTGGCTTATGGTGCACTTACTTGTTTGGGCAGACATACTTTAACGGGAATGCTGACCGCCAGTGGGCGTCAATTTGTGGATTGGTCAGCAGCCTATAGACTATTTGCCAACCAGCGCGTTGACATCGGGGAGCTATTCAAAGTAGCTTGTGGCGAGGTTTTACAACAATTATCCCCCCAGCAAATGATCATCGCCCATATGGATGACACCTTAGTGAAAAAGACCGGTAAGCAGGTAGCCGGTACAGCCTGGCGCAGAGATCCCCTGGGCCCTCCTTTTCACACTAACTTGCTTTGGGGACAGCGATTCCTACAAATATCTATGGCCCTTGCTGACCAGCCGGGCCCCTGCCAGTCCAGGGCCATTCCTATAGACTTCCACCACTGTCCTTCGGTCAAAAAACCTGGCAAGTCAGCCACTGAACAGGATTGGGCCTGCTACAAGCAAGCACAAAAACAAGTCAATTTGAGTAAACAGGCCACTGCGCGTATGCAAGTACTCAGGGCAAGGCTTAATGAGCAAGGCGCAGCAGCCAAACAAATCCTGCTAAGTGTAGATGGGAGCTACACCAATACAACGATCTTAAAATCTTTACCTGCAAGGACCACCTTAATCGGCCGTATCAGAAAAGATACTGCCCTTTATCAGTTGCCCGATCCCAACACCCGGCCAGGCAGAAAGCGCCTTTACGGACAACCACTCCCCAGCCCCGAGCAAATCAGGCAATCCGATGAATATCCCAGCCAAAAAGTGCAGGCCTGGGCTGCCGGAAAGGTACATGGCTTTAATGTTAAACGACTAGGGCCGGTAAGGTGGCGAAAAGCCGGAGGTCAGCATGATTTACAGTTAGTGATTATAAAACCCCTGGGTTACAGGCTTACCAAAAAATCCAGAGTGCTCTATCGAAGGCCTGCCTATCTGATCTGCACCGATACTGAACTTGCTATTGATAAACTCCTGCAGGCTTACCTGTACCGCTGGGAAATAGAAGGCAACTTTCGCGATGAAAAAACTTTACTTGGATGTGGGCAGGCACAGGTCAGAACGCCCCAGGCTGTGGAAAAAGTACCTGCCTTCATCGTTGCCCTCTATGCCCTGCTAAAGATGGCTGCCCACAACACTTACAGAAAACAAACCAAAAGGGTATTGACCAGGCCCCGATGGTACCCAAATAAAAAAACAAAACGCCTGACCAGTAGTGAAATTATTAATCTATTACGTACCGAAATGTGGGCTAAAGCACTAGGAGGCAATTTCTCCGGCTTCGTGAAACAGCAACAACGGCTCAAAAGCCACAGAAACACCGCTAATCCACTACCTGCCGCTCTTTTTTATGTGAGAAAATAGCCAAACTCGAGTAGCAGGGAAAAGGGCATGCCCTTTTCCTTGCTAAACTGTGCATTCCTTGTTGCCAATTTCTGTGCACGCTTAATTGCCAAAAACGGTGCAGTTTTATTTACCGATTAGACCCCCCTGGTGTAAAATGTAACCTTATAAAAACTCAATCCGCCTTCAACTTCAGGCATGCTCTTGTAATGACTTTGCCATCCTGAAAACATTTTTTCAAAACCCGAACCAGCAAGCACGCTCCGCCGGTTTCAATACCCTGAATGGCCTGGCAATAATCGGATTTCCCGGCTGTGTAAAGTCTTCTTTCATGAGGGACTCTGATCCTTTGGCAACCTGCCAGGGTTCATACATTCGATTCTGTCAGTGACTACTCGTTGGCTGGGTTTCGAGAAATCTCCCTGCAAGGTTTATGTGCGTTATTCTTCGATATTTTAACCTGATAACTTTAATGTCTTATCGAACTTTTTAACGAATAGGAGGAATCCATTAATTTTGAGTCCAAGCTATACGATCAATAGCAGCAGCCAAACGTTTGTATGGCCCGATTGTTCAATTATCTGTTTGTTTCGCTAAATAGAAAAAAGATTTATTATGCAACATGCTACAATAACTGAGTTCTTACAATACTACGCTAAGGTTAAAGGCAGAACCAAGAAAGTGGTTTCCCTGATTACGGAAAACAATATCGATTACTCCCTTAATGATAAGCAGTTCTCTATCGGTGATCTCGCAAGGCACATCCCCTTGGTGGAACTTTATTTTTACTTACCGATTATAAAAGGTCTTGAACCAAACTATTCCGGCTGTGATTCTTCATTTGCTCCTGATAGAGCATCCATTTTGGCGCTTTATGAACAAGCTGAGTTAGCATTGAGACATATACTAAAAGATAAGCCTCCGGAGTTTCTAAGAGAAAAGATAAGGATGCCGAAAGGAGAAATTAGCCTGCATAAGTGGCTAAGAATCATCTTAGAGCACGAAATACATCACCGTGGACAAATCTATCAGCTATTATCTGCGCGTGGCGTCAGCGTGCCTGACATTTTTGGCATGAGTAATGAAGAGCTGATCAGCCTTTCTGCTAAAAACAAAAATTGACGATACCCTAAGCTCTTCCTGCAATTTTGAGTATTTTTGATGTTTCATCGACCTCTTACTGATACATGTACCCCATTTGTGCCACCATCATCATAACTCACTGATAATCAAAATATAAAATATTCTGTATCTGGAAGTGATTTTGAGAAATTAATCACATTCAATAGACGAAAGCATAATACTTTCCTTACGAATTTTAATTTTATTACCTTGTTTGATATCTTCTTTGGCCTTGCAAAAGGTAGTAAGATTGACTATCCCTATCCTTGTCTCAAATTTTTCGACCTCTGATTTGAAGGCTTCAAGCGACTCTTCCAACTGCTGTTTTGAATATCCATCATCCTTAATAATAATATAGCTCTTTTTCGATTCTTTAAAGACATAGAGGTTTGAGAGGCCTTGCAATGGTTCATAAGCTTCCCATAATTCCTGTACATTAATCTTTGGTCTTCCAATTTGACAAACCCAATTCGGTTGTTTATTTGCTATCCTTACACTGTCATTTCTTTTCTTTTGTTCTATGACCTTTTTCACCTCCCCTGCTACTGCCATTCCAGTCTCCACATATATTTCTTCCTTGCTTTTCTCATAACTAATGGGAACTTCCTCTTCAACATTTTCCTCTCTTTCAAAGGATGGAAAATAGTTGAAAGAAAAAGGAATTATAACTATGATTATCAAAATTATGTAAAATAGTTTATCAAGTTTTTTTTGGCTGATCTTTGAAAAATATCTTTTGATAATTTGCTTTATTGATTGCTGAAAGATCAGGCTAACAGTAAAGAGAATTGCAGATATTGCCAATCCTAAAAATCCATTTATTTCCATTTTCCAATATTAAAAATGTAATTTAACTGACGCTGGTTGCCAGAATGTACAATATTGATCCCGGAAGACAAAATAAAAAATTAATACTTGACAGTTTTCTTACCTATCTAAGAATATGGACAATTAGCAATTACCGATCACCAAAATATTAATTGACCTAGGGTAACTTCAGGTAAATATTCTTATCTTTAAATTAAAGTAAAACATCAAAAAATGCCGACAGTTATTGTCATCAAAGGTTATAGATTTTTCTTTTATAGTAATGACCATGATCCGATACACATACATGTTGAAAAAGATGCAAAGACTGCTAAAGTTAACTTAATACCCATTGAGTTTGTGCGGTCAAAAGGTCTTAACGCATCTGAATTGAAGAAAATACGTATAATGGTGGAAGAAAATGTAGAACTTTTTATAGAAAAATGGCATGAGTATTTCAATAATTAATAAATCGAAAAACGCGATCGAAGTAACCTTTACCACTGCTAAAATGACTGTCTTTTTCGAAGATGGAAGGGAATTATCCATTCCACTGGAGTGGTTTCCCAAATTAAGAAATGCCAGCATAGCGCAATTGAAGAAATGGCGGTTTATTGGTAATGGGGAAGGAATTCATTGGGAGGAGTTGGATGAAGATATATCCTTTGAAAAATTATTGGAATAAGTTTTTCGGTGACTTGGAAAATTACATAGGATAACTAAGTCCAAATTTTCTTTGGTTTGATTTTTTCTGTTATTGGTTGTAGATAGGTTTATTTTCTTAGAATAATACAATTTGTTTTTTCGATTGCGCTCATTTTTCTTCATAAGATGTTGATTGTCAATAATTTTGTATAGAAAAGGGCATACCTCTCCCTTTGGTTCAACGTGTAAGTATCGTCAGTTATAGGCAGCCAGCCTGGTGCTGATCTGCTTGGCATTGGCAGCCATAATGCCCACATAAACCACCAATAGCTGAGTTTGAGGACTTCTCACCCTGATCCTGCCCAGTTTGTAATGGTTTTTGTGGTTACCAAAGGCGCCCTTTGCCCCTGACAATGGGCCGCAGGTGTGGTTGGCTGAAGGATACAATGCGGTTGTTCAAACAATGGAATAATTATTTTGTATCTGGATTATGCTCTTATTTCTATAATACAAGCTGCTTGCCAGATCATGAAGAAAAAGCATGATCGGGAGATCACCAATAAGTGATAAGTTGAAGGTAATCGTCATTTTTTGCCACTAACAAACCAATTTTCTTGTTGGCCAACTTTATTTCTTCCATTTTTCTTACTTCCCCTCTGATGATCAATCCGCTTTCGTAAGGCATTTGGGCTTTAAACGCTCCTTTGCCGTTACCGGTCATAAACAACCCATAGGATGCATCATTTCTCGGGGTTTCTATCTCAGAACCATACAAGTTGCCTGCCAGCACAATATCCTGGTTTCCGTCCCCATCAATATCGTCAGCATATATTGCATTGACCGAACTGATCTGGGCCATGTCTGCTAACCTGTGTATCAAAAAATTGTTTCCCTTGTTTTCAAAATAACTTGTTGAAAAATTAACCGCCTGGTAGCGCGTCGATTCTTTCAGTGACTGTGTCGAGTACACATCTGCCAGGGTTGCTTTTGCAAAGGAATTGTAATCCTTAAATTTCATGGAAATGGCTGGGATTTGTTGTGACGAACATTGTTTTCCTCTGAGAGGATATTCCTCCCCTTCCTGCATATAGGCAAGCACTATATCCATTTTATCATTCTTGTCATAATCGTTTATATATAGACTAAAAGGTTCTTCTTCGGTAGCTTTGTATTTATAATTTTCACCCAGGTTACCTGCTATCAAATCGATGTCTCCATCACTATCAAAATCCCTGGCCATAATGCTACCCCACCAACCAGTCTGGTTTCCAATTCCCCAGGAATCAGTTGAATTGACAAATTGTCCGCTTTGATTAATGAAAATAGTCACCGGCATCCATTCACCTGTCAGTATAAGATCTATCTGTTCGTCATGATTAATATCCATGAAAACAGCATCGGTTACCATTCCTATGGTTGATAATTCTTTTGCTGTTTCGTTGGTAACATCGGTGAATTTCACTTCGTCCTGCGTACTTTCATTTTTAAGCAGAAAGGACTTACCCGACTTAGGGTAATTTCTTGGTAAAAACCTGCTACCTACGAACAGATCCTGGTCCCCATCCTTATCGTAATCGGCGACCCTGACAACCGATCCGCTTTCAAAAATATCCGGCAAAGCGTTGTCTGTTTTCTCAAATTGGCCTTTACCTAAATTAAGATAAAGGCGATCCTGATAGAATCTATCCCCTGCTTTTGCTTCATTGCCTCCACTTACTACATACAGATCCTTAAATCCATCATTATTGGCGTCAAAAAAAATGGCATCTACATCTTCATGGATCTTATCCTCGATAAACTGGTCAACCACCGGGCTGTCAAACTTGCCTGTTTCATGCTGGATGTAAATTTTACCAGGTTGATTTTTGGCTCCTCCTACAAAAAAATCATCGAGACCATCGTTGTTTACATCGCCCACCGCTAAGGCCGGGCCATATTGAGATAATTTGTGTGGCATCAATACCTGGTAGCTGAAGTCATCAAAACTGTTTTCCGTATGTCTATAAGATAACCCAAGCTCACCAGTAATATTTTTAAATACTTTTTGAGGTGGCGTGGCAGCAACAGTATGTGGATTAGCTGAAGCATTTTTGTAATCTATAACCAGTTTTTGATTGGTTTTTACATGCTCCAGGATCTGTTGCCTATTGTCCGGCCATTGAACAATAACCTTTTCAACCAGATGCTGATCTCCAACGCCAAAATGTAGAATAGGCTCAACGGACGACTGAAAACCTCTTGTCAAGGTAAGCTCCTGAAACTGCTTTTGTGGTCCCCGGATCAAAGTTACCTTTACACCCAGGCCAAATTTATTTCCCGATGGGCCCTTCATTTCCAGTCGTAAGTAATTGCTTTTTTCTTTTCTTACAGCGTTATTTTCATATACCGCGGTATAATCGTCAATATTATTGACAACCAGGTCCAGGTCACCATCATTGTCCAGGTCTGCATAAGCGGCTCCATTGGACCAGCCGTTCAAATTTAGTCCCCAATCCCCTGCTACCTTCTCAAACTTCAGGCCGCCAAAGTTTTTTAGTGCATAATTTTCAACTTTTGCTTCAGGCATCTTATTAACCCAATCGACATAATGTGATGCCATTTGCTTGTCTTTGTTCATTTCAACAAAAAAATCTTTGTTGTTAATCTCGCGCCTGGTGCCGTTGGTCACAAAAAGATCTTTCCAGCCATCGTTGTCAAAATCTGCAATCAACGGAGCCCAGCTCCAGTCAGTAAGGGAAATATTGGCCAATTGAGAGATCTCTCCGAACAGCGGTACACCATTATCGTTTAGCCCCATATTTATTTGCAGGGAGTTTATCATATATTGATAATGCATCCCGTTGTTTACCATAGCCCGGAATGCATCAGTGTCCATACTGGCCATATTGGCTTTAGACCTGAAATTATCCTCCGGGGACATGTCGACCTGCAGTATGTCTAACAAGCCGTTATTGGTGACATCTGCAGCGTCAATGCCCATGCCAAAAAAACTTGTATGGTTGGTCGCTTCTTCGATCTTGTTGGTAAAAGTCCCGTCTCCATTGTTAAAGAAAAAATAATCCGGCGTGGCAAAATCATTGGACACATAAAAATCCGGCCAGCCATCACCATCGAAATCTGCGACTGATACTCCTAATGACAAGCCGAATCGCATGACACCGGCTTTTACCGTAACATCCTTAAATTTCCCGTCTTCGAACTCGTATAAGTGATTGCTTACACCCGGATGGACAAATCGCATTAATTCACTGTAATTCATAATGCCTGTTTTAATATCTACGATAGGATAATTTGCCACATACAAATCCAGGTCATTATCCAAATCATAATCAAAAAATACCGCTTGCTTACTATTTCCCGGATCGGCAATACCATAAATCCCGGCTGATTCCGTAAATGTTGGTTGATCACCTGGTTTTCCGTCATTGATGTATAATAAATTTCTTCTGGTGGCCCATGGCCATGGACCAGCTGCACAAACATAAATATCCAGCCACCCGTCCTGATTAATATCGGCCATCGTGACACCTGTTATCCAGCGATTGTCACCGCCTACCCGCGCCTGACTGGTAATATCTGTAAACTTTAAGTCTCCATTGTTGAGATAAAGCTTATTTTCCACCATGTTACCGGTCAGGTAAATATCCTGAAGCCCATCATTGTTAACATCGCCGATAGCGACACCTCCGCCCATATAAAAGCCTTGATATAAAAAGTAGTTCGCCGAGTCAGTTTCTGTGAGGTCATTAGAAAACTTCACGCCGCTTTGAGAAGGAGTAAGCAGGGTAAATAGTTTTTTACCCTTATCTAACTCACAACTTGTTATTAAAAGCTGAAAAAATACAAGTATTATTATGTTTTCTTTAATTAATCTCATCTCGTGTCATTTTTGCAGGATGCACAAAAATAGGCTTTCCATTGTTTACAGCTATTATTACCAGGGTTCTCCCATCCGCAAGTTCGAGTTTTGCCATATGCCTGGCTTCTCCTTCAATGCACAAACCTGTTTCATACATTGGCTTGGGATGAAAATTTCCATGCCCGTCGCCTTGTAGAAACAGGCCTATCCCGGCGTCATTTCTGGGTGTTTCTACCTCGGCGCCATAAAGATTACCTGCCAACACAAGATCTAAATTACCATCCTGATCAAAGTCGTCTACAACTATAGCATTCACTGAGGTGATCTGAGCCAGGTTTGGCAATATGCGTGATTGAAAAGAGCCGTTACCTTGGTTCTCAAAATAAGTGGAAGCGAAGGTATGAGCGCTGTATTGTATCGCATTACCCAGTTTGTCTTCCCCATACACATCTTCGAGTGTCGCTTTTGCAAATGCATCGTAGGTGGGAAACTTCTTTTTGATAAAAGGCATCTGCTCCGATGAACATTGTCGGCCTCTTAATGGATAAAGATCAATCCCTTCATAATATCCCAGAACTATATCAAATGTCCCGGTTTGATCGAAATCTGTTCCGTAAACCTTAAATGGTTTTTCATAGGATGCTTTGTATTTATAATTTAAGCCCAGATTGCCTGCTACTAAATCCAGGTCCCCATCGGAATCGAAATCTGCGGCGCTTATGACATTCCACCATCCTGAAGTATTCGAAAATCCAGCTTCCTCCGTCATTTCCCGGAAACCGCCATCAGCATTATAAAAAATACGAGGCTGCATCCATTCACCTACCAGTACCAAATCCTGTTTATTGTCCTGATTGAGATCAACACAAATGGCATCTGTAACCATGCCCATTTCATGGAGCTGTGGCAGGGCTTGGGCCGTAATATCTGTAAACCGGATTTTATTCTTCTCACTGTCATTTCGCAGGAGATAGCTACTGACTGGTGTAGGATACCTTCCCGGGTGCTGTCTTCCTCCAACAAACAGGTCAAGGTCACCGTCGTCATCAAAATCAAAAGTGAGAACACAAGAACCACTTACTTTGAAAGATGGTAAGAAGTCCGGGTCGTATATGAATTTGCCATTATTATTTTCATAAATCCTATCCTGATAATAGGGCGAACCATGTATTTCTTCGTTTCCGCCACTGACTACATACAGATCCAGATCACCGTCTGTATCCGCATCAAAAAATACGGCATCGACATCTTCATATTTTTTACTATCTTCGAAACCTTCCTGAACCACAACCTCGAAAGCACTGTTAGCTTTTTGTTTATACAACACAGGTTTTTGATTTTTTGCACCACCCAGGAAGAAGTCCTCCAATCCATCACCATCAAAATCGCCTATGGCCAATGCCGGCCCGAAAGCAGACATCTTATGAGGTAAAAGACTTTCTCTTTCAAAATCATTAAAAAAGTTTTCTTCGTGACGCCAATCTACGCCGGTTTCAGTGGCAGTTATTGTGGCAAAAAGCGGCTTTCGCTCTTCTTTCCTCTCCGGGTTGACTATGGCCGCCTTATCATAACTTAAAGTTATGGCCTGATTGGCCGCAGTATTGGTTAATTGCTGCTGCTTACCATCGGGCCAGGTGACTATGATCGTGTCGACCTTATTGATTTTTCCAAGTCCAAAATGAAGCCCTGTACCCATGGAAGATTGAAACCCCCTGGTAAGGTAGTGTTCCTGTATTTGTTGGTTATCACCATACCTGACTTTTATCCTGGCGCCAATACCAAATATATTTTTTTCAGGGCCTGAGAAGTCAAACCGTAAATAATTGCCTAACCCCAATTCGATAGTATTATTCTTATAGATCATCGAAACGTCATCCGAGTTATTGACGATGATCTCCAGGTCTCCGTCATTATCCAGATCGGCGTAAGCTGCCCCATTAGAACTGGTTTGGATATCTAAAACCCATTTACCGGTTTTGCTCTCAAATGACAGATCTCCATTATTTTTGAAAAAGTAGTTGAGCTTTTTTCTCGTGGGCATTTCATGAAGCACACTATTGATAAACGAATCCCTGTCTTCTCTGTCTTCCAGTTTTGCAGTATCAGTCATTATTTTTCGCCTTATCGCAAAGTCATTGTTCCTGAAATCTTTTTTGATGCCGTTGGGGACAAAAATATCCTTAAAACCATCGTTGTTCATGTCAAAAAAGAGCGGCCCCCAGCTCCAGTCAGTGCTGGCTACTCCGGCAATTTGTGCCACATCCGAAAATTTAGGGATTCCTTTTGGGTCAGGCCCATTGTTTATTTGAAGGGCGTTGTACATGTATTGGTGATGAAGGCCCCTGTCCACAACGCCGAAAAACTTAGCCGGATCCATGCCACTCATGCTGGTTTTCATGGTGTAGTTATCCTCTGCCATCATGTCCAGGGACATAATATCGATCCAACCATCATTATTGACATCCGCCATGTCCGTGCCCATGGAATAAAAAGAGGTATGTCCCATAGCTTCATTCGATACTTCCCGAAAAGTGCCATCTCCATTATTCAGGTATAAGTAATCTTTTCCTTCATAATCGTTGCTTACATAAACATCGGGCCATCGATCGTTATTCAAATCGCCTACGGAAATACCCAAGCCGTAACTCAATCTGGAGGTATTGGTAATGCCTGAGCTTGTAGTGACATCCACAAATTTACCGTGTCTGTTTTCGTAAAGCCTGTCCCCTGTCAGTATTCCTTTCTTTTTGCTTAGTTTATCCATTTCCCGGTAATCAAAAGGAGCGGTATAATGGTTGATAAGGAACATGTCAAGGTCGCCATCCAGGTCATAATCAAAAAATACTGCCTGTGTTGAACACATCTCAATGTCTAGGTTATGTCCGGATGCCTGCTCTTTGAAAACCGGGATCCCGTGCTCGTTCAATCCCTGATTTATCCATAGTTCATTTTTCCTCCTGGAAGGATCGTCATACCTGCCGGACTTGGAAATGTAATAATCCATCCAACCATCATTATTAATATCCACATTAGTAACTCCGGTTCGAAAACCTGTGGACTGGGCCAGGCCTGACGGTATGGTTATATTTGTAAACTTTAGCCCACCCTGGTTAAGGTAAAGATGATTCTCCCTCAGACTGGAGATAAACAGAATGTCCTGCAAGCCATCATTATTAATATCGGAAATTGAAACTCCTGCGCCATTATAATAGTATTCATAAAAAAAGCCGTTCATGTCGGGAGTCTCTGTCAAATGATTGATAAATTTGATTCCTGTGCGAAGCGGGCTCATCATTGAAAACAAAATATCTTCCGTCTCTTTATAAGACATTGATGCACCGGATGGCAGCGATTCATCAGGAAGGGTTTCAATACTGGTCTTTTCCTGGCAGGAAAGACAAAATGTAAGTATTAGTATCGCAATTAGCCTTTTATTCATATCAACATAAGAAATATAGCAAAGCAATAACCTTGCTATAATTTCAATTATTTGAATAAATTAAACTATCAAAAATCAGTAGCCCGGATTCTGTTCGAGTGCATTGTTGCTCGCTTTCACTTCTCTATCAGGGATCGGTAGCCAGTATAATCTATCATCCCAAGCCCTTAATTCGGTAGCCTGGGCAATTTTGGTTCCATAACTATAGACAATATCCCCTGTACTCAATTTTTCAACATTGATACCATACATCGGTTTACCCATGACTTCTCCGGCAATTTTCCACCTTCTTATATCAAAAAAACGATGTCCTTCCAACGATAATTCTATCGCTCTCTCCCTGCGATATGCTTCAATAAGGTCGTTTCCGGATGCAGTAACAGGCGGCATATTGACACTTGCCCTTGCCCTAACGGCATTAATAGCCTCTCTGGCAGCTTGCTCATTGCCCAAGGCAATCTGTGTTTCGGCATAGTTTAAATAAAATTCCGTTTTCCTGAATTTTATGTCGGGAGTAAATTCTTCCGTAGGCGCTCCACTTAAGGCCGGAAGTTCAGTAGGATCTGTAAATTTTCGGAAGCCATAATTGGTGAAAGAAGGCTCCCAAAAATAAATGGGTGACAAATGGGTATCCAGCCCTCCCGCTACTTCTATACGATCTACGGGATTACCGTCACCGTCATCTTCATATTCAATCCAGTACTGAACATCCCTGTCTTTAAACATCACACCATTGTACAATACAATATCGGATAATCTCGGATCCCTGTTTACATACGGATTTTGAGGATCGTATCCCGATGCCGGATTAACAGTAACACCGTCAGATAAATAGGGCGTTTCCCCATTGGTCATTTCAAATAAATCTACAAATTTCTGAGTAGGGCTAACAGAATGCCAACCTTGGTACCCATTAGGCCAGAACATGGTGTTGGCCCCTGACCAGGTACCCTGGTTTACTTCCAGGTTGTATTCTCTCGTAAAGATCACCTCGTCTGCTATCGATGGCCTACTTAAAAAGATGCTGCGATAATCAGCCGTCATTGGATAAGTCTCCAAATCCATCACCGCTTTATTGGCTTCCGCTGCTGCTGTCCATCTGGACATATCTCCCGAAGGATTAAAAAGCTCGCTCGCCGCATAAAGAAGTACCCTCCCTTTAAGTGCCATGGCAGCGGCTTTACCAGCTCTTGCCTTAGGCGCACTTTCATCAAGAAGCGGTATAGCTATATCCAATTCTGACACGATAAAGTCTACAACTTCTTCAATTGAGTTCCTGGGGACATCAAAATTTTCCTCATTGATCTCAAATCTTTTGGTAATGATAGGAATGCCACCGTAGTAGGACAATAATTCAAAATGAAAATAAGCACGTAAAAAATGCATCTGACCTGTCATAGGGTCAAGATCATTTTGTGCAATAGCGCTATTTTCAATACCGGAAAAATAAGAATTAATATGTCTTATGCCAGCATAGTTTGTGCTCCATGAATTCCTGGTTACTCCTTCAACATTTAAAGCGTCGACCCTGTTCTCCCCATATTCAGGCACACCCTCACCCCGGTCATTTTTCAAATAAGCAAGATCTGCGAGAGGCTCCGTACCCATACGCTGATTCCCGCTAAAATTGTTAGGTATACTGGCATAGGTAGCATCCACATATGCTTGTAATAAGTTAACATCATTGAAGACATCCACTTGGGATATGGCATCTAATGGCTTGAGGTCCAGTGCATCTTCTGAACAAGATGTAAACAACACCAGTATGCCGATAATAAAATTTAGTTTTACAATTTTCTTCATGATACCTTTTTTAGAATGATACATTTACTCCAAAATTGACGGTTTTCAAAGTGGGATAGTCCCTGGCTAATGCGTTTAATTGTTCCGGGTCTGTAAAACCAATATCGGATAATACTTTACTGAATGTCAGCAAGTTAAATCCACTAGTGTATACCCTGACACTCCTTAAACCCACAGAACTCACCAGGTCTTCGGGAAGGGTATAACCTATTTCTAAAGTTTTTAACCGTAAATAGTTAGCTTTAACCCTGTAGAAATCGGTATCTGCTCCCTGATTCGGTGCCGGCCATCTACCGTCAGGGTTATCCGGCCCCCACGATTCATTAGCTATATAGGCCAATCCGTTATTTCCCGGAGAAAAAAATGGATTTATTCTTTTTAGTCCTCCGGAAGCTCCCTGCCAAAGCATGCTCATATCGAAGTTTTTGAATGACACCTGCGTAGTGATACCATAGTAGAAGTCATGGACTCCCGGATTTGTTCGGACCCTGTCAGCCAAAGTAATTTCGCCATCTCCGTTTGCATCCTGAATAATCACCATGCCCAATCTGTCTCCCGGCCGGGTTGGAAGGTTATCTAATTGATCTTGTGTTCTGAATATCCCTATGGCATGGTATTCAAGCGGAGATCCCCAGGGTCTGCCCGTTTGACTTTGATAGTCTTCATCAAAAGGAGGTTCATCAAAGAATTTTACTTCATTAAGCGTATAGGATGCATTACCTCCGATAGTGAAGTTAAATTCTCCTATTTGTTGTCTGTACGAGGTTGCGACCTCGATTCCCCTGTTCTGGTGTTGACCAATATTTTGTCGGGGAGGTTCAATCCCTGTATATTCCGGTAGTGTTAATTGCGGTGATGTTAATATCCCTTTGGTCTGCATGTCAAATACATCCACCTCCAAAGTTAACCTGTTACCGAAAAACGCTGCTTCGAGTCCCAGGTTGATAGTTTCGGTAGTTTCCCAAGTCACGTCAGGATTGGCGCTGCCGGTTTCTACGATCCCGGGTACGGTAATTCCATCTACTACCGTATTTCCGCCAATGACAAACCTTGACAAATAATTAAAAGCGCCAATCCTGTCATTACCCAATTGCCCCCACGAGGCCCTTAATTTCAAATTACTAACCAATTCACTATTATTCAGAAAACCCTCATCCGATATCAACCAGGCCAATGATGCCCCGGGGAAAAAACCAAAACGCTGTCCTTTGGCGAAGCGCTCAGACCCATCGTACCTAAACAAAAATTGAGCAATATATTTTCCTTCGTAATTATAATTTAGTCTTCCCGAATATCCAATCCGGGCAAGTTCGGATGCTGCGCCATTAACATATGAATCTTCACGGGCATTACTTCCCGAACCCAGGAAATCGGAAGCTGTAGACAAAAAATTATCATTTCCCGCGCTGAACCAATCGGTTCTTATTTCCTGTTTTTCTACCTGTAGCAAAGCATCCAGATTATGCTTTTCGCCTATAGTTTTATTGTAAGTGGTACGAAAGTTAGAAGTTAAAATTCTGGTTCTGTCATGACGTTGATCTAATTGTGTGATCCCCGCTGTACGGGCTTCCGGAATATCATTGGGATCTGAATTATTTTCTACATAATATGTCCAGGGTACCAGAAAATTTTTTCGCATATCGGTATCCAAACCGACGGAAAAAAATCCTCCAATAGCCAAACCTTCTACTTTGGGGATCTCGTAATTGAATTTGAGCATTGCACTTTGATTTCTTCTTTCGTTCCTTTCATATCCTCCGGCCCGGAACATGGCCGTTGGGTTTTGAAAAGCTCTACCTTGCGCCGGATACCGGGTATCTCCATTTACAAATCTCTCTAATAATGGGCTGGTTAACAGGGCATTTACTAAAACGCCTGGTCCACGGGCCGCAGAATTTTCAACATCCTGCTGCCGTAACGCTATATTCAATCCTATGTCCAGCCCTTTGCCAAATGTGAAATCAGTATTACTCCTTATGTTATATTGTTTATTTTCTCCATTGTTATCACCGACAAATATGGTGCCTTGCTGGAAATACCTGGCCGACAAGAAGTACCTGATATTTTCACTTCCTCCTCTCACAGAAAAATTATGAGAGGATTGTGAAAAAAAATCTTTGTAAGAAGACTCAACCCACTCTGTTGTAGGAGTTGTACCGTTTCTAATGTTTTCTATTTCTGCATCGCTAAATAAAGGCGTATAATCAGTATCCCAACCAGAATTAAAAAATGCCTGCCGGTTGAGAAATGTGGCATACTCTAATCCATTAGATGGTCTAACCAGGCTCACAGGGGAATTGAACCCTGCATTGAAACTATAGTTAAAACGGGGTTTTCCAGTTTCTCCCCTTTTTGTGGTAACCAGGATTACACCACTGGCAGCTTGCGCTCCATAAATCGCTGCTGAAGCATCTTTCAGAACCGTTACACTTTCAATATCATTAGGGTCCAGCCTGTCCAGGCCATCTACATTGGCTACCCCGTCGATTACAACCAAAGCCCCATTCGGGTTAATCCCATCATCCTCGTCAATATCTATGGTACCTAACCCCCGAACAAGAATGGCGGAGCTTTCCCTTCCAGGCTCAGAAGACTGCTGGTCTATGGTAAGGCCTGGCAAACGCCCGGTAAGTGAATTAGTTAATGTGGAAATGGGCGCCTGGGTCAAATCCTTACCATCTACCTGGGCTACCGCTCCTGACACCTCTTTTCTCTTTTGCGTACCATATCCTATTACAACCACTTCAGAAAGTGTCTCGATGTCGGGAGTAAGTACAAAATCAACGGTTGTTCTGCCAGCTATATCGACTTCTTCAGTTATATAACCAACATAGGAGAAAACCAACATAGTGGCACCATCAGGTACATTTAAAGAATAATTCCCCTCCAGATCTGTGATGGTTCCAATGCTTGTGTCTTTAACCAGTACATTTACGCCTGGCAATTCATTGCCCGAATCGTCTGTTACCTTTCCGGTGATTGTCCTTTCTTCAACAACCGGATCTTCCAAGACTGCCAGGATTCCCTTTCTCTCTCTTTTGTTTACGTAAATGATCTCATTTACCCGCTTAAATCCCAAATTAGCTTCTTTTGAAATATTCCGGAGCAGCTCAGCAAGTGAAGTATGTCGCTTATCAAACTTCAGCCTTTGTCCGGGATCGACAATTCTTTGTTTATAGGCAAATTCAAACCCTGTTAACCACTCTAATTTTTCAAAGGCTTCCGTTATACTGAAGTTATCCAGTTCAACGGTAATGTAGATGTCTTCAATACTCTTTTTTTGTGCTTTGCTGGAATTGGCAAAAACAAAAGCGTAAAGTATGCATTGTATCAATATGCCAAAAATTACGTATTTGGACATAATCAAAATTTTTTTTAGTAATTTTAATGCCATAGTTAAAATGTTTTTGGTAAGAATTAATTATCAGAAACATGTACCTCATGCACACTTGCAGGACATTCCCCAATGAACTTGAAGGCGCATGGGGTACTTTGTTTAAATTCCGATGGGATTGGTTAGCTTGTATTATTGTATCTCATAGACCATTAATTTAGCGTGACAACTTTATCATTTATTTCAAATTCAAAGTCGAATGTAAAGCTTAGCCCTTCAAGTATTTCCTGAAGTGGTTTATTCTCATAGGTGATGGTAAAATCTTTTTCCTGATTCAGCGGGCGATTTACGACAAAAGTGACCCCATACCATCTTTCAAGTGTCCTGATAATTTCGGTGATACCCGCAGCTTTGAAATGAATAATCCCTTTTGTCCATGCAAAGACCTGATCAGGGTCAAACGCCTGTTTTACTGCCAATTGACTGTCGATGTAGAAAGATGTCATTTGATTTCGGGTAATGGTATGTTGGAAAGGGGTCGGCAGGGCATTTTCATTTTCTACCTTCACCATACCTTCCATTACCGCCACATCGATTTTACTTTCATCGGGATAGGCTTTGACAATGAATGTGGTTCCCAATACGGTAGTTTTAACTTTTCCTGTTTTGACGATAAAAGGCCTGAGCGTGTCTCTTGTCACCTCAAAATATGCTTCGCCTTTCAGGTAAACCACACGAGCCGAATCCGAAAATTTTTCATGATAGCCAATACCTGACCCTGCATTGAGATGAACTTTGGTTCCATCATCCAGCCAGGTTATAATTTTCTGCCCAACCGGACTTGTCTTATTAACCAAAACTGGTAAGTAAGCTTGTTCATTACCAATCTGCTGAAGTCTGATTACCATAAAAACCGACCCAAGAACAATGGCGACGACAGCAGCCACTTTAAGGGGCCATGATAAAATCGATAAATTAGGTGGTTGTTTCTCCTGAGAATTCGGGCGACCTTTTTTAAGTATACCTTCAAACATCTCCAGGTAATCGTCCTTGGTAAGCTCAGGATCATATTTATATCCAAAATCAGCAATAATATTTCTGGCGTGCATGATATCTTCCCTTTTGCCGGGGTGCTTCGCAAGCCACATCTTCCAGAATTTTTCCGATTGCTCATCCGGATCCTTCACCCAACGGATAAAATATTCATCCTGGATGAAATCTATCATGTCATAGTCCTCATACTTCATCGTATCTCTTAAGGGTATGTTTAATTTGATTCGACCCTCTGTTAATAAAGAGGGAAGCTAAAATCAAATCATCCCATTTTCATTTTTTTAAAAAAGAAAAGGTGGTAAAATAAGAGATGAAAAGTTATGACAGGACTTCAGCCGATAATATTAAATAATGGCAATAACGAAATAATAATATTTCGACGAATAGAATCCAGTCCTCTGCGGACAAGCTTGGTCACTGAATTCCGGTTTTTCAGGTTCATAATTTCCGCAATTTCTTCTTGCGAAAACCCGTCATAATAAAAAAGTAAAATAGCTTGTTTCTGCTTCCCGGACAAATGTTTTAATTGCTCGTTTAATTGGGTGACTTTGAAACGATAGGTCTCCTCATCGATGATTCTCGACTCGCTTGAAATCTCAATTTCAAAGCCCTCGAAATTATCAAATACGGGATGGTCCAACAAATACTTGCGCTCTCTTTTTATTTTTTCGAGGATGGCCCGGTAGAGTGATTTATAAAGATAGGATTTGATGGAATTGAGCTTATTTACCTGTATGTTGCGTCGTAGTAATGTAACAAAAACATCCTGAATGCAGTCCTTCACTATCTCCTTATCGCGTGAAATCTGGCTTCCGAACCTAAAAAGGTCATGAACATATTGATTATAAACAATACCTAATACCGACTCATCGCCTAGCTCGAGGGCACTCACAATTTCCTCATGAGACAATTCCTTCGAAAGTCCGGCAGCCTTTTTTAACGCTCCTTTAACAGGAGCAACTGATTTCGAAAATGCCTTCATCGTAGTTTTGTGACTATTGCTTATGTATAATCCGACCTGCACAAATCTGGTTAAGGGCCAGAAGGAAACAGCAAAGAACCAGATGATTATTCTTCCTGAATTTTTAAAATGAAAATCAAATTAACCATTTTTTACAAATATCACGCGAGAAAGATCGATAATTTGTCTTCTACAGGACTTAGAATTTCTGTCAATTTGAGCATACAGGGACGGAAACATTAACCATTTTCCGCCACAAAGCATCCTTGGTCAAGCGTTGACCAAATGTCAAATAAAAATAACTAATTCCCTACAGCGAGAGTGGCTGTTGCACAACGCAAACATTTGCCTGTATTTTTATTTTATCAGCGAAAACCTCTGTGTCTCTTTGTGTCTTGGTGCCTTTGTGGTTAACCATTTTTCAACACGGAGGCACCAAGACACAAAGAATTTTGGCGAAAACGTTGTGCAACGGCCACGGAGCGCTTGCGCTATTTAAGGCACAAAAAGTTTCAGTTTTCACTAATTAATAGGTCACAATCAGTATGATACAGACCTCAGCGATTATCTAACTTCCAAGTCGTCTTTTGATGGCAGCTCAGGGAACTTGGCATGTGGTTCCATCATGAGTTAAAGGCCCTGCCGGGATTTACACAGATCGCAAGAGAATTCAGATGTGCGTATTCACCCCATCCCATACCAAAAAAATCACCCAAAGGTACTTCTACGGAAGGTTCTGTCTCGTCGTCCCAATAAAAACGCAAAATATAAAAACGCCAGTTACCGGTAGGTGTCATCCAGATATGCTGAATACTTCCCGGTCCTTCGATTTCTGCCAGGGTAAAAGTTTCACCGGGCTGAATGTTAATGTAAGGGCTTACTTTCCAGCCTTGCCCCAAATCACGGGCTTCTTCCGAAGCCGCACCTTCCCCAAGCTTGGCCATTCCTCCTTTACCCTTTTCCCCGGTGAAATTTTCGGGGCTGATTGACTTCGTTTTTGCCTTAGAAGTGCGAAACAAGTTTCCCAGGTTACTATTTAATCCAGTGAAAGGGGTTTCCTGAGCTTTAACTTGAAAGCCACAAATTACCATGCTGATAACAAATACAATATTTTTCATTTTGTCAGATTTTAAATTATATTAACTATATTCATCTAGTTGCAGGAGATCTTAATTGAATGCTTTTTCTGTCGAACCAATGGAAAACTTTAAAACCCCTTCTGCTATTGGGTTCAAAGTGGTTTCTTCACCTTCAAAATGACAGGTGATTTGGATATGCGTACCGCCTTCCCCCTTTATGTAGTCCGGTACTCCTCCCCGAGTAACAACCAGGATGGCGCTAATCAAGGAATTAAATGGCAAAGATCAAAGTTTGCATGAACAGTTCTGAATTGTCTAAAATAACAAAGCTAGCCTTTAAGTGAGTGAGATAAAATGTCAGGTCTAGCCAATTTTGTGTATATTTTTGACATCTTGTTTATGAACTCACGTACTTTACAATCATCAGTTTTGATAGTTTCCCGAATGAAGCTGTGTTTTGCCTGCGCCATGGCACTCAGCAATGATATATAGGGTCTTTTGGCCCGTAGCCAAAGATTAGATAAATTTCTGAATTCCGCTGGTTTGCGGTACTTATGATAGAAAGCTTATCAGGTCTTCGGGTTAAACCCCTTAAAAGTATTGGTATAATCAAAATCCATTGTCGGCAAATTCGCGAAAACCTTTGGCAGGTATTTTTAGTTAATTCCCATTTTTTATCGATCTTTAAAGATATCAAGGTTACAAATCCGCGATTTATTCAATGACCCCCACAAATAGAATACTCGATGGACTCAGTGAGAGACAGCAGGAAGCTGTTTTAACAGACGATAAAAGGGTGTTAGTGCTGGCCGGAGCCGGTGCAGGCAAGACTTCCACCATTATTAAAAAGATAATTTATTTCGTTTTTGAAAAGCATGTTAAGCCAAGTAAAATTCTGGCAGTTACTTTCACCAAGGATGCCGCGAATGAAATGATCGACAGACTGATTTTGGAAGCTGATGGGCCTAAAGGGAATGCTGACGGTTCTGTTTTTGTATGGATGGCTGATAGCTCCTGTGCAGCATAACCATCAGCCATCGCCTGGAGTCGGGCTGCTTGTTTGGCCTGCGGGCTGTGGTCTGCCATGTTTTGTAACGCACTTGCCCGGAGGGTTTTCGAATGGTTACCCACAAACGACCAGTTAGCCAGTGTGTTGTTGCGACTTCCGGTACTGCCTGCTACCGGTTTATAACGGGTGGTTTGTGCATGTATTTGCATATGCTACCTGGTCACAAAATCGATTTTTTAAATCTTCTCCCTCAGAATTTAATTTATTCCGATAATATTTTACAGGCTGTAAGTACTGAATTTTCGGGTCAACGCTACTCTGTGATCAATGCCATTAAGTCCCCCGTTTATTCTTCTGGTCAACTTTTTTATCGTTTGCCTGGAAAAACCCTCTTCACAAATACGCCAAAGGTTGTTTTTATCAAAAAAGAACTTTGCACTGGTAAAGGCATATTTTTCAGCGACAATTGCAGGGTTATCCAATACCTCCGGGTCATTAACAGCCCGTGCAAATGCGCTGTAATTATCTTTCCCGGTAAGTTGGAGTGCCCCGCGGCCGCGGAATCTCCAGCCATCGCCTGATTCCGGGCTACCGTTGCCCATCCGGTTGGCATATACCCGGTTAGCGATCATTTCAGGCCGGCGAGCATATTTTTCGGCAGTTTCGGCATCAGGGAAGTACTTACCAAAGGTCTTGCGCAGCGCTTGCGCTGAATAATTAAGATTTTCTGTAAAAGTTCGAAAATTGCCGGTTTCATGGCCTACCTGGGCAAAAAAGTGTACGCCATGGGTATGTTCCGTTATGCCAAGATAGGCAGAACCGGCTTTGAATGTTTGTTCACCAAATAAACCATCGGGTGCGATGCCAGATAATTCCTGTAATTTTTTGATACTCATGGGTTTTAATTTCTAATTATTTAGTTTAAATATGCGATCGACATTTATTGTTCATGTCTGTTACTACGGAATTGTATAGGGATAAATCCACGGATTATAAGGAACTCCGTACAAGCTTGCCACAGACATCACTTCATGGAAACGGTGCGTACCTGAGTGATTCAAATGGAGTCCCTGGTTGAAAAAAGAAAAAACACCCCATGCCAGTGCTTGCATTTCAAGAGGATCTGCTATATAAAACCTTCCAAGTGTCATAACCAGCGCAGTACTCGCGGAAGGTCCAGAGCCTAAGGGCACAAAATTACTTCTGGCTTGCTTCGTCCATTCCCTGGATTCGTTAGGATTCCAATGATTCAACCGGGCTTCTCTTAGATTATCCGGAAATTCTACACGCCAAAAAGGATCTCCTGTCGCCCAATGTCGTGCATAACGTGCATAATCTAATAAAAAAGCAATTCTTGCATTCAGATTCAGGGGAGGATCCCTGAGTACCTGACTTATTGTTTTGCCCCGATTCAAACCGAATGCCAATCGACTTGTTCCATAGTAAATCCTGTAGTGCCCACGGTAAGTATCAGCACCCGCTCTTGCCTCGTCTGTAAAAAAATTACTATGCAACCTTATTACTCTATCCAGGAATCCTCCGATTCTATCATTAATCTCCTGACTGTTCTGAACCATACCTGCCAAACTTGTTTCATGTGCCAGATTATATTGACTCCTAAGCGCTCCCGGCAATCCCCGCTGCCAGTTCTTGCCAGTTCGCGTATTTCCTGTCTTCTGAAACGACATTTTCACGGATTCCGTATATTGGGGCATGTATCCATCTGCGGAGAATCTTGTAGGCTTGGAGCTTTTGGTCGAAATCTAAAACTCGAATGGGTTCAAGATGCACTATTTGATCCCAGACCGGCTCTGCCTGTTGGCGTGCCTGACCTGCTACCTCTAACTTTCTCTGCAAAATACCCTTATCACCACTTAATTGAAAGGGTGCTTCTTTTGTAGTATTATTGAAATTTCCAAGATGATCGCCGGATGTTCCGGCTTTACGCTGAAATTGTTCCGCCCTGGCCCCCATCACATCCGCCTCTTTCTCCAAAGCTGCGTCATCGTTGATATCGACCCCCTTCATCTGCATGGTAGGCTTCACCCTCCCCTTCCGCTGTTGCACGACATGCCAGGCTTCATGGGGAATATGTTTTTCCTGGCCGGGTGCTACATGTATACTATTCCCCTGTGTGAGGGCATGGGCGTTGAAGCCGGCGGGTATGGAAGAGTTTAAATTTAACGCCACATTGTGCAGGGAATGACCGGATAACGCCCGAATACCCGCTACCAGGTTTTCAGAAAGCCGGTTGTTAGCCGGTTGTGATCCGGTAAATGACGGCTGTTTTGTCTGAGTGACTGGCTGTTGTTGTTCAGTGTAAGTATTAGCCATGCGCTGTAGCCGGGCCGCTCGACTGACCTGTGGACTGTTATTTGTTATGGTTTGCATTGCCATTAAATCCTGCATCCGGGCACTATTATCGGCCAGTGTTTGTGACGCTTTCGCATCAATAGCTTCGGGGCGGTTATCGACCCAATGGTAAGTTGGTGGCCGGTCATTCCGGCTTTTATGATTTCGGGCGGTTCCTGAACTTCGGTTTGTCAGGTAATGGCTTGTGTATTTGCTCATAGCCTGTTGCTTTCCTTTCACGATGTCCTCCCTTCCTTCATCAATTCTCTCCTGATACCCTTTTCCAGGTCTGCCAGCAGGATTTTGCTGGCATGGCGTTTTAGCGCTTCTAAGGAGCAGTAGCGGACCACGTTGATGAGTGCACCTCCGGCAAGGGCGTAGGCCTCCGCGACACGGGCCAGGTCGATGTCCTCACTAAGTGTGCAATGTTTGGAAAAACTTTTTTCCCATAGCAGCCGCCTTTCCTCCGGGCCAGGCATAGGAAATTGAATAATGGCCTGGAAACGGCGGTTAAAAGCCTTATCGAGGTTGCCGAGCAGGTTGCTGGCGAGCACCACCACGCCCGGGAAGTCTTCGATACGCTGTAACAGGTAGGCCACCTCCTGGTTAGCATGCCGGTCGTTGGCGTTGTTTACCTGAGTGCGTTTGCCAAAAAGTGCATCGGCTTCATCGAAAAACAGGATCCAGTCTTTGTTTCCGGCTTCATCAAATACCCTGGCCAGGTTTTTCTCTGTTTCACCAATATACTTAGAGGTAATCTTGTCCAGGTCTATCCGGTACACTTCCTTGCCGGTGGTTTTGCCTAGCAACGTGGCAGTGAGTGTCTTTCCGGTTCCCGGCGGGCCGTGAAATATTACCCGGCAGCCAGGTTTGATGCGCGTCCTCAATTCCCACGCATGGAGCAAGGTTTCGCCATGTTCCATCCAGGTCAGGATCTCCATCACCTCTTCTTTCGTGTGAGCGGGGAGTACAAGGTCTTCCCAGTTCAAGCCCGTAGAAATCGGATGGGCAGGAAAATCTACATGATAATGATGAGCCGGTCTCGGTAAGCCGGTAAACCGGTCCAGATAGCGTTCGTTGAGCTGAAGCAGACCGCTGAAATAAGGTGCCCGGGTATTGGTATGGGTCAGACTTAAAATATTTTTGGTGGCAAACAAGTGGTTTTTACCAAACAGGTAACCGCACGCGAGGCGTTTGTGGATGTCTTTCCCGGCCAACAAAAAAAGGGCTGTCTCGCCGGTTGGTAAAAAACCTTTGTGCGGCGCTTCCAGCACACCTCCGAATTCAGTGAATTCCCTGTCATAATTGGTGTTTTTTACAAGAAAAAAGTCCAATAACTGTGGTCGTAAATGAGGTACGAGGCTTAACACCAGCAGCAATCGCTCTTCAAAGTTGAGGGAATGCTGTTTTAAAAATTCCGCATAGGGTGATGTTCCTTCAGGTAAGGCAGGCGGTAAATGGGTAATGTCCTGATAAACACATTCCTGCCCGAGATAAAGTTTTAACCGCATCAAAACAATATCCGCACACCACTCCAGGTCTGATGCCAAAAGATCGGCAAAACTGTCTGTGGTATGGTCATTTGGCTTTTTTTGGCGTGGTATAGCTACTTCTGTGCTCATGATGATTGGTTCAATTTGTTTTCCATGCTACATGGATCATTTGCTTCATCCAGGGCAGGTGTACCAACCCAATACCCCATGGCAGGCTATCCAGCAGAATATCCCAGGTTTGATACTCAATTTCCAGCAGCCAGCCATTGTCCCTTTCAAACGCATGGCCGGGACGCTTAAAATAAGCTTCCCTGATACTGGTTATATCTGTGTCACCCACGGCAGGCCAGTTTTTAATCAATGCCCGGATCAAACCGTCGGAGAATTCTTTTTCATAGTCAGTAAGGTGTATTGTTATTGGTAAAGGCTCGTCTGCCGGTATGCCGCACAATAACTTATACATCACCAATTCATATTCTTCTGCCTTGTCATAGGCAGTAGCCAGGTAGTGCAGCAGGTGGGTGGCTTTTATCCTGGCGTTCTCATCCTGAAAACTGCCGTTTACGGTAAGTGCTAATTTTTCAAAAAATCCTTCCAAAAATGGCCAGGTCAAAAGAATGCCGGCGTTTTGGACAAGTATTGATTCGGGTAATGAGGCGTGGGCCTCAACAGGGTCGACACCTTCCAAAAAATCTTCATACCGGGAGGGTTCATCCTCTATCTGAGCCGGGACAGAAGATGCTGCCCGGCTGTTGTCTTTAGCCGGGGGGGTAACAATGTTTGTTTTTTGCCCCTCCGGATTCATCGCACGCACCAGCTTATCCGATTCACTGGGGGTCACTGCTTTCTTTACCACTTCCAAAAGCTCATCAACCGGTATTTCCCATCGTTTTGCCAATGTATCCAGGGTATTCCATACGGCTATGGAGGGGTTCGGGCTGGTATCGGTGGCAAACAGTTGCGTTAATACCACCTCTCCCACCACAGTGTCATCAGCTATATGCCTGCCTCCCGAACCGAGCAGCCTGGGGATGATCAATAAAACCTCCACCACACGGGCCATTTCCGGGCCTGAGCAATGCGATACGAGTCGAGCCAGTTGAAAACGGGAAAGGTGATGAGCCAACCTTTTACGGGGCTTTCGCTTTCGTACCAATGGTTGAACAAGTTGTGTAAATTCCTTCAAATGGTTGTCAAGCAATTCATCCACCAATGTTGTGATCCGGACAGACTGTCTGACCGATGCAGGGAGCGCGCCGGTTTGTAAAAAAAACCGGATGATCCCGAAAGCATCCGGAGGCACCTCGTAATAGCTCACGTTTGTGGAAACAGGGCCGTCAGTAGCCTCCGAGGATGCGTTTTGTCCGGCAGGAACGGTTGCTGCATTCCCGGTGCCGGCGGGTAGTGTGCCTATTTGCGCCTCAAATTCCTGTAGCAAAGCCCGGGTCAGTTTTTCCTGAAAAGTGTCAGGCAACTCCTCGATATGAATTGGTCCCAGGTCGACCATGACCCTCTCCAGAACGACTTTACGATGCATTAAATCATAGCCTGCACAAATACGGTCTACCACGGGGGGTACCACCTCGCGACCGAGGTCATACAATTTTTTTGGCGTTTCCAAGCCCAGTGATAGGGAGGAAAACGAGGGTTTTATAATCAATCTTCCGATGATGTGATCAGTTGAAATCATCACTTTTACTTTTCGTTTTTGGGTTGCCCGGGTTGGGTATTTGCTGTCAAACCACCGGTACCCTTCAAAGGTATGATCAGGTTTTCTTCATGGTCGATTAGCCGCATACGCATGAACCTTGTATGGTTGCTGTAGCGCGTGTACAGGCCAAACAGGGTATTGACAATGCTATCTTCTCGAACATTCAGCAAAAATTCACTACCCAATGTATTCGGGCTGCTTTGGCTAAGCCGGATTCTGCCCCTGTTTTTGTCCAATCTAAAACCAATGGACTGCCCCTTAAGGTCTGCAATGGGGTTTTCTATAACGATTTGCGCTTTGCCTTTTATCACATGAGCTACCACCACGGTACGGTGAAAGTTTCGATAGAACAGCAACCAATAGTCCTCACGGGAAACCCACAAAAATACCAGGCCCGCTTCACTGTACAGATGATTATCCGCGGTCAGCATCATCTCCAGGACTTCCGACTGTTTATCCAAGGGCTGATGATATAATGCCACGGTACCTTCTCCAACACTGGCCATGTTGCAATGACCTGCATAACCATTTTGAAGGATCGTATTGTCTTTATAGATGATCCAGCAATGATCATCGATGTCCAGCGCAGGCACCTCCCAGTCCGGATGGACTCCGAGGTGGGCGTACCGATCTGCGTCCTTAATGGGGTTTACAGGTGTGGCCACAGTTTGCTGCCGGTACATCGTGTTCAAAACATCGATCAGGGTATTGCGTGTATCACCAAGCTGCTCCGGGCTCGCAGCCGGATCTGCCAGTGCCCGGACCCAGGCTTCATAGGCTGCTTCAAAAATGGCCATTCTGCTCGTGTCTAACCAGAAGAAACGAACACTGATGTGGGCGGGGCTCTCCAGCTGGGCGGCCCGTTCAAAATAACTGCGAAATGGCTGTTTGGTAAAGCGTCCAATCCAGTCGGGCAGAACCAACGTGACAATTGCCGAATAAGGGTCTTCCTCCCAGGGAATGTCCGGACACCTCCCATCTGTAAATACCTCAGGGAATAATAAAGGTAAAGGTTGATTCTGTCGCCCCAACCGGTGCCGTGGCGCCAGCAATATATGCTCCAGCAGATGGAAACCTTCATGCTTCTGTTCTTTGCTTAAGTTGGCAAGACTCCTTCGCTTACAGTGCTCTATACCCAGAAAAGCGCACAAACGCTTTTTATAACCAGACACATTTTCAGTATCCCAAACTGCCTTATTATCTGTATAATTATAAGCAGTGGCCCGGTTGGCATTCATCGAAGACCCCTGTCCCAGGATGTGGAATTTATCTTTGAGCTTATCTTCTTCATTCTTGTCTCCGTGCATGCCGCTGGTTAACATGACATGATCCTCTACCTCCAGCCCCAGCCGGGCCAGCAAGTGATTGACAAAACGGTTTTTTCTCCTGTAATACACCCGGGAGTCTTCTTGCATCTGCCCCTCTATATCGTCTTTATCGTAGAGGTCTGCCATACCTGGCACCTGATCGAGTAATTGATAGAAAAGGCTTTTTCCACTCCCCTCACCCATGCGCAGCAGTTCCTTCACATGTTCCAGTTGGCTGAGAAAGTTAGCCATCAGTTGTTCGAAAAAAATCAGATAGGCTTTCAACTGATTGGCCTGGGCCTTGCGCAGCGTGGTAGCACCGGATGGCAGTCCTTCATATCCAATGCCGTAGTTTAACGGGAAATCGTTTTGCAGGGTGGCATAAGCTGAAAGTGATCTCTTCCGGCCTTCGGGGTAGGGAATAGTCGTGGCTTCCTCTGTAGAATGTGCCCACTTACGATGGGCAGCCCGGCGTGCCAGGTAGGTCGACCCGATGCTTTCCAGTGGTATGGTAAAAGGAAAGCCATTTTTGTAGAAATTCACACGGCATTTGTCCCGGGAGAGCCTGGGGATGTAGTGCTCGTCAACGTTGAGCCGCACACACCAACGGTTTCCACCACTTACCAGGGCTCCATGGCGATAGTTGGCCATGACAAGGCGCTTAACCGCCTTCACCCCTTCGCATTCCATAATGATGTGTATGATGTCCGAAATATAGATCGCTTCACGGTGGACAGGCAAATCCCGGTCAAGTAAAACCCCATGTTTTAAAAAAGGGCCCTGGAATATCCGGTCAATGGGCATGCCTTGCTCAAGCAAATCAAGGGCTTTGTGAAATACCACCGGTGGTGAAAGAAAACGGTCGACTTGATAGAAGATCTCTCCCAGCAAAGCCTGCATATTCGTCTCACCGCTAACCTCTATGTCGACTGACAGTCCGATTTCTTCAATCCGGACGGCTTCGATCGCTGCGAAGTCTTCACAAAGACTTCTGCAGGCATGCAGCTTCTCAGCTACCTTACGCCTGATTTTGTGGCATTTTATGACTTTTTCCTGATAAGCGGCCACCATCGTCAGACCATTCTCCTTTTCCGTTAAAATCGAATCACGGTACAATACGGGAATTTCTTCCCATGTTTTGTGTGTTTTAGCATCCTCTTCCAGGTAAATAGTCGCTGCATCGATGTGGGTCAGGATGCTTTGGCCGTCTGTCCAATCTACAGCAGCGTTGTCCCAATGCGGAAATTCAACTTCTATTGTCAGGTTTTCCCGGATCTTCCTGGTGATTTTATTGTCATTGAGATCCCCCAATTCCTTATCACTTTCCATTCCAAGTAAGACTTTGTAGCGTCCACGGATGGATAACCTGTCTTGCTCACGGTCTTCATGGTGTGGGGGGGTGTGAGTTAGCGTATTCCGCTTACGGTTTATGTAGATATGGGGCGCTACGCTGTTTGCGGGAACTACCAATACATTTTTGACTTCTTCGATATCCAACACCACTTTGCGCAGGTCACTTCCGGTGACAGGGTTACAATGCAGCGCCTCGCCAGGCGATGGTAACTTACCGAGAGGATCGGTAGTGACATCTTCAACCGGAAGGGTCGTCCGGTAGTTGAGGTCAACCAGACTGAAACAAAGATACTCCAGGATGGTGATACCGGGATCGTGTGTATTGTAATCGGTCCATAACTGGCCGGCCAAACGTTCCAGGTGTTGGATACCTTGCTGCCTCAGGTAGTTGAAATCCAGCGTATTTGGGTTGATCGATGTACCGATAGGTTTTTCTTTCTCAGACATGATAACGTTTAATAAAAGCGTGTAATCATTCGGTGTAGCAGGCCTCTGGCTCTACCAGTGTATGAGCAGTCTCACTATGAAGGTAATTTCATAATGTATGCCAAAACAAGGTAGGGCGGACGGTTTTCATGGTGTTGATCGCCCAGGCCATCCGCGGCTCCGTTACCTACATTTCCCGAAAAATCACGGTTACCGTGAGTATGGGAAGACGACCCACTGTTGACAGATCGCACATCCGTATGAGCAGTGCGCATCATCCTTATACCATCTCCTCTTCTTTTGGTTCGTTTGTTCTTTTCATACGAATGCCTATGGGCTCCGCTGCTTCCTATTTGAATGGATGCCCCATTATTTTTCATGCTACGGGCAGCATGATGGTGTCTGGGTAATTCAGCTTTAGTGAGTCGATGGGTATTGCTTCCCCCTGTGTTGCCCAAGTTTCCATAGTTTTCTTGTTTGTTCTCAGCACTTACGGGTTTTTTAGCCTTGCCAGGGTCATAACCTACCACAAACCTCCCTCTTAAATCAGGTGTGCCATTGTTGCCATCGCAAAGCGCCCATTGCTTCATTCGTTTATCTTCTTTCCCTTTACCGGTTTCATCGAACAGCTTTAAATCACCGCTCCACATTAAGATTACCCCTGAGGGGATCAGCTCGTCAGGCATATTAATAATGTTGTTCCAATCTACCTTGCCTTTAAATGCTTCCGCTTTAATGTTGCCCGTTACTTCCAGCTTTTCTTTGGGATTAGGGGTGCCTATACCCACGTACTTTTCCTGCCCGGATTCATCCTCGATAACCTTAACATAGATCTCGTCATCGACAATGTTAAGATGGGAATCCATGATGTCGGCAAAATTTCGCGCAGTAGGTGTTTTACCTGATCCGAAATATTCTTTGAGTGTAACTCTTGATTTTCTAGCCATGCTATTATGTTTAATTTATGTGAATACTGTTCCAAAAATCATATTGCTTGCCCTGTTTGTAGTAGTTTGTCTGTTTAAGCCCGGTCATATGTTTCCATAATCTATCGCCGTACCCCATATTTACTCGATGTGCATGAAGGTTTTTCCAATAATCATAGAGCCGATGCCATCGCCACAAACCGTCGCTTGATCCGGCGCTACTCTAATGTCATGTGATTGAGCCGATACAAGCACCGATACCGGTGTGGTAGTGGCAGCTTCTTCTACATTGAGCCTGAGGTTGCCCTGGGCATCGGCATGGTTCATGGCAAAATAAGTGACAAAGTCCACATAAGGTTGTTGTACAACAAAGTTCAACAGGGAGGATTTGTAGATGGTGCCTCCAAAAACAATGGCTTTGTCTTCTGCAAATGCCCAGGGCGAAAGATAGCGCTGGATGTCCTTATTGAGTTTTTGCTGATAATACCCGGAGTTGGCTTTCTCCCTGAACCTTACCAGGAAGCTTACCCGGATCTCTTCGAACACGGGATTCTTCACCGCGATGTCCACATAAGGCGGGCATAGCTCCTTAAGATAGCGCTTCACGCGGTCCAGCACGTCCAAACTGGTAGTGGGCTTGAAAGGGTGACGCCGGGTATGGCTGCGAATATCGGCGATGACCACCATCAGGATGCTACCCGGCGCATAGGCTGCTTCCTGGTTGCTGTGTTTAAAACATTTCGCCTCGTAGAGTTCGGGGAAGGCTTCTAATACCAACCGCTCATAATCCCACAAAGTAACCGCCCGTTCTTTGTGCCTTAACCGTTCGCAAACCCTCAGGTAAAAGTGCTTGTCTTCCTCCCGTTGCTTGCCATCAAATGAAGGATAGGGTTGGTTGACAGATTTGACCTGCACATCGGCTTGAGTCATTCCTGTGATGCGATGGGCACGGGGGCCTGAAACATTACCGGTATTGGTAAAGACCAGCGTAGCTGCCTGGGTGCGAATATCCAGTATCTCACAGGCTCCGTTCGCGTGGGCTAACGTTTTAGCTTGAATCCAGTATAAGTCAGGTGGAAAGATTCCAGTGGTTTCAGGCATTATGTCAGGTAGCCTCAAAGTCACCACTCCCGACCGGTTGAACCGGTTGGTCGAATCATTTAAAATCTCAGTATCTTTGAAAGGCACCCATTCATTACCATAAAGATAAGACCATTCGATCTCTGGCAAAGGCACATTCGGGTAAGCGCTACCTTCAACAATTTGGAAAAGAATGCTCAACGCCTGAGGCACCTTCACATCTTTTAATCCGAGGTACAGCATGCCTTCTCCTTTGTACTGAGGCAGCAGGTAGAAACTGTCGCTGAAATACTTGTAGGGGGTCCATCCGAAAGGGTGGATATGCAGAATTCGGTCGATGGTCTCACTGGTGTATATCACGTGTTCCGATTTATACCCTAAACGGATGCCGGCAAGGGTCGGTGTATAAGGTTCATGGGGCAGTGTGGATAACTCGCCACCTTCTTGATTGTTTTTTGACATGGCGGCGCTTTGTAACCTCGGGAATGTTTTGTGTCCAAAGTCGCTGCCATTCAAAACAAGTTTGATGAATCCGTTTTGGGAAGTAATATTGAAGTCTTCTATTTTTTACAGATCAATGTCCCTTTTTTGCTTCAGATGACTGGTTTCGATCGTGGCTGTTTTATGATTAATTTCGTTTTTAACGGGTGAATGCGTAATGATGGTTTTTCTGGTCGTGGTGGCATCGGTGTTGAAGAGGCCAACGCCCTCCCCAATGGGGGTAAGTGGTTTCCAGATACCTTCATGCAACAGGTGGATGGCAGTGGTGAACTGCCCGTTGCCCTCCCCTGCCGCCGGAGAATCTTCTCTGAAGATTTCCGGATATTGCCTGTAATGGGCATTCAAATCAGAGGCGGGCAGGTTATGCCAATCCAAATCTATGGACAGTTTTTCAAGCGGCTTTTGAAAGACCTCAGCGTTGCCGATATAAAAGTTGGCGCCTTTAAAAGCCTCCCTTCAGAAAGGCGTGAAAGGTCGATTGGGCGCAAGGGCTGCCTGGTCGTTATGCAAGACCAGTTCTCTAATGCCCTCCACCTTCAATTTCAGGCTTACGGATTTTAACCTGATCTGCTTTAGCACCGTGTACGGAAAATCCGGTTGATCCTGGTTTAGAATGAATTTTACCATGGGCCATGGGCTGGAAAATTCCGCTTCCTCAAACACGCAGATGGCTGGCGCAGTAAGCGGAATCGTGCAACGAAAGCCAAGTTCGATATCCTGATTTCCCATGCCGCCATTAACCGCAACTTTATCGGGGTCAATGTCAGCCTCCAGCCAGCCATTTTCGGTGCTGAATGCCAGTTTAAAACTATCTGCCGACAATGAGAAATCTGTTAACAGGGCATCTTCACCGGTGTAATCGCCAATGATGGTAAAGTCAATATTACGTACACCTTCTTTTAAGATCAGCATAGGCGATGAGATGGCCCAGCCAATTTCCACCGCAGGCAGACCGGGGTGGCCAAAAGGATTCCAGGGGGTCTTCTGTGTCAAATCTTCGCTGGCGTTATCACTCACGGTTTTCCCACTGAACCTTTTTACTACTTCGAGCTGCACAGTTTCGCTACGGTTAGTGTTCGATTTGCGAAAGCTCCCGGTATCACTTTGAAGATAAAGTTGCTTGAGGGCTACCAATTTGGCCTGGTTAAAAACAGTATCGTGCAACAATTCATATTCCAGCGCCCGGCCTGTGGCATCCTGGCCCGCATAGAACCGCGTACCTTTCAGCAAATTGTGTTTTTCAATGTTTTTTGCCAATCCTAACACCACATGTACCTTGTCAGCTATTTCAGGTTCTTTATCAAACCGCAGCACTTTTTGGTAAAAGAAGTCAAGGTGCCGTTTGGTAAATGTATTAAGGTTGTCTATGCTCAATTGGAACAATTCCAAAAAAGCCAGAAACAAAGCGTAATGCGGCTGGTGTGCCTGGCCTTTTCCCAATTCACCTGAAAAGAAATCTTTCCAGGTCTGATCTCCGGCTTTATTGTTAGGATCATCGAAGCGAATGCCTTGGGCCATCTTTCTCGCCAGGTCGAGGAAATCGGCTGGCTTGCGATCGTCGATTTTCACCAAACCAGGATCCAGGAAAGTCAATGGCCGGTTGTGCCGGTTGGTGCCGGTCCGGTTGATTGGCACCTGTTTGTTATAACCTGAACTCATAGCGTAATGTTGGTTCCTTCATTAATGTAAAACGGATAAACATAGTTGTACCTGGTGTTTGTGGACACTACGGTGTACTCAATGGATATTTCCATCAGGCCCTGACCGGGTTTAGCCGTTATGAAAATATCATCGAGTTCGATGCGGGGTTCATGAAAGATGATCGCATCATTGATCAAATCTTTGATATAGGCTTCAGAGGCATTGAGTGCCTCAAAAGCAAAGTTACCCAAAGCGCATCCGAATCCGGGCTGCAAATAGCGCTCGCCAATATGGGTGTTTAATAAAATTTCCAGGCTTTTTTCTATGTCCTCTTCGTTACTGGTCATGACAACACCCCTGATTTCCTTGTCAAATGTCGGGGGGAATGACCACCCTCTGCCTAAAAACGATTTATCTTTTTCCATTTTCAAATAATTTGCCATGCCTGTTTCCCGGCAATAGCCGGGCTGATTCAAGCAGATTTACATTTTTAATTGGGCGGTGGTATTATGGTTACCGAACCTCCCGTAAGCGCCACGGAGGCATTACCGTTCATCATGACGTTTGAGGCCTGACAATTGAAGTCGGCACCTGTAATCTGAACACTCGGAGCTTTAATGCTCAAACTACCCGCGCAATTGATATCCAGATTACCTGTGGCGTTGAGCTTCATACCTTCTTTGGCCATAATCAGTTGATTGTTGTTTTCATCTTTGATAATCACCTGGCCTTCCAGGTCATTAATAGCCATCGATTTGCCGCCGGGCGACTCGATATTCACACTTTTGCGCTGCTCGTCAAAGAGTATTTTCATCCCCGCCCTCGTGATAATGCCTTTTTGCTCATTTTGCCCATTGGCATCCGAAATAGGAGCCGTACGCTTGCTGCTATGTAACCTTCCAAGAATAATTGCCTGCCTCGGATCGCCCTGCAAGAAACCCAGTATCACCTCATTGCCTATTTCCGGCCGGAAGACCATACCTCGTTCACTACCCGCATATTCCACGGCGAGCCTTGCCCATATGCCCTCTTTTTCTCCATCGAGCACTGGCACCCGGACCTGAATTCTTTGCTCAGCCAAGGGATCGCCGGTCAGTCCGGTTACCACACCGATATGCAACCCTTCAATGGGGGGGATTAACCGATAACCCCGGTTGGATGTGTCAGATGGTCTGATCTGGCTGATCCACTCTTCTGACATACCGATCTGAATATCCGTTTCCCAATTACTTTGGTCGATGGTATGCCTGATGCCGGATACAAAGGCCTTTCCATCAAAGCGCTTACTGATTTTCTCCAGTTTAACCATATCACTTGGCTTGACCTGAAAGGTGCCCTGGTGCCTGATCCTTCCGCGAATTTTAGATAAACGGCTTTGAAGCATCCGGGCGGTAGTTATCGCTTTAAGCTCGGCTGACGGGTAATTACCCGATAATCGCATGACCTCACCATGCTGCTTGCCAAGCGCAGCTAATTTCATGGATGTGATGTTTCCACCTTCATCTTTTTCCCTTTTTCGATCCTCTCCTTTTTGATCTTCTCCCGGTTGCGCGGTTGCGGGGACCTGCGCCCCGGCCTCCACCAACTGTTGCTCTCCCGGATCCCAAAAGGTGCCAGAGGACCGAGGAAGTTGATACCGGCTTTCCAGTGCTGCTTCAAATTCAATCATGTTGTGATCAGGCCGTAAGGTCAGCTTTTCTTTTGCACGGGTATCCGGTGAGGCCACCACCAGTGTCCCATCATCCGTATAAAGGTATTTACCACTACACATGGCCCTGTTCAAGGCAAATTCCCAGTCACTCACCTGATATTGTACCAGCACTTTGTGTGCTAATTCGGTTTCTGAGGCCCGTACGCCCAGGTCGTAATCTTTCGCCAATCGACTAATCAGATCACTGTCGGTCTGATTGTAGAATATGGCATTTTTAGACTCCAGGGTCATCCGGTAGGCTGCATCCCGGCAATCTACTATCAGCGATGGCGCACCTCTTTGTAAGTTTTTCAGAACACATTTCACCACCAGCCCTTCAAAGATCACTTTATTCTGAACTCCATAGCCTGCTTCTATTTTGATTTTTGCCCCTGGAATAAAATCGTCGGTCTCACTGACTTTGGTATCGCTTAAAATGATCCGGGCCGCTGCAAGACGGTTGACGGCCTTGTCCACTTCTATGGAGTAGATGTTGTAATTAATCTCCTTATCATTACAAAAGACCGTAATAGTGGCCGACTTCGTATGGTCTAACGGTTTTGTCATCGGTTATTCTATGGGTGGAAAAAGAAGTTTCATGCCAGGTTCCAGACCGCGCAAACTATCCAGGTCGTTGGTCCGGGCTACCAGAATTAAAGGTTGTATGGACTCATAAATCCGATAGGTCATGCTTACCAGGTTTTCCCCTTCTCCGATTACCCGCTGGTGGGTCAGGTCGGGTGAAGAAGTTTTGTCCCTGGCTGCCCGGAATTTGTCAGAGATGTTTTCCAGAAACGTCGCCTTAATCGTAGCACGAAGTGGTGAACCATCAGGCCTGAACATCGCATAGTTGATGTCGACCTTTTGAACCACGCATTTGAACAACTCGGTCCCCCAACTCAATTTCACCCACTTGGGTTGGTGCACTTCTCCTTCATATTTGTATACCGTTTCAATAAACCTGGAAATTTCCTTGTCCACAGCTACCTTTTCCCCCAAAGCCCCCGACCCATCGATCATAAATTCAAAGCTGAGTGCCTGGGGTTTCATACCGGCAAAATCGAGTTTGTGGCCTGATTTACCCCTGCCCTTTCTGGGCGATGACATTTCTTAGCTTTTCCAGCCTCCCCAGGTTAGTGCCAATCATTACCATTCATTTTTTTGTCTCAAAACCTCCACCTTCGCGGTACATTCTTCAATGATTTGGTCGATCTCTTCCTGTGAAACCACCTGCTCATGGTGGTCCATGATATGGGTTTGGATGACCATTTCTTTGATTTCTACCGACATGTTTATAATCTGTATACTGTAAAATATTTGTAGGCCAGTTCGATCGTTTCAATAGCCAGTTCGCTTTTCTCTGCATTAAAGCCAGCCGTATTCCATTTGACAGGATAGGCATCGGTGATGCTCCAGGTGATCGTTGGAATATGTTTGCCATTCAGCAGGCTGATCATGATAAATGCCGGATCAAAATCATAATTTTCAATAGCATTTGTGCACCACCTGATCAAAAAAGAACCCGTCACCAACCCCCGCTTCAGTACCAGATTTGAATAATTAGACAACTGAGGCAATTGATGTTTATACCTGTTTTCCCCACCTTCGACAAATTCCTTCGTAGCAATATCCACATTTAAGCCTGAGACCTCCTGAAAATGGAGGTCCGGAAAGGGGATACCCTTCACCACGATGACCACCGAGAAATGAAATCCCGTAGGTAACAAAAACAGGTTGGGCAGGTTCAGATCAGACATGTTGGATGGTTATTCCTTCGTGAGCAAGTTCAATGGTCTCTATGGCCACCTCATTGCCATCAGCTTTCAAATCTCCCGGATCCACTTTCAGCGGCCAGGCATTTTTCACACTCCAGGTTACCATGGCCTGGTGCTTGCCATTGAGCAGGCTGATGGTAATGTCTCTCCGTTCTATATCATTGAGCTCAGCGGCGTTCCACCATTCAAAAAATTCGTTATCATCCTTGAAGGTGCCTCTTTTCAGGGTAATGTTGCCATATTTTTTCATTCCAGGCATTTTCACTTTTGTATACTCGGCGCTGGCCCCGTGCCGGTATTCGATCATTTCCTGCTCTACGGCCAGGCCGGATACCTCTGTGAAGCCTATATTTTTTCCACCCCATGCTACCATAAAGTGAAACTTGGTTATTGGATATTCTGCCATTTTGTTATCTTTTTATCGATGAATTGGTTTTAAGCCTCTTGTAACTTGTGGGAAAACTTGAGAATGACAAACTCGGCAGGCCGGGAAGTAGCTAAGCCGATCTCTACATTCATCCTTCCTTCAAGAATGTCTTGGCTTGTCATAGTGGTACCCAAACCAACGCTAACATAAAATGCCTGCTGTGTATTAGCGCCTACCAAGGCACCCTGTCTCCACAGGCCGGTTAAATAGTTCTCAATCATCGCCCTCACCCTAACCCATGTGTTGGGCTTGGGTTCGAACACTACCCAGCTAATGGATTTTTTGACGGAGTCTTCTACCATGTTATAGAACCTGCGCACGCTGATATACCGCCATTCATTGTCGTTACCTGCCAGGGTACGGGCGCCCCAAACCAAGGTGCCTTTGCCAAAAAACGAACGGATCGCATTCACGGATTTTCCTGTGTCAGGCTCTACGTTCATGCTTTCCTGCATGTCGCTGGTAACCTTTACCGTCGGGCCGTTCACAGCATTCAAGCTAATATTTGCCGGCGCCTTCCAAACGCCCCTTTCGCGGTCTACTGTTGCATAAACGCCGGCGATGGCGCTGCTTGGAGGGAGCGTTACTTTGAGCCGATCTATTTCTTCCCGAATATTTTTGAGGAAAGCGCTGGTGAGCGCCCGGGCCGGTGTCATCTTAGCTTCATCATTCTCTTTTGTTTTGGAAGAAGTTCTGCCAGTGGTTTCCTTGGGTTTGTTCTTCTTCAATAATTCTTCTAAAGTGCCTGTCAACACTTTATCGGCGTCTTTAGGTGCCTCAAACCTAATCTTGCTGTTCGTTTGGTGGTAGTTCAGGTTGGTTTTGATCCAGGGATAATAAGCGGCGCCATATTTCAAGTTCCTTACACCTATTCCGTTTCTTAATTCCTCAATGGCTTCCATTTTGTCATTGACAGTATCTAAAACAGTAAACCGGTCTTGCAATTTGTTGCATTGTTCCAAGGCTTTTGTGTACACTTCATAGGTATCTGCTTCTTTGTTCAGATAAACAGCTTCGGGCAACACAATCAAAGTGGGCTCATCTTCAGCCTCCAGCGCATCCAGGCCTTTCATCAGGTCATCTTTTTTCACCTCATTCCCGGAATTGTAGACACCTACGGATAGGATATGACAAGCGCCTCCACCATTGGCATAAAACATCTTCAGCGCGTAATAAAGTTTAAATAGACTCATTTTTTCAATTTTAGCCCCGGTAACCGCATGCTCCTTGTCTACTGTGATCACAATATCTTCTGCAGGTGGCCCGCCGAATACTGTTTTAAAATCCAGTAAGGAATTAATCCTCACGGATTTTACAGGTCGACCGGGATCGGCTTCCGGGTCTGATGCGTGGGTCGGTGTTTTTTCAGTATATCCGATAAACGCCGGAATTGCCGTTGCTACCTGTGCTACAGAAGCAGGTAATTTCTGGATTTCCTGGACATAAACACCTGGGGAATTGAATGTTACTGCCATAATTATAGTTTATAAATAGATGAAAATTTCCGGATTTAAACTTTTGACAGAGGGGCTGGGCAAATGGTTAATCAATGTATTCACATCCACGGATGTCCCCTTATCATTATTTGTTTTGAAAATACATAATAACCATCGAGATAAATTTGAGCGCTTCTTCGTAACTCGAAAAGTGCGCCACCACCATCACTATCAGGTTAAGGTGAATGGCTGGGTTGGTCATAAAAACTTTGTTGTCATCCGTTCTTTTGTAATTGACCGGCTGTTTAAGGGTGTATTCCTCGTCGAAATTTATCAGGCTCATGCCCAGCGAATTATTATCTAATTCAAGATGGCCATCCTGGTTAACAACTGGCTTTAAAACCACCTGGCCGAATGTTGCTGATCCGGTCTTTCGTTTGATGTAGCTATTGATTTGATCTGCTAAAAGTTTCAGCGTTTTATCGATCATAAACGGCACTTTTTTATTGTCGCTTAATCAAATTTGCGCTGAATTTAGCGTATGGCTTTTTTATAAAAACCAGATCTTTGCCAATACCTTCGGCAAACTTTACGAAAGACTATCTTTTCTTCACAAACACGTTGAACTATGCGCTGATTAGGTTTGTGTATCAGATAATTATGCCTGCTTTTCCCAGGTATGGAAAGACTTTTTCAAAACAGTTTTTATACTTGGCGCCTAAGGGGATCAATTTTCCGTCGATATGTATGTAGTTCGTTTCAAAAGCATCGATTTTGTGTAAATTGATGATATATGACCGGTGTACCCGTACCAGATAAGGAATCTCGACCCGTTTTTGAAAAGCGCTCAGATTAATGCATAACAGCAATGCTTTTTTGGTGGTGTTCAGTTGGCAATAAGCTCCGTGAGCTTCCACCCATAATATTTCCGAAAGCTTTACCTTTTCATAGGTACAGTCATTTTTAACAAAAATCGTTTCTTTAAACAGTGTACAAACGTCCTTTTCCTTACTGGCAAAGGGTCGCCGGCAGCATACGAGTGCAGTCCGGAAAGGTAATAGTTCACCCCGAAAGAGGTCATGATAATGGAGAAAAAGGCTACAACACTGACCAGGTTGAAAGTATACACTCCTCTGAGTGCCGGTATCAACGCTAGATGTAACACACAGGCATAAACAATGATAGATATCAAGGCCCACGTTTCTTTTGGGTCCCAGCCCCAATATCGACCCCAGGATTCATTGGCCCATACGCCACCTAAAAAAGTGCCGATGGCCAACATAAAAAGGCCGATCGTCATAGAAAGTTCATTGATACAGGTCAGCTCAGTAATGGTTGTTTTAAAACTTTCATTCCTGAAAATCATCAATATAAGGCTCATTAAGCCCAGCAAAGCGGATAAAGCCAATGGCGCATAACTACTTACAATGATGGCCACATGAATTTTAAGCCAATAAGATTTCAGCACGGGCACCAGATTGGTAATTTCAGGGTTAAGCCAGTCCAGGTAAGACACAAATAACAGGGTACCCCCGAATAAAGCAACCAGTGGAAGAATAAAATCGCTTTTTCGGCAAAAAACAAATCCAAAAAGAAATAAGTCCCAGGATACCAGAATGATCATTTCATAGCCATTGCTCCATGGCGGATACCCACCGGCATACCAGCGGAGAATCATGTTAGCTGTTTGTGAAATGAAAGCCAAAGCGGTAAGGATGATCCCAAAGAGATACAGGGCTTTTAACCAGGTTTTATGAAAAAAAACTCGGAGCAATGCCAGTGTGAGGAGAAAAATTCCCAGCAACCAATATACCGGGAAGAGCCTGTTGAATAGGTTGAGTTCATTATAAAGCAATTCTGCACGCACCCGGCTCCGGTCTGGAATAAGGTCACTTCCCATCGTTTCCTGGAATGTTTTGAGATACAATAGTTTATCCCGGGGTTGCGTCCACTTTCCGGTCGATTGCGCAGATTTAATGTCCTGATAATAAACCGGAAGAATATTTCTGACAAATAAGGAGTCTTCCTCCGGAAAACCAGCATTGTTGAAATGGCTGTTGAACCAACTCTTGTCAGTAGCTGTAGGTTGAGGGAAAATCTTCAGGTAATTGCCGGTAAGTGCCTGAAAAAAAATATTGAATCGCTCATCCACTTTTATGATCTCATTGTCCGGCTCAGAACGCTCCGCCGGTTTCTTTCGCTGCGCAGCCTCTACCATCATGCGCAGCCGATAATCTCCATGGTCATCCAGTAAGTCTTGAAAGGTAAGCATGGTTTTACCTTCCAATCCCAGATTCCTGAGAATCATTTTTCCTTTTCTGACATCCACCTTGATAATGGGCATATATTGCCAGGCCACCGGATCGGCATGGATTGAAAGGAAAACCTGGTCACAGTCGAGCCGGTAGGTATTTCCATTTTCCTCTAAAACATAAGTGGTTTTTCCGGTAAGTTTTCTGAGGAATTCCGATGCCAGGGTATTAATCGGCTTAATTCTCCCGTCCATATCCTGCACCATCAATCTGCCAAAGGCTTGGGCGTGATCGGGGTCGATATACTTTTCAGCGGCGCTTACCGATTCTTTATGCTTGTCCGAAGGATAAGCGGTAAGCAAGCCGGGGAAAGGCCAAGGAAGAGGCATAAAGCAGGCGTTTTCAACTTCAGTTGACTTAGTTTTTTGCTAACCTGCCGAAACCGGGAGTTTTTTCCAAATAAAGTCAGCATCATGCCAAGGCCCATCAGGAAATAGCCCAGGTAGGTAACCTGGGTGCCCCAGAAATCTTTATTAACCGATAACACTGTTCCCAACTCATCTAAATCGTAAGAGGCCTGAAAAAACCGATAGCCTTTATGATCAAGCACATTATTCATCGATAGGCTAACCGAGAAAGAACCCTCCCGGTCTTCTATAATCAGTTCACTTGCATAGGATGAAGGACTGGTAGAGCCCGGATATCTTTCCAACTGAAAATCGGTCAGGCGCACTGAGAAGGGAAGAGGAACCGGTTTTGGCCCGTAAGAGAGGCTTATAGCGTATTCATCCAAACTTATTTCCTGCATGGGACTGAATACACCGTCTAGTGCTGCAAGAATAATTTGTTTTTCATCATTCGCGTGATTTAGCTTCACAAATAGCAGATCAGCCGCATTGGCCGCCATCTCCTTACGATCTGCAGTTTGATAGTCCAGGGTCTTTCCTGTGTGAATCGTACTAACCACAAAATTCAAGTGATCTGATTGATACAGGGCCCTGATCCTGAGTGTGTCTGTTTTACCCTTGGGAAGGGTTCCCGACTGCTGACTTGCCATAACGAAATAGTTAAAATCCTCTGGCGAATGGACCAAATAGGTTCCACCGTTACCCCGGATATTGATGGCATTTTCTTTTTGATTGTTAAAAGTGACCTCATGGCCGTTCAAAAATATACTACCCCCCGATCCCAGATAAAAACTGCTCCGCCCTTCCCCGAGGGCTGCTACCAGTTCAATCACCTCATCCGCTTCAATGCCATCTACTAACCCTTGAACCGCATCAGGCACAAACCGGTCAACCTGTATGCTTAATGGGTCGCTTTCATTGCCGAGTTCCCTGACCAAAGACGGTTGTTTAAACCGGGTCAGGTTCAGTCTTTCTTCGAAATGCCAGCGTTGATCATTCCATTTTACATCGACTTTGAGGTAACGATCTTGTGAGATGATATGATTTGTACTTTGCCCTTCCCTGATACGAACCAACCCTTCATAACCCGTATACCGGGTCACAAAAGCCCCGGTCAGAATGACAACAAAGGCCAGATGAAAGAGCAAAATGCTCAATTTTTCTTTGCGAAGCAGCCGATATCTAAAAATATTGCCTATAAAATTGACCGTTAAAATCAACATGAGCAACTCAAACCACCAGGCTTCATAGACGGATTGCCTTGCCACCGGGGTACCAAAATCATTTTCCAGAAACGTAGCATAGCCCATAGCGGTTGCAAAGCTTAAGAGTACGATTAATGTAAGCTTATTGGAGAAGAGTAAAGAGCCTATTCTTTTCATAGCATGAAGCTTAAACCAAAATTTTCACAACTTAAACCGGTCTTTCTGCGGTAATATTTAGTTGAAAGAGGCAGGTCTTACTTCCATCCCGGATTCTCTCTTTTTAGCTTCTTCAAGCCATTTAGGGATGATATTTTCTTTAAAAACTGCTTTCTCCTCTTCCAGTTTTTTCATGTCCAATCCCACAAACTGCTGCGCTTTGGCCTTGGTAGAGATGTCCGGATAAGCCACTTCTTCTGTAAATCCGAGATCGGCCAATAGTCGGGCCAGCTTTACTCTCGCTTCCTGGGCGATTTCGGTAGCTGAGGATACGATTCTGCTTACTTCCACCGGTGCGTGAAAAGAGCCGCCGTGGGAAGCCACCGAATAGTCCCAACGCCATTGAGCATGTCGGATATCTTGGAGAATGGGTTTCATCTGAGCTTCGGAAGCCCCCTAATCCCATGCTTTTTTTGCTTCCAGATGAGCTCTTACTATGATCTTTTCAAGATTGCTCTGAATCTTTTTGATTTTGGTTCGCCTTTCATAGACATCTGCTATGAGGTCTTCTTTTTCCTGCCTGTGACAAACCTGGCAAGAGTTGGCTACATTAGATAGTGGCGATCGTATGTGGTGGTCTGTAAATTTTTGCCCTCCTTCTGCCTTATAAGGCATATGGCAGTCTGCGCAAGATACGCCCCTTTTGGCATGAACACCCGTTGAATAAAGTTCATATCCGGGATGTTGGGCTTTTAGCATCGGCGCCTTGCTGACCGCATGGGTCCAGTCCGCAAACGCAATGTTATCGTAATAGGCTTCCATATCTTCTACGGTCATACCGTCCTTCCAGGGTAAAGTCAAATACGGTACACCTTACTTACCAGGCAAATCTTTGTTGAAATAGTATTCCACATGGCATTGAGCACATACCAGTGAACGCATTTCCTGGTGTGTTGCCTGATCAATGTCTTTACCCATACTTTGAAAAGCCTCGATTAACGCTGGCCTGGAGATCTGAAGAGACATGGTTTGGGGGTTATGGCAATCTGCACAACCGGTGGGATTCACTACCTCCGGGCCTTTGTCAGCCCATTTCCCTGCATAGAATTCTTTAATCCCAATTTCATTCATCAGCCGGGGTACATCAGGACTTTTACAAGTCCAGCAAGTGTTGGGCATGGGCCCTGTTCCGGGACCAGTTGGGCCTCCGGTACGAAGTGTATTATGAATATCTTCAATGGCATACGTATGTCCCCTGGGTTGATTGTAATCTTTGGCGAAACCGTAACCAGCCCAGAGCACCACCAACGCAGGGTTTTCTTCCAGGGCATCACGCAATTTGGAGCCATTCAGGTAGCTGGAGAAGGAAGTATCTCTTGTCAACATATATGATTGATATTGGCGCGGGAAGTTCTTACCCCAGATTTCACTCCTGGGCTCATTTTCATTGATATTTACCTGTGGTTGGTAGGCAAACTGACTTTCCGCTTTTCTGTTGACGATATTATTGGCCAATACACTCAACAGCAAGACGATGATAATAGTAGCTATAAATAACAGCCAGTTTTTCACTTGATTCTTCATGGATTTTTGTTTTGGTTTTGCGTAGCCGCTTTCAGCCACTTAGGAATAATAAGTTTTTGCCCCTCTTCCTCAGACAAGGGCTCCAGATGAAAACCTACAGCAGAAAGACTTTTTACCCTTCCATGCGGTGTTTCTCTATGACACTCCCAGAAGGTACGGTCCAACCGGTCATTGAGATGTGCGTCTATCCATGAGGCGGTTTTAGCATCCGTCACCTGATTAAAATGGCACCTGATACAGTTATTTTGGACCGCCACCTGCCCATCTTCATGCATGACAATAGCTTGTGGCTCTGTCCTTAAGGTATAAACAGTAGCATGATACAAGCCGTCTTTGGCTTTAAATGCATATTGTTTAAAAACATTATCCTGAGGAACATGGCAGTCATTGCAACTGGCTACTTCCCGGTGTGAACTATGATTCCAGGTGATGTATTCTGTAGTCATCACATGACAATTAAGGCAAGCCCGCGGGTCGTCGGTTAAATAGGACGCCACATTAGCTATTTTTATCATGTAAATAACCAGGGCGGTCATTGCCCCTAGTAAGACGATGACTACTGGTTGCCAGGGCCTGGGAGGAATTAGCCTGTGAAAGATTGCCATATTTAAAAATAAATAGAAAGTGTCCGGCAATTAAGAATCGGTTACTATTATCTGTCGCTCGTAAAAATTGTCGGATTAAAATTAATCATCAACCATACCCAATTATTAAAAGAGGTGTGATCACCGGGTGTTGCCTTGACAAGCTCCATAGATGCTCCTGCAAACATTTGGGAATAACCTAAGTTAAAGTTCACATTTTTGTCCGGATTCATGTTAAAAACCAGATCTACTTCCGTACCCAGGTATTTACTTTCCGATTGATCTGCGTCTGTCGGATTGTATAATTCGGCAGCACTGTTAAATATATGGGTGTTGGCCACCAAAGAACTTTTCGCACCGGTTTTAAACCGGGTCTTTACGTGTACATCCAGCAGCCCGGCGATGTTACCTTGTTGCCCATGTGCATTGCCTACGTAGAAATAATCCATATAGCCATAAAACTTGTGATTGGTGCCGTAAAGCGGATTAAAGGACTTGTCTTTATTGTCATTAACGGAAGTTCCCAATACATAATCAAAACCCAGGGTCAGTGGTGTGATACTCGTTTTAATTGTCGCATAGGCAGAAACCAGAAAGGCACTGACATCCGTATCCGCGCCATTTTTGCCCCCTTGAAAATAAAACTCACCGCCAACATCCAGCCCGGCTACTTTTCCCGAGCCAATCAATCCGTAAGTTTGTCTCATCGCTAAAGATGAATCTGAGGCCACCTGTCGCCCATCGTTATGAACAAGCATGGAAAGCTTGGCTCCGGCGAATTTTTTGTGCAGCCAGGCAAATTGCATGGTTTTGTAATTATTCACCCCGGCATAAAAGGTTTCTGAAAGCTTGGTCGGTTCAAAACCGATCTGGTTGAAAGCCCCTCCGACATCCAGGCGGAGATCACTACTATCATTTTTAAAAGAAATAAGGAAGGCGTCATGACTTCTTCCCTGTGCTGCCCAATCCAGATCTCCTAAAAAACGGGCATTGTCATAGTCCAGATCCATTCTACCGATTTTAACAGACCAGTTGGGATTAAAATGGTAAAGTCCCCAGGCTTCATAAATATTGGTCAGTGTGGGATCCGATTTGTAGATCTGACTGGTCGATCCCTAGATACGCACATCCTGGAAGTTGATCTTAACCTGAAAGGGGCCAGCCTTATAATCAGCAAACAGCCGGCTTCTCTGCTCAATGAAAAATGCCGGGTCACGTCCTTCTTCTGTCAGGGTTTTAAAACCATTTCTAAATTCTGCCCTTGGACGAATTTGGGTTCCGATGATCAACTGGGCAAATAGCGCATGGTGGAAAAATAGTATTCCGACCAAAGGCAACAGGGTTTTGACTGGTTTTATGGTGTTTTTGTTCGGTTTAATTGAATCGGTTATAGGATGGTTTAAGGCCAACTTCGCCAGCCAATCATTGACGGCATTCCTTCACTGGTAACCACTTCAGGAAACTATCGAAATTTTGTTTAGCATCCAATTTATCGTAGTGATCAAATTTGGTCAGGCAAACAAAATAATTTTGTTTTAATTTGAAACAGCTTTCAATATTTTTGTTTTTTGGCATTCAGTGAACAATGATTAAAAAAATTTTAAAGGTTCTTTTTGTAATCGTTATACTGATTACAGTCTTTCTTTTCTGGGCATTAAAAAATGTAGACAATACGCCCTACCTTCAATCAGATTATTATTCCTCCACCAAGGTACGATTAGACAGCATCGTTTCGGATCTTGGTATTTCCGGAGGGCGTGTCCGGATAGGGCTGAGCAAGAACAGTATCACACCCGTATTGTTGGGAGATATGGACGATCCTTCTGCAGGAAAATTTGTGGTAGTACCTTTGTCAGGTTACGGAGGCAGAAAAGGAGCACCGGCTACCGGAATTCATGACAGCTTGTTTGTTAAAGCCATCGCCATCGAAGTTAATGAGAAAATCATGGTTTTTGTTGGCTCGGATTTATTAATCATGCCACCGGATGTAAGCAACCTGTCGGACAAGACGGTTGCTGAAAAAACAGGGTTAACGCGGGAAAACATATTTTACTCTGCAACACATACGCATTCAGGGCCGGGAGCCTGGTCCGGCAGTGCTGTTGGAAAGATGTTTGCCGGTGAATTTAATCCAAATGTTGTTGACTGGCTTTCCCGGCAGGTTTCCAAAACAATTATTGAGGCGGTCGAAAACCTGAAGCCCGGGAAGATTGGCATAGGAAATTTCCGCGCCAGGGAATTTGTGAAAAACCGGCTTGTAGGTGATGAAGGTACTGTGAACGATGATTTTTTAATGATTGTCGCCGAACAGCCTGGCGAAAAAAAGGTGATAATGGGTTCGTATGATGCCCATGCCACCACCCTGGGTGATTCGAATATGGAGATCAGTGCCGATTATCCCGGATACTGGCAGCGAAAACTGGAGGCCAACGGATTTGATATGGCCGTGTTTTTTGCCGGAAGCGTTGGAAGTCATGGCTATCGAAGCAAAGGCGAAGGGTTTGAAAAACCGAAGTACATGGGGGAAGCCCTGGCAGACAGTACGATTAAATATGTACAAAAAATCACTACAAAAGATAGTACAGTGGCTGCCTCTCTCACCCTTAAAATCGATTATCCGGAATTTCAGATTCGTGTATCAGATGGACTCCGCTTAAATCCGGTGATTGCCCGGAGATTATTTCCTGAGGTTGGGGATGTTTTTTTACAAACCATCCGCCTCGACAGCCTGATTTGGACCACTACACCCTGTGACTTTAGCGGGGAAACAGCAATTACCATTAAAAATGCCATGCATATAAAAGGCTTCCGGGCCATGGTCACAAGCTTTAATGGCGCCTACACGGGTTATGTTATCCCCTGTAAATATTATCACCTCAACGAATACGAGTCAAGAATGATGAATTGGTTTGGGCCGGGATACAATCCATTTATCAATCATATGGTTGGGGAATTGACCGAAAAAGTATCCTCATCCCAATAAACATGGCCGGCTAATCCAATTATAAAACCTGAACACTATCGACCACAAACATCCTGGTGCTTTGGACAAATTCTTCCCCATTGGGAACAACGGCCTTATTTTTTTTGACAAGTATCACCATATTCTGTGTAAGCTCATCATCATATCCCTTCAGCCCGGGTTTCCCATTTTTGAGACTGCCACCCGTAATAAATAACAGTGCCCCATCGTGCACTAGCTCATCAGGCACCAGCATTGTTAATTGATGCTTCCGGACAAACTCTCTCCATTGCCGGGAGGTAAGTATCAAATCATAGGCCGTTACTGACTCGTCACCGGTTTGGTAAGATTCTATAACATGCCATTGAAAATTATCATCATCATCATTGTTTACATAGCTTTGCAAAGCTGTTTCCGCCGTAACCGGGACCTCTTTTTTCGAGGTACAGTGATTAAAAGATAAAAAAGAGGTGATTGTCAGCATAAGGTAAGTGCCTTTTTTTTTCATTTTCTTGTTTTTAAAAATTTGATGCCGATGGGTTTTCCCGAATGAGGGCCAGTGCTTCTTGAATCGCAACGTTTTCAACGATAGATAAAGCCTGATCTGCTAATAGAAAGAAAACAGGGACCATTCGAAATACTTTGTTGAGCATGGCAGATAAAAGATTGTATGATTGTTTCAGCGGTAAAAATTTACTTGTGATTACGGCATTGGTACAAACATTTTTAATAATTACTTAAATAAGTGGCCGACAGGCTATTTAACTACACGAAAATTTCTATTTATTTCCTGCGCTTTACCTTTATCAGGCCAAAAACAGACAAGGAAAAAAGCAATGCCCAAAGAAACTATTTACACCAGTGTCCTTGCTATGTGCCCTTAACCCGGAGATGGCCAGCTACTGAAGATTTGGGTATCTCATTCCTGGCAGTTTCCGTGTCCGAATGACTTTAAAAAAGTTCCCGCTTGTCTTTTTTTCTTTGTTTCACAAACATAGCATGAAGCAGTTCCAACTTTTCCGGGTGTTTCGATGCTAAATTTTCTGACTCCATCGGATCTTCCCCAAGGTGGTACAGCTCCCAATCCTCAGGGCTATCCGGCTCTTCCAGGTCGTATTTCACGATTTTATAGTCTTCGTAGTAAAGGGCCCACCGATTGGTGCGCGTATGCCAAATCCAATACAAGTCACGTGATTCCAGGGATTTATCCTCGAAAAGCACCGGGCTAATGTCCACACCATCAAGATCATATTGTCCCACTTGCGTGAAATTAATCAAGCTGGCAAGCGTCGGGAACCAATCGATGATATGCAACGGTTCGGATATTCTTTTGGGTGGCAACGTACCGGACCAGTTGGCAAATCCAGGCACATGTATGCCTCCTTCCCAAACATCCTTTTTGGATCCTCTCATAGGAATGGGTTGGTTGAAGTCAGTTAAATGCAGGTCGTCCGGATAGGCATTTCCACCCCAGTTTACCTGAGGGCCGTTATCCGATGAAAACAGTATCAACGTATTTTTTCGCTGCCCGCTTTCATCCAAAGCCTTAATGACTTGTCCGATGGCATCGTCAAGATGATTCACAGCAGCGAGGAACAATCGCTTTTCCGGATCCGGTTCTTTTTGAATGATTCCTCGAGGATCGTTAAACCATTTTATTTTGTCCTCATTCAACCAACGGCCGGGGTTTTCAGGATCCAATTGTGTGGGTATGTCGACAAAAGTTCCCCTTTCATCAAGCGGCGTATGAGGCGCATGGAAGGCCAGGTACAAAAAGAAAGGATCATTACCCTGGTTGCCGATGATTCGTTTAGCCTCTTCAGCGACAAGGTCCGTGGCATGCACGCCATTATCGCTGCCTCCAATCAGTTTAAGGTTCCGGTGCCAGGTGTTTTCGTACGTACCTTCCCGGTAGCGGTGGTCATACATGCCTACCGCCCCGGCCAAAGATCCGTAACTTTCGTCAAAACCAAAATGATTGGGGCCGTGGTCTATGGAAGAGCCCATGTGCCATTTTCCACTTAGATAAGTCTTATATCCGGCTGCCTTGAACATGCTGGCCAATGTTGGGGTTCCCTTCGAAAAAACAGTATCGTTACTTGCCTGGAGTCCGGCTGTCCCAAAACGCCCCGGATAACGTCCCGTGAAGGCAGCCACGCGCGTCGGGGTACATTGAGGCATGGTGTAGTGCCGCTCAAAAGTGACACCTTCCGCAGCAAGCCTGTCAAGATTTGGCGTGTACACATTTTCCGGGTTATTGTACCCAATGTCGCCCCATCCCATGTCGTCAACCAGTATGACCACAACATTTGGTTTTTCCGGCGACTTTTTTTCCCCGCATGAGGAAACCAGAAGTAGAACAGCCACTATAATTCCTATGTTTTTCATAATTTTTTTAGACACAACCTGCCAGCATCCACTTTTTTGCCTCTCTCCTCCTTCAATGTTGTTTAAATGCCAGCTTTAACTCCTTTACTTCCTGCTTCTTTCCAATAAATAGCATGCATAACAGTACGTGTTTGGAAAGTATAAAAATTATTTCCTTTTTCAAAGCCAAACTTTGCCGCTAAGATGGCTATACCGCCCTGTCGATATAGTGCCACAGCCTGGAACACAGAGGGAGTCGGTACAATCTGTTCAAGGTAAAATATTTTACAATGGAAAATTTACAATTGATAGTTGACAATGGACAATTATTTTATGGTGGCACCCTTGGGGGCGGCGATTATGAAATCATCGCATCCTCTTATTAGTAAGGCTATCGGATAGGGTAGGTAAGTGTCTTGTGGGTGTTGGATAACTTTTACCGCCATTGATCTGTTTTGAAGAAAATTGTTTCTATATTACCTTTTTGTAAGAGGATAGCAATTCATCTTCACGCATAAAACCCAGTCGGGGCTTTGCCGAAAAGCGGGGCTGTAATAAAAGGGTAACACCATAAAGAATCTCAAATAAAATGATTAGAAACTGCATTTTTTTATTCCTGGCATGGCTGTTTTTCTGTTGCTCTCCTAACCGGAAAGCGTCGGACAAACAAGAAAGGCCCTTTGCCGTCATGGCTTATTATGTCCCTGAAAAGGATTATCATCCGGATCAACTGCCTTTGGATAAGTTGACCCACATCATCTTCTCATTTACCCATGTTATTGATGGGCAAATGAATTTCAGCAACGAAAAAGCAGCGGAAAAATTAAAATTGCTCGTAGCGCAGAAAAAGAACCACCCCCACTTAAAAGTTATGATTGCCTGCGGTGGCTGGGGGGCCGATGGTTTTTCGGATATGGCGCATACGGAAGAAAACAGAACCAAGTTCGTCAATAGCGCCATCAGGTTTATTGAAGCCTATCGACTGGATGGACTGGATATTGACTGGGAGTATCCGGGCATTCCGGCCGCCGGGATAAAGCACAGAAAAGAAGATAAAGAAAACTTCACTTTACTCATGAAAGCCCTGAGGGAGGAAATGAATAGCCTGGACCGGCCGCAGGTTCTCACATTTGCGGCAGCCGGGTGGAAACGTTATTACAAGCATATCGAGGTGCCGGAAGTGATGAAGTATGTGGATTTTATTAATGTGATGACTTATGATCAAATTGTGGCTACCTCACCTTACACCGGGCATCACACCGCTTTGGGTTGGATCACGGAGGAAGATATTGAAAAATATCCATATGGGAAATACATGGCAGCTAGAAAAGAAGCAATGGCTAAGCGGGGATATACCTGGGAGCCCCGGTCCGTGGAAAGGATTGTATCATTCTGTATCGACCAGGGCATTAAACCTGGGCAGATTGTCATTGGCGCGGCCTTCTACGGCCGTGCCTGGAAGGGAGTGCATCCGGAACAGCATGGATTGTACCAACCGAATGGAGGTTCCTACATAGGGTGGAGTGCATACCATCAGATCAGGGAGGAATTTGAAGGAAAAAATGGCTTTCAACGACACTGGGACCCTGTTGCCAAAGCCCCTTTTTTGTATCATGCTGAAGATAGCCTATTCATTTCTTATGATGACACCGTATCGGTCAGGTTAAAAACCCAATATGCCCGGGATCAAAAACTGGGGGGTATCATGTTTTGGGAATTAGGCAATGACACCAAAGACGATAACAGTCTGCTGGATGCGATTTACAAAGCTTCCAATCTATGAGAACAGGTCAATTTTTTTTAGATTATTAGACCTGTTTATCCGGTATATGCCATTATTTTTTTAAATTGCGAGGCAAACGGTGCATCGGGCGATTAGAATATTGCAGCGTTTTAAAGGGGCATACCGGATTTTGAAGGCCTGAAACCATGTTTTGAACACTACACAAGTCACGTAGCGCCTGGATGGTCCTACGGAAAACCAAAACCATCGGCGGCCAGGTTTTCATAATGGATGGGTATTCATCATTCCAAGTACATTATCAGTGAATTGGCTCCCAGGCTTGCATCCAATGCCATCAGGTCGTGATGAAGGCGGGTGGTATCTTTAATCGCTTTTCTTCCCACCACTCCCCTACCATGCCTGATCAGCACCCTTGAAAGTGTACCACCCATATCATAGCAATTTTGAAGTGATAGATCCAATGCTTTCAAGGTCAAAAATTCTAATGTTCATAATGTTAAATTTTATAGTTACTAATTATTGCTGTAGCTATCATAATGTCTTGTACTGCAACTCCGGTTAAATCTGCTACAGTTATTTGATTATTAGTTTGCCTACCCAATGCAGGATTCTTTATAAGATTTCCTAACTCAATAAGTGTATCTTGATTTAAGCAATTATCTTGTCTTGCTCTAAAAATTTCTCCTCTTGTTTTAGATTGCTCAATACTATCTGAAACTACGATATCTGCTTTTTTCATAATGGTAGATTCTAGTTCTGTTTTTTCAAAAGTATCAGAACCTATGGCAGTTATATGCGTTCCTTTTTTGATTTGCGATGCAAGTAGTAATGGTTTTTTAGAAGGGGTAGTAGTAATGATAACATTGCAGTTGTTTGTCAATTCTTCTATAGAAGAAGCTATTTTAATCTTATAGTCAGAATCTTTAAAAGAATTTTTGTAAGCTATTACCTTTTCCGCTGTTCGTCCCCAAACAAATATATCTTTACAATTACTTACTGTATTAAGATATTTTAATTGAAGTTTGCCTTGTATGCCAGTGCCTATAATGCCGATTTTGATATTTTGTTTAGGAGCTAAATATTTTAAGGTAATCATACTGGCGATAGCAGTACGAATGTCGGTAAGATGTCCTTCGTCCAATAATATGGCTTTAAGTACACCTGTTTGTTGACTAAAAGCTAACATTAACCCTTGGCTAGATTTCAACCCTAGTTTTGGGTTTTCATAAAACCCAGATGCAATTTTTATAACATAATACGGCTGATTGAGAATATAACCGTATTTGATATGCGTTTCACCTCTTGGGTTTTCAAACAGTAATTCGCCTACAGGAGGAACAATAGCCTTGTTAGATGACAGAGCAAGAAAACCTTCCTCTATTAAAGGAATTAAATTTAAGGTCTCTAAAATGCTTGTTATTTGAGATAAGGATAAAACTAAAGGTACTTTTGTAGTCATTCTAATAAAAAATTAATTTTATTAGAGTAGCACAATAGTTGTACAAGAATGAAACTTATTTCCCAAAATCTTCTCTAATGTTAGAAATAAGCTCAACACAAATTAATGTGTCTAAAATTCTCCCAGAGCAAATATAAAAATACTTTTTAAAAGAGTCCCGTTTTGAGTTGTAAATTACTACGAATCCAAAGATGTCGTTCAAAGTAGATTCGATAGTCTGAAAAACGTCTTGTCAGCAAAAGACAGCAAAGCGTCAGGCGACACTTGACACTTCATATAATTGATTATTGAATAAAGGTTGCTGAAATATGAGATTTTTACTCATGAGAAAAAATGATTTTGACATTTCGACACAAAGATCTAAGAAAGTTCTTTGAAAAGGGTGATCCAAAAGGTTTACCCGCACAATATTTAGCGAAAATAAGGCTTGTATTGACTGTTTTAGACACTATTTCTGAGATAAATGAAATTAACATACCAGGTGGTAACCTGCATCCATTAAAAGGAGATCGAAAGGGACTATGGTCTTTAACCATTAAAAAAAACTGGAGAATTACATGCCGCTTTGAAAATGGAGACGCTTTCGATCTTGACTATGAAGACTGTCACTAACCGGAAGATAAGAAAACGACAATTAAATCATGGAAAAGAGGGTAAATCAAATCCAGGAAAGAAGTAAAATGCATAACCCGCCCCAACCAGGCGAGGTCTTAAAAGTTCTTTACCTGGATGAGTTGGGGTTAACAATTACAGCAACTTCAAAAGCGTTGGGGGTATCCCGCCAAAATTTGTCTGAAATTATCAACGGGCATACCGGCATAACCCCCGAAATGGCCTTGAAGCTGGCCAAAGCATTAAATACCAGTGCCAGTATGTGGTTGAAGATGCAACAGCACTATGATCTTTGGCAAGCGGAAAAAAATAGTAATTCGGCATGCTCCAATAACAATTTATTGGGTTCTCGTGGCACCACCCTTACTAACAACGTATCTGAAAGGCTTTTTACATATTGGCAATGAAATTTAGTGAGATTGGTCCTGCCATGAACAATTAAATAACTACCCCCATTAATGTGTACTTTCACTAATGGGGTGTTATGTTTATGAGGCTCATCATTACATAATAAGGTGGCAAATGATACTATTGGAATCAAAAATGATTTTATGGACATAAGTTGGGGATTTACACACCTGATTCGAGTTATAAGGTAAAAAAGGCGGGAAAACGATTTTCCCGCCACCCGGAAGCGCATGTATTAAAAACTGATTACCGCTTCGAATACGAATCCATCAAATTCGCCACCATCGTATTTGCTACCTGTCCAGCCATCTCCGGAATATTCCTGTCTTACATATTCAAGTTTTGCCATTATGTTATTGGTAAGATACCACCCCCCGACAAAGTTCAATCTACTAATTTCACTGGTACTGGCTGTTTCTGTCATCTCACCTTCTATCGTATTGTACTTGCTGCCAACGTACAATTGCTCCTTGCCACCAAATCTGTAAATAAGTTCACCGGCCACCTGGGTGAACGATCCGTCACCCATATCATCCCCGTTGCCAATTCTTTCATAAATTCCAAAGAATTCGAGGCCCTTATATTTAATAAACGGATTAATCTGAATAGAGGTTAACTGCAGGAATCTCGGATTGAAACGACCATCAAAATCACTGCCTGAGCGTGTCGAAGCTTCTTCCAGCGATTGCATTACCTGATAGTATCTTGTGCCTGCCCTGTCGCCACCATACAGGTAAAAGCCTGTACTTGTACCATTATTTGTGTACCAGGAGCCGGTAAGTCTGACACGCAGATCTTCATCCATCTGTCTGTCAAAACCAAGTTTTCCGTAGAAAGATGCTTGATTGTCAGAGTTGTCATTGACCACAACATTCTGGTTGAGTTTACCATTGGATATACCAAGCACTCCGATAAAGCCATTCATTTGGAAATTTACCTCTCCAAAGGCCTCGGTAGTGAAAGAATCCATGAGATAATTACCCACAAACGGGTTAAATATTGCCCTGGCGTTGTCACTTCTTCTAAAGTGTGCATCCCCATAGTTAATCTCATCCAGGCCTATGATAATGGTTACCTTGTCCATAATTTCAGCAGCAAAGCCCGGCTTTATAAAATCCAGCTTGTCAACTTTAAAGTGACCTCCTTTTACCCAGGCTTCTTCATGATGCCTGGATGACAGGTAAGTTCTCAGGTGCATAGTCAATCCATCGTATATCTGTACATCCAGGTTTAGGTTGGCATTTGGCAGGTTAAAGTCGGTACCCAGTTCAACGAGACTGTCTGTGCTGTTGCGTTGATTCAGGCCTTGAAACTGCATGGCAAAGTCGCCTCCTACGCGCACTTTGAAACCATCGAAGGTGACTGTGTCTTTTTTGGAAGTTTCAAAAACGTTTAACCCTCTTTTGTCGTTGTACCGGTAGTACTGTATGTCAGGCTGGAAACCCTGTGCCATGGAACTGGTGGCCAACAAGAAAACGCTTATTTGTAAGGTGATTTTTAGTAGTTTGATCTTCATTTTTCCATATTTATAATTGAACAAAAAATACTTTAAAATTTAGTAGTGATCTCCTATCCTGTTTTAATTGCACCTGGTAATGCTGTCGGTGGGTCTACATTAAATCCGGTCATATTGATCTTAATTTCGCTTGTAAACGCTGCCTTTTCAGGGGCGTGAATAGGGTAGTTTACTTGCCTTTGTACTTGCTTTGTAAGACGGGCTATTTGTAGTTCACCGGTGGTATTCAGCACATTGCCAGGCTTTAAATCATCACTGGTCAGGACATATTCGATTTCAGGATGCTCTGCGGATTTTAGAGCTACGCAGGTGTTTTTGTCCATACTCCTTGTGCCACTTTTTATGGCTGTTACAGGTATGGTGACCTTCAGGCCTTGGATATCCTGAAGTTTTTCTTCGTTAAGACCGATGTTTGCCTGTCCCTCAATCCTATTCACAGTAGACACCCGGTCGTGCAACGAGGAGGTTCCGCTGATGGTTACTTCGCTTGATGGACCTGGTTTTAATGTGACTTGCGACCATGACAAATGAGGTAAAAGGAGCAAAAAAAAGATAGCTTTCACCCATTTCAGGCCACCAATAGCCGGAAACCGGGTTTGGCGGATTTGCATCGTTAATTAATTTCGTTTCACAAGTATAAGGCAAACATGGTGTTGTTAATCAAAGCCTTATAAAAAGTAAATATATGATGATTGTAGATTTAATCGTGCAATGAGAGCTGATTAATTTAAAAAAAAGTCACCACCAAGGCACAAAGAAATGTGCCTACTTACGCACTAGCGCAAGCGTCTCGTGACTGTTGCACAAAGTGTCGGACAAAATCCTTTGTGCCTCTTGGTGTCTTAGTGGTTAACCATTGTTCACCACGGAGGCACAAAGGCACCAAGAGACACAGAGGGTTTTGCCTCTAAATAAAAATAAAGGTATATTTTGATGTTGTGCAACAGCCATGCAACGCTGGCACTATCTCTTATCTGGCTTTCAATACATCCGGAAGTATTCAAGGTGTTAACTTTCTCCGGATTGTCCATCACCGGACAACTTTCAGGTTTTCTTCCGGTGGAGTATATTATCTCACAATAAAGCCAGCCCATTTACAGTTATTATACACAGAAAGTTGCTACGCTATCTAAAATGTGTTGTGATTAAAATGTGTTATGTAAATGAAAACCACCGAAAAGTATGTTGACAAGGTGAAGCAAACTGCTGCACCCGATACTTCTGAAACCAAAACGCAAATAACTGAAGATTTGCCGCCAACGCCTTGCCCCCGGGATATTGTATTGATGCGCATCCACCATATTTTAAAATCAGCGCAAGATGTTTCGTCATCATAACTAAATTCCCGTAGCATGAAAGATTTGCAAAATTATACCATCGTCCAACGGGACGTTGGCCTGGATAGTACACCCCTGAGAAACGAGTCTGGCCAGTATTGCTGGTCTAACGGGCAATTGGAAATACTCAACCGGCCGGAGTTTAATGAACTGTGTATCAATAAGGTGAAAATCGCTCAGGCAGACACATCCCTTAAAAACTTAAATGAGGAAATACTGGCGTTTGAGGCACCCACCCAGGCCTTGGAACAGGAAGGCAATGGATTATTGACCGGAAACCAACAGGAGATCGAAGACCAGCAGGCCCAGCTTGAACAATTCAGGGCCTCATTGGATCAACTCGATAAGGATATGCTCCTGCGGGGTTACATTCCTCCCGCAGAAGAACCACCAGCCAAACCGTCAGAACCACCAGCCTTACCACCCAAAAAGCGTTCCCGGGTCACTGTTAAAGAAGTTTTAGGCTTTCTTTTGATATGGCTGATCGGTGAGGTATTTATGACTTACGTGCAGTGGAACAGCCTGCGGGATGGCAGGGGCATTGAAGACATGATTGTGCGCAGTATTTCACTAGGGGTGGTGCTTTTCCTGATCCATTTGGTAGGGCGGTTTTTTAAACGTGATGGGCGCCCTGTGCAAATAGTATTCCTGGGTTTCAGTTTTCTGATGCTTTTTACCATGCTTTTAGGTCCGTTGTTATTGAATGAAGCCTATCCGCCTCCGGAAGGGAACACCGATAGTGCATCGCTATGGGCTTTGCAGGATGAAACCGTAGTCCCACAGGCTGATATAGCGTCACCTTATCCCTGGTGGGTCGGCTTCTATCGTAAAAACGATATGTTGCCGGGTATTTTTGTGTTTTTGTTTTTTGTCATTATGCAAACCTTTGTAAAACACAAACCTGTGGTTTCCAAACCTATCGCCCCCCTGCCCGCTCCTCCAACTGATAAAACGCAGGTGACGGATAAAACACAAATCGAGGAAAGGAGACAATATTACCTGCAACAAATCCAACGTGCGGAAAAGCGGTTAAAGGAACTACACCAGATTCAAAACAATGCCATAGTGCCCAACACCAGGCAGCTTCAAAGCATCCTCGATGAACTACAGGTCAAGAAGACCGAAATGATGGCTTTGAAAAAAGAAAAAGACCGCTTATTGATGGACAACGACCAACTGTTGCGAAAGTTGGAAATGCACCTGAACCATTATCAGACAGAATACCTCAACGTGCTGAAGAATGATGCTGTCAAGGCTTTGGTGGTACAGCCCGGCTGGCCTACCAGACAGGACATTAAAGCTTATTTTGATTTACCATAAAGACGAACCCATGATGCGATTCATGAATCTTTTCATACCGATGGCTTTCCTGGTATTTCTCGCAGGATGTAATGCATGGACAGAATGTGAAAGTGTTAAATCCCGTGAAGCCATTCTTTTGATCGATGTGACTGATAAACAATTATTTGCCGATATTGAATCAGACCTTCATGCCAACCTCCCCACATTTATGGCAAAAACCGGATTAGGTGATATTTCCCCCTGTGAAAGTTTTACCCTGACCCTGATACCTATTAGTGCCAAAGAAGGGTTGCAAACCGCTTCTGAAACCATTGCGATTACACGAAAGGGTCAAAGCTATCAGACAGAAAGACAACAAGCCAGTCCGGCACCTTTGGTCAACCTTCTGAGGGCTCAGTTGACTGCGTTCAAAGCCCTTACCGATGATAAAGGCAGCACCTCGGGCAGCAGCATTGCCAACGTAATGGTGAAGGCTTTAACTCACGCCAATATCGGGTCAGAGACCACGTTGATTATTTTTTCAGACATGATTGAAAATAACCGGTACCTGAACATGTACCGGAATATTCCAGCCCATGAAAACCTGGCAGAAGTAGTTCCGAAACTGATTGATCCAATGGTGCTGCAGGAATTTGAAGTGCGGCAAAGAGAAGGGTTGGATGCCAATATAATTATCGTATGCAAAGACAGTGCAAACGAAAAGGTCAATGCCAGACAACGGGAAGTAAAAAGCTTCTGGGCCGGTTTGCTGGCCGAAATGCGGCTGCGGAACGTCCGGTTTATGGATAATCTCTCTAATGTAAATTAAAGTCACCCATGGTAGTGGTTATTGCGATCGCTGGCTGGCTTTTATTACTGGCCGCTATGTGTTTTATTCTTCGTGATTTTTCACAGTTTATCTTCCGTAAAACCTTTTCCCGCCAGCGCCAGGGTGATTTTGTAGACCTCGGGGAGTACACCACCACCTGGTTTGGTGTGCTGGTCATGGCTGTGGCGGGTTTTATCTTTTATAAAGTGGGCACTGCGTTGCTGGCTTACCTGCTTTCGGCTGACTTGATTTCTTTTTTCCGGATGATGAGAGGTGTATTTACTGTCAACAGTACCGTGCAGAACCCCTTTACGCTCAAGCACTTTATCTCAGGCATGTTAGGACAGTCTGTCTTGCAGTTGGCCACCTGCTATGTTATCTACCGTGGTCTGCGATCTTTTATGCATTGGGTAAATACAAAGTATGGGAAGCCTGCTTACAATGAGGGCGATGTATTGTATTTTGGATTTTTTGCCGTAGTGTTGTTTATGGCTTTGGAAATCCTTTCTTACAGCCAACACATGCCCCGGGTCTCGGGTGTGGTTCACCTGATTTATTTGTCGATGGCCAAGCTCGCCCTGGTTTGTTATTTTGTGGCGGTTTCTCATTTGCACCTGCTCCGAAGCGAGCAATATCGCGCGTCGCTACCTCAATACATCCGGCTGGGGTCCATAGCAAAAATTGTCGTTTTTCAACCTTTGGCAACGGTCATATTTACGCTGGGAATAGGAATGGCATTAAGTATCCCCCTGTATCTCGGCACACAATTTCTGGAAAACAACTGGCTTGTGATCGGCTTTGCCCTGGTATCTTGTTATTTGCTGTATAAAGTAGTACGGAGTTTTATTGCCAAGGGCTACAATTACTTTGGCGCTATCATGTTCTTTGACGCCGACAGCCCGTTGGTTCAGCCAATGCAGCATGTCAAACCGATATTGTTGCGACAAAAGAATCTATATCCGGTATCGATAGGTTTGACCTTGGTACTCCTGGTGTTAAAGCCAAAACTATGGATCTTCCTGTTGTTCTTTGTGATTGTTATTGCCCTTCTTTTTGGCTTTTTACATGTTGTTACCTACGGAGTGGGATTAGGTACGGCACTACTATGGACTTTCATTCGTGGCAGACGGCTTCCTCCAATCAGGAAAAATACCATGCTGGCCTATCTTCACACTACTGCCAGGGGGCTTGGACGGGCCGTAACACCTATCGGAGTTTTGGCGGCAGGAGCCTTTGTCCTCTTTAGCATCTTTCCAAAAAAATATGATTATGCAGCCGATGAGCACTATGTGAATACTGTGATTGATAAGAATTACTATCCATTGCTAATTGGCCGCTATGACTATGATGGCAATATTTGTGCCCCTGCAAGCTCCGGAAACTTGCCGGAGTTCCTGGTGCGATGTCTGATATTGCAGGAAGACCGGGATTTTAGCCGGCAACAAAGCTGGTGGCCCAAATGGTCAAATTGGCATGGGATATCCATCGCCTCACTGTACCGTATGGCAACGGGTACCGGAGGAGGTTCTAATCTAAACATGCAACTGATCAAAAACGAGGCTTTTCCCGGACGGTTTCCGCAGGACTTCCAGAGAAAATACACGGAAATGCTTTCCGCCTACCAGCTCTCGTTGCAACTGTCGGCAGAGGAAATTGCTACCCAGTATTTCAATAAGGTAGGCATGATCGGAGGAAATGGTCAGCAAGGGGTGGTGATGGCCGGGCTTACCGCTTTTAAAAGGCCGCTGCCGGAGCTCAATCACTTGGAAATGATGTACCTGGTGGCTTCTTTAAAACGCAGCTCCCAATTTAAAACCCAAAATGGCTTTGTCGACTACACAGCAGCAGCAGATTACGCCATCGAAATCAAACAAGTCTTAGTGGATCAGGCCAATATATGGGTACAACAAGGGTTGATCGAACCAAAGGAATTAAAACTGCTTAAGCAACAGGAACTGCGATTCAGTGATCATACACTTTTAGGCAACATAGCTACCACTACCAAGGAGTTTTTAAAAAAACAATTACCTGATAAGGAGCATGCCGGCTATACTTATGTTACTACACTCAACCATAAAAACCAGATGCGAATGGTCAAAGGAGTGCGCCGCTTTAAGCAACACTTTCGCCAATATCAAAAACAATCGGACTTCGACCTGTACTCAGCGGCGCTGGTCGTCGAGGTGACCACCGGTAATGTTCTGGGGCATCATGGAGGTCAGGGAGTCACCGATCTTACTACTTTCGCAGGAGGCAATCCTATGGGCAGTGTCATCAAACCTTTTATCATCCTGGAATTGTTGGAAAACAACATGGCTTCCAAAGAATTGAAACTCTACGATGGTAAAATCAAAGGAAAATTCACCCCCAATAATTACAGCCGCCGGTATTCCAAACGTATGATCGGGATCAATGAAATTTTAAGTAAATCCTTAAATGCACCCATGGTGAATGTTCGCCAGGTAACCGAACCTGTGCCTTTGTACCAGCAATTGGAAAACAAGTTTGCCACACTGGGTATCAGTGAAGATGCATTTTTGCAGATCGATGACCCCGACAAATCATCAGAGCATGAGGTAAACTATCCATTGGGTTCACGCAACATGACCCTCTTCGGTATCGCTCAGGCCTATCAGGCACTTTTCAACGACGGCAGGTACCGTGAACTCAGGGTCTTCGAAAAGGCCTATGACCCCTTCCGCACCAAGGAACAAGAACTCTACCAACGGCGAAAGCCGGTCTATGCACCGGAAAACACGAGAATCATCAAAGAGGCCCTCCACCATACCATGCTAAAGGGAGGCACCGGGACGCATATCACCCATTTGTTGCCTGAAACTCCTCAGTTTTACGCCAAGACCGGCACCTCTGACAAAGCGATTCACGGATACACGGTCTTGTGCGATGGCCGGTTGCTCATTGTATCCTATGTGACCTACGGGAAAGTGACCGGCGATCATTTGGAACTGAATGAAACCCCACCGATTCCTTTTGAGTCGGGCGTAAGAAGTGCCGGAGTCCTGGCCGCCTATATTTACAGAGCGTGGGAGCATTATGATGAATATAAACCTCAACTCGCGATGAAGTATTAAGCCCTGGAGTTGAATTAGGGTTATATCGAAAAGGATTTTTGAAGCTTGAAAAGGCTTAAAGCGAAAAGCCAGCAAAACCATGTATGATTAATTCATGGTTTGCCTGCAATTCAGTTAAGTTGCTGATAGATTATTTCCACTCTTCTATTCAGTCGATGGTGATGGTGATCATCGGCTTCGGCCCCACTGGCTGTCGGTTTTGTTTCCCCATAATAGAATATTTTCAGCTTTGAAATAGCTGATTGATTTTCAGACAGGTATTTTTTTACAGCTTCAGACCTTCTTCTGGACAAGTCATAGTTAAAACTTTCATTGCCGCGTTCATCGGTATGACCATGCAATTCCACTATAAGATCCATTCTGCTGCTGATTATTTTCAAAACTTCCGTTAGTGTATTTTTGGACTCAGTGGTTAGTACATCACTACCAAAATCAAAATATACAATTTGTTGAACTGGCAGTGGCTTGGGGCCCGGGGTCTCAATAGCCTCCGTAACAGCTTCCGGTTCTTTCCTTTCAACCACTTGATTCGCAATCATTTCTTTTTTCCCGGCTTCTTTTTCCTGCTCTTCAATTGTTCTGATCTTTGATTGAAAGATATCACACATACCCCCGCCTCTGTTGCTGCTGAAGTAAGCTGTTCCATCATCTCCTATAATAAAGTAAGCATCGAAGTAGGCAGAGTTGATCTTTTCTCCCAGGTTCTTCGGACTACTCCAATTGGTCCAACTATCATCCAGTCTCTTTGCAGAGAAAATATCTGCATCGCCAAATCCTTCAAAGCCGGTGCTGGAGAAATACAATGTCTGCTTATCTGATGATAAAAATGGTGAAATCTCATAACCTGCTGAGTTAACGATGGCCCCCAAATGTTCAGGCTTGCTCCACTCGCCTGCTTTATTAATGGTTACGTATAAATCTTCTTGTCCCAATGATTCTTCTCCCATCATGCTGATGATCAACACCTGTTCATCTGGTGTTAGGTAAAAACCATAATGATCATCAGGCACCTGAACCCTGACCGGTAGTTCTTTCTTTTCCCGCCATTGCTTCTTGCCCTCTCCTTTGTTTACGACTACTAACCCTAACTCCCTTCTCGCCGGTGAGGTATAATTATTGATCAGGTACAGTTTATCCGCCTCTTTGTTCAATCCTAAGACGGCATTGTTATCCCTATCATTGAGCGCTTTCAGGTTCTTCGCCTTGGTCCATTGCTGCCCTGATCGTTCACTGTACCAGATGTCTTGTCCGGCATACTGACCTCCTATATTTTTCTTGTAAAAGGCCCGGGTGAAGTATAACCGTTTACCGTCCTTAGTGATTTTTGGGTTGATTTCTTCTGCTTGTGTGTTTACCGTACTGTCAAGCTTAGTGGTCTGTGTAAACTCAAGCCTTTGGGCCTCTAGTGATAAATGCCCCGACATAAGCATTACGGCCTTTAGTATGATATATCTCATCATCTTACCAAATTGGCGTATAGCTCCCATAGTTAAACAATCTTAGGCCTAAGGTAATTTCATGACTTCCCCCATTGAAATGATCAAAGTCGGAGTTTTTATATTCATAAGCATAGCCAAAGTTGATCTTATCATTGAAAGAAAGCCCTAACATCCATACAATAGTTCGATCATTTCTGTAAGATGCACCGATCCATAGGTTTTCATTGTACCTGGCCCTCAAACCTGCCTCAAAAAAGAAGGGTTGGTTGCCTTGTATTCTCAGGAAAGTATTCGGGATCAGCTCCCATTTTTTCCCTGCAAAAAAGCGATAACCACCCAGAAGGTGATGTCTTGTGCCCGCTCCATCACTGTTGACCTGTTCGTTGCCGGAAAGGAGTGTTCTGCTCACCTGCATTATACCGTAACTGAAATAGTACCTGGTTGAATAAATACCTAAACTAAAATTCAGATTGAAATATGAGTTGGACGCCCCGTTGTTTACATAAGAAAGGTAGGTGGCATCATTGATCTCATCGACCACCGTAATCTCATCCAAGTCAATGCTGTTATTCAGCAAACCACCCGAAAAACCCATGCTCAGAAAGGTATGCTTCGTCATGGGGACATGTACCGCCAAACTTGGCATAATTTCCAATTCGGTAAATGGTCCTTTTTCATCCATCAAAACATAACCGCCAACTCCTAGCTTTACGCCTGATTTTTGGATGCCGTCTTTGTAATATTGTCCATTTGAACTGCCTCTCAATGAATTCCGTTGGTAGGGGTTACGCTTCTGTCTGATCGGACTGTAAGCACTCAAAAAAATCGTATTGGGCGCGTTGTCAAAGCCGGCCCACTGCTTTCTGAATCCCGTTCGAATATCCAGGTAATCATTGGCCCCGGTAAAGGCAGGGCTAAATGCCGGCAGATTTTGAAAGTATTGCCCAAGCAAAGCCCTTCCCTGACCATGGGAATGGGTGATGCCAGCGAGCAGAGCAAATACAAAAAGATATAGTTTTCTCATCATTACTTATTATTTCCTATCTGTAATTTCTTTCTTGTTTTCTTTATTTCAATATTGTTACAAAGCCCTTATACTTGCGATTACCATTAAGGTCTATGATATAGTAATAGGTATCTTGCGGCAAGTCTTTGCCTTTATAAGTGCCATTCCAGGGTTCTTTGTAGCCTACCGAACTGAATACTTCACTCCCTTCCCTGTTGAGGATGGAAACTCTGGCATTGGGATGAAGCCTGATGTTATCGATGATCCATGTGTCGTTTACCCCGTCCCCATTCGGTGTAAAGGCGGTTTTGATCACCAGTTCGAGCGCCGGATTTGCCTCCAGGGTGATCACAAAACTTTGTTCTATGAAATCACCTGAGGCATCTGTTGCACGCAACCTTATGGTTCTGGTTGCTCCATCCTCAAAATCAAGCGTGGTATTGGTCAATAAAGCATCGCCGGAAATAGTAAAAGCTTCATTGTCGGTATCTCCTGATCCGCTTACCAGACTATAAGTATGTGTATCTCCAACATCTGCATCTGTTGTGGTTAATGTTCCGGCTTCAAAGCCTACTGCCACATCTTCTCCAATGCTTTGATTTGACAAACTCAAGGCAGTTGGTACATCATTCACTGCGTTGACAGTAATAGTGATTTGTTCAGTAGAACTAAGTACCCCATCGGAAACCTTTACATCAAGTATTGTCACTCCGAATTGATTCGTTTTCGGTGTCAGGGTAAGTATTCGGTTCGATCCATTTCCACCAACAGTTATTCCTGAAATATCAAATACAGTGTTGTTGTCAGTAATAAAACTGAATTGTAAGTCAGCTAAATCAGTATCAGGATCGGCCACGGTGAAATTGATTGCTCCCTGAGTATCTTCGTCAAAAGTAGTGTTTGTCAATCCTGAAATCGAGGGGCGTTCATTAGCATCCGTTACGTTGATCAATACATTTTCAACCCAACTGGTATTAATCCCATCACTCACTGTAATCCCTAAAGTATAGCTTGCAGTAGCTTCGAAATTCAGTAATGTATGATCAATCACACTTAATTGGCCGCTTCCTGTATCAATTCCGAAGATGTTGTCTTCATTTCCGCTTACAATGGTCCAGTTACCGAAAATGGTTGCTGTAACATCCCCATCTGTGGCTACCATGGTTCCTAGAACGGTTCCATTCTCAGCATTCTCATTTACTTCAAAACTTTGTGAAACGGCAATTACCGGACTAACATCATTGACATCATTCACATTGACTATAACAGTTTCTCCGACACTCGCATTCATGCCATCACCGACTGTCAATGTTAAAGTGAAGCCTGCACTATTCTCTCTGTCAAGGTTGCTGTTGTCAGCGATCGTGATTTCTCCGGTTGAGGCATTGATGGCAAATACGCCCTGATCATTCCCTGAAGTAATAAGCCAGTTGTTAAATGTCGTTGCAGTAACATCCCCATCGGTTGCCGCCACGATTCCAACACTTGTTGTATTCGCCAGATTCTCGTCAATAACAAAGTTTTGACCAACAGTGATCACAGGTATAACATCGTTGACATCATTGACATTGATTAATACTGTTTCGGCAACACTTGTATTCACGCCATCACTTGCTGTGACAGATAAGGTAAAACCTGTTGTCCCCCTTTCAAAATCCAGGTCTCCGGAATCACTTACTGTTATTTGCCCGGTACTTGCATTGATGGTAAACGGTGCGATCATATCATTATCCATATCATCATTTCCACTAATGATCATCCAACGCTGAAAAGTAGTGCCCGCATCAGCATCGGTTGCTATTACAGTGCCGACAGAAGAAGCATTTGTTAGGTTTTCCGGAATATCAAAAGACTGGCCCGCAGTAACTACGGGAATATGATCATCATTGGTGATCGTCACTGAAGCACCGTCACTTATATCTATCACAAGTGCTGTGGCTCCTAAAGATGACAGGCTTACTGACAGGATTTCATCTGTTTCCACTTTATCATCAGCCATAGGGCTTACTACAAATGTTTGTATCTCACCGGCAGCTCCGGTAAAAGTTAAAGTCTGGCCGGTAACGGCCGTATAATCGCCATCGGCTGTGGTGGCAGTACCATCTGCCGTACGCACATCCACCGTAAAGCCGCCCTGAACCGCATTGTCCAAAACCGCAGTTACCGTGATCGCACCATCGTTCTCATTCCCGCTGATATCGGCTAGGGTGACCGAGGCATTGTCATCGTTGGCTATGGTGATCGTTGCGCCATCAGTAATTATTACACCTAAAGTTGTACCCGAAAGATTGGATTGACTAACCGTCAAATTCTCATCTGTTTCTAATTTACTGTCACCGGTTGGCGTCACCGTAAAGGTTTGGGTCTCACCGGCAGCTCCGGTAAAAGTTAAAGTCTGACCGGTAACGGACGTATAATCGCCATCGGCCGTGGTGGCCGTGCCGTCAGTCGTATTCACATCCACCGTAAAGCCGCCCTGAACCGCATTGTCCAAAACCGCAGTTACTGTGATAGCCCCATCGTTCTCATTCCCGCTGATATCGGCTATACTGACCGAGGCATTGTCATTGTTATTAATTGTGTAGGTATGAGCTATATTCGTGCCTAAAATTGCATTAGCGGGAGATGACAAAGTAACAACCACGATTTCATCGGTTTCTAAAATGGCATCATCAACGATACCGGCTATTGTGATGTTTTTATTCACTTCTCCCGGGTTGAGGGTCAATGTACCCGCTGCCAACATGTAGTCCGTGCCAGCCATCGCGGTGCCCGAAACAGTGTAGTCTACTGTTACAGTGAGTGTACTGGCTACTGAAAGATCTACTTGCAAATTGGCCGTGTTTACTGATTCTGCACCGTTGGAAGCGGTCGTATTGAACTGTACCGACGGGATATCATCATCGGTGATGGTAACCGTTTGCTGTTGAGTCCCATTCTCCGAACCATTGGTTACCCCGATAATATCGATGATAATGGTCTCACTTGCTTCCGGGACCATGTCATCGATGGCGGTTATGCCGGTAATAGCATTGGCCGACAAGCTGCCAGCAGTGATCGTGATGCCGGTACTGGCCGAGTTGTTATAGTCGGTCCCATTAGTGGCAGTACCTGTATAGTCAAGCGTGACCGTTACATCTCGTCCTGAAACCGCTGAGAGCGTCGCTGTTATACCGGATGTTCCCGCAGCCTCTAAAATTGAGGTAGAACCAACCGTTAGGGTAACGGTTGGTGGATCGTCATCATCTGTGATATTACTGGTTACTTCCTGGGTCCCCGTTTCTGAGCCATTGATTACTGAGGTGACTTCTATGGTGATGGTTTCAGGCGCTTCATCCTGCGTGTCCTGTACCGCGGTCAATGTAGCCGTTCCCGTCAGGTCTCCGGCATTGATGACAATACTGTTTGCTGATAGAGTGAAGTCATCGGTAAGGGTGGCAGTGCTGCCCGCTTTCACACCGAGCATGACGGTGACATTCTTACTACTGGCTGACGACAACGTAGCAGTGAGGGTATTGGTACCTGAAGCTTCTGCCACTGTTGTGGTGGATTGGGACAAGGTAACGGTTGGTGAGGGAGTAACAAAAGATTGTACCACACCATAGCCTGTGCCTACGGAATTAGTAGCATAGGCCTTAAAAGAATATTGTATACCTGTTGTTAAGCCGGTAATTGACTCACCGAATATTCCTGTTGTGGCACTTGCGTCAGCCACTTTAGTTACGCCCGAACCACCGATTTCCGGGTTGTTATTAGCACTTGTTATGGCATACACTATTCCTCTTTCGACTATTGCTGCGCCACCATCTGCGGTAACATTACCTCCTAAAGTGGCTGATGTCGTTGTAATGGATGCAGCAGCTACGGTGGTAACGGTGGGTAGCACAGGGTTGGTAGTATATACCCTCACATGGCCGGCAGCGTTGCCGTTACCGTTATTCAAATTAGCTCCAATGGCCACCATGGAGCCATCGGAACTCAAACTTATAGTACGACCTGATTGATCATCCTCCGCTTCTCCATCGATATCTGCCCCTTGTTGAACCCAGGCACTGCCGTTCCATTGATATACCCGTACATGACCGGCATTGTTGCCGTTACCGTCATTCAAGTTGGCCCCAATGGCCACCATGGAGCCATCGGAACTCAAACTTACAGCAATGCCTGACTGGTCACCCGCCGCTTCTCCATCGATATCTGCGCCTTTTCGAGCCCAGGCACTGCCATTCCATTGATACACACGTATATGGCCGGCATTTTCACCGTTACCGTCATTCTCCACTGCCCCAATGGCCACCGTAGAGCCATCGGAACTCAAACTTAAACCAGAACCTGACGTATCACCTCCTTTTTCTCCATTGATATCCGCACCTCGTTGAACCCATGCGCCACCGTCCCATTCATACACCCGCACATGACCGGTAAATAGGCCATTCCATACTGCTCCAATGGCTACAATGGAGCCATTGGAACTCAAACTTACAGCAACGCCTGACCGGTCATCCGCTGCCTCTCCATCGATATCTGCCCCTTGTTGAACCCAGGCGCTGCCATTCCATTGATATACCCGCACATGACCGGCCTTGTTACTATTCCACAGTGCCCCAATGGCCACCGTGGAGCCATCGGAACTCAAACTTACAGCAATGCCTGATCGATCATTCGCCGCTTCTCCATCGATATCTGCGCCTTGTTGAATCCAGGCACTACCATTCCATTGATACACCCGTACGTGGCCGGCATTTCCGCCGTTACCGTCATTCTCTACTGCTCCAATGGCAATTGTGGAACCATCTGAATTCAAACTTACGGAAGAGCCTGACCGATCACCCGCGGCTTCTCCATCAATATCCCCTCCTTTTTGTACCCATCCACTGCCGCCCCATTGATACACCCGTACATGACCGGCACTGTTGCCATTGTCGCTATTCCCTTCTGCTCCAATAGCAAGGGTAGAACCATCTGAACTAAAACTTACAGAAGAGCCCGATAAATCATTCGCTGCTTCCCCATCGATATCTCCCCCTAGTTGTCTCCATTGAGCATTTAAGGGGATATGAGTACTTATCCCTAAAAAAGCAAGTATAATTGTGTGCTGAAATGCTCGTTGAATAGTGTTTTTTAACATTTTAAATTACTATTTTGTTAACAATGAGGTCAAACTGATCATTCGAGCCAGTCTAATTCCAGTTTGTGCAAGCAGTTCTCATCATTTTTTGGTAAGAAGCGCAATAATCCCGTTGATGCTCGACGCGGCCCTGCCTGATGATAAAATGATGTAACCGGCTGCAAAGGTGCAGCATCTATGATGTTGAATTCCTGTCGATTTTTATCGAAAACCAACCAATTGCCCACCCGACTTTGCATTTTGCACAGTTCATTATACCTTGTGCGGGAAAAAGAATAGTTCTCAATGACGCAGGTTTTGACCGTCTCATTTCTTTTCATAAGTACCCTCCTGCTTGCACAGAATAACGCATCTGTCAGTGTCCTTTCTATTGATATTCATAAGGGAGACATTCCATTGGAAGACCCTCCGGAAAGCGTGAAGTGGGAGACGCTGGAGGAATTTGGTACTATGGATAATACAACTCCTGTGCATTGGCTGAGGTTGACTTACCAGGAACCAAGCCATGAAATGGGTGATTCCATGCGGCAGGGCGTATTGTTATTATCTCTTTTCTTCGACAAGGTAGAATCTTTCAAAAGCCTGAAAGACAACAAGCCCGTTTCCATAACCGGTAAAATGGTTGAATTCCAGGACAGATCCATTGCCAAAGGCTTTTACAAAAACGCCCTTCCACTCCATTTTGATGATAGTGCAATACGCTACATAAAATTGACCTGTTATCGACCTAATTCCCTGGTTAGCCGCTCTTTGACCGACCTGGAGTACCTCTCCCGGTCAAGGTTTGAAAAGCGCTATACCCGGATCCAGTTTTTGTTTGTGCTGATTACCGGTATGGAAATACTTCTGTGCCTGATCTTTTTGTACATGACCTATCTCAACAGATCCTGGGAATATATTTTTTACACATTGCTAATCCTGGCAAGCACATCTGTTTCGATTATTCACTTTCAGGTTTTTGATGAGTTGCTGGGCTTAAGTGCATTAACCCTTTCCATTTTGGAATTTTCCTCCATGGTAGTCATGATTTATAGCTTTTCGGCTTTCGGCGCATATTACCTGAAGTTGTGGACACATGCTAATTTTTGGCATAAGATGATGGTTTCCCCCTATATTCTTATCGTCATTCCTCTCTATATCTATACCGACTATTTCTACCTTGGCCGTATTGTCCAGATCTATTTTTTCATAGTAACCATAAGCATTGCGATCGGTTTAATTAAGTCTTACAAAAAGTATGCTCACAGAGTACGCATATTTCTGCTTGCGCATGGGAATAATTTTTTGATGGCCATTGTGACAATCATGGCCTTAAAAGATATCCTTCCACATAATTTTTTTACAGTTAGTATCATGTATCTCAGTTTTGTTTTGCGCGATGTGATTTTTGTCATTGACCTGGTGAAGGATTTTTTTAATAATAAAACCAGGATGATAATAAAGGAAGCGGAGGTAGCCCGACTTCAAAAGGAAAAAGAAGAACTGAAAGCAATTGAAAGGTCTAAAACTACTTTTTTCAACAATATCTCCCATGAACTTAGAACACCACTTACCCTGCTTTTGGGGCCCTTGAAAGATATACTCACGCATGAAAAACTTCCCGGGAATCTGAAACAGGAACTGAGTATGTCCATGAGAAATGGCACATATCTGCTACAACTGGTCAATGAAATACTGGATCTATCCAAACTTAATCATGGAACGATGCGTGTCTTGAAGGAAAAACGGGAAGTTGTTCCTATTTTGTCAGGCATTATTGAATCTTTTAAAAAATATGCCGATGAAAAGGAGCAGACCATCTCTTTCGAGTATCCCTCTGATAAAGTATCAGTACACATAGACCAGGTAATGTTTGAAAAGATCATTATCAACCTGTTGTCAAATGCCATAAAATATAGCCAGCCTCAAAAGGACATTCAGGTAAAAGTAAAGGAATATGAGCAGACCGTTATCATTGCTGTAGAGGACTCAGGAATTGGGATCTCCCGGAGCGACATCGATAAGATATTTGACCGCTACTATCAGGTAGATCCCGATAGTTCTGCCGGCGGAACCGGACTTGGTTTGTCTATTGTAAAAGAATTCATGGAAATGCATGGAGGCCAGGTACAGGTAAAAAGCGAAATTGGAAAAGGATCGGTGTTTGAGCTAACTTTTTTTAAGGTGATTTACGAGAACGGAGCACTGGAAAAAGATGCCACATCACAGGCCATCAATTCACTCAAGTCGATAGATCCCTCCAAATCAACGTTATTGCTCGTAGAAGATAACCATGATATGAGACAGTACCTGGACCATCAGATGACGGAGTACAATATATTTGAAGCGGCCAATGGTCTGGAAGCTTTGGACCTGCTAAAGTCTATTCCCCGGCCGGACCTCATTCTTACTGACTACATGATGCCTGTGATGGATGGTGCGGTATTTATACAAAAACTGAAGCAAGATGAAGTATTCTCTATGATTCCAGTGATTTTCCTTTCAGCCCGCACGCTTCAGCGTGACAAGGTAGATATATTGAACCTTGGTGTAGACGATTACATCATTAAGCCATTTGATATGCAAGAGCTTAAGTTGCGAATCAATATTTCATTAAAAAATTCGCGGAGCAAAAATAAAAGTACAACCATCTCTGTCGACGGGTTTCCTCTTTCCGAAATGGCACAGTTTAAAAAAAATCTGGATACTTATATTATTCAAAATATTCAAAACCAAAAGCTGAGTGTTCTGGATTTGGCTTATCATTTTGCTATAAGTGAAACCAGCGTAAGGCGTAAAATAAAAACGGTAACCGGACAAACCCCGGCTGCTTACATCAGGGAAATTCGCCTGCAACTGGCAAAACGTAAGATTGAATACAACGAACGGTCCAGCATTAGTGAGATTGCTCATGAACTGGGCATGAGCAACTTATCGCACTTTACACAAGCATTTAAGAAAAGGTTTGGGAAACTGCCTTCGGAGTATTTTGAGAAGTTTTATTGAACCCCAAGTGTAGCTTTCTCCGGAAACCCGCTGTTCCCGGTCTACCGAAAGGGGACTGTTACCTACCGCACTCTCCGGAAGCCTCATGGGCTTTTAAGAAATGCTGTTCGAAGAAATACGTTGGCAGGAAAAAGATTTAGTGAAAGAAATGTAGCTATAGAAAGGAAAGGCTTAAAAAGGCACCGGTTTTATATTCCCGGAACTGTGGACGCTGACAAACTAAGATCATTCTATAATTGTGCGATAATCACCGAATAGTCATATGGATAAACCAATAGATCGTCTTTTACAATAACCCCTCCGTAGGCACTGCATTTTATCGAATATTTATAATTCAAATGAGGTTTTTCATAAAAATTAAGACTATGTCTGTCCCTTGTAATAAACCACCCGTTTAATTCCCAGTATTGTAAAAAACCTGGCATAAGACCTGCGCCCTCCAATATATCACCATTTGATTTGTTTATTAAATTAAAGGTTTCACCCGATCCTGCTATTAACTTATCATCGAAAGCTAAAAGCGTTTTTATATCATAATCCTTTTTCCATACAGTATGGGCAGTAAAAGCGTCTAAGCAATAAACAGTTCCTTTTTGATTACTAAAATATATAAAACCTTTGTCTACTATCAGGGAATTTGCCACAGACAAATGATCAATATCCTTCATCCAGTTAAGCACACCATGATGAATATGAATGGAATAAAGGTTACAATTATTGGTAAGCGCAAATAAGTTGTTATTATTCACCTTTATATCGCTGGATAAGTAAGAATCAATTTTAACCTCCCAGTTAATTTTGTTTTTTTGATAGTCAAAAGATTTAATAAAACCATCTGACGTGGAAAAATACAAACATGAGTCATGCCATAAGATTCTAAATAATCCTTTGCCACTACTAAAACCATCGACGGCTTTTTTTCTCAAACTTGTAAAGTCTCGTTCGAATAACTCCGCGCCATTTTCATGATCGAGCATGAAAAACCTGGTTCTTAATGTATCATCTCGCAGACTTGCTACAGTATCGAATTCAAAAACAAACAAATTATTCGCGTTACCTAAAATGCTATTACTATAGCCGATCTTCTTTGTCCACAATACAGAATCCGTATCTCTGATGTGAATGGCAGCCAGCTCCCTTTTTGCATCATCGAAGTAAAACAATATCGAATCTTTTAATACTACTTCCCTATTGTAGGTTCGATTCAATTTCTTTTTTGAAATGATACCGGGTTTTACAAAATTTTTGTTGACATCCGAACATCCTCCAATCCATAGTATGGAGGTTATATAAAAAACTAAAAATCGGATACAGGCTCCTGAACACATACTTTCCGAATTGTATTTTTAGTCAAAGGCAGATATTATGAAAACTTCACTGCGCCCGGAGGCGTTGAAAGGAAACTTTTTAAATAGTCGATAACAATTCACACAATTTATGTCGAGGCTGTCTCATAAGCGCAATCGATGCCGCTTAAACCACATTTCCTCTGACCCGGCCCGGCGTTTGTTAACACAAAGCTGTCCAATAAATGTCATATTTCGACTTTTAGCCAAATTTTATCCGGATCAACAACCAAAAATTCTCCCTACTACCCTCAAGAAGAAAGCCAACCAATGTTAATCCAAACAAAATTTGGTTAAAAGTTCTACGACAACACTTATAAGACAATATCTTCTTTTATATGTAAATGAGTAACTTCCTTTACCCCTTCCACCCATCTCATTCCTCCAAACCAATAAGCTCCCTCACACCCACACCCAAACTCACACTCAAACTTCCCAGCCTTTTCTGTAGGCCCTTCCTACGAATTGATTCGCAGCTTCCAGGTTGGTGATTTTCATGTTTTCTCCATCCCATAACAGCTTTTTCCGGGCATAAAACTCCATTTTTCCCTGGCTGTTTTCCCGTCTCAACATGTAGCTGCGGATGGCCAGATTTCCCATTAAAACAGTTTCGGTCATGGGGCCGGCGTAATCGAAAGATGAAGTTAACGCATGGTGTTCTTTACTGTCAAAGCCAGCTTTGCAAGCATCCACCCATTTGCGGTGGTGACCATATTCGGGCTCATCTTGGGGCTCTGCCTCAGGGCCAAATTCGGTGGTTCCGTCGTTAAGGTAAAGTTTTGGCATCAGGGGTGAACTATCATTGATGTTTGTAGAAATGAGCCCCTTATCGCCCATGATTAACACGCCATTGTTACTGCCACTTCCACCTATATCACTGTTGGCGGGGATGATTTCAGGATGTGATGGCCTGATACCTCCATCGCTCCAGGTCATCTCAATGGGGGATTTGCTTTTATCCGTAGCGGCAAAGTGCAGGGTGATAAAGGAAGCCGGTGGGCATCCTTCCGGATGATAATCGGGTGTCCACATCCGGGAATAAACAGAAGCCACACTGCACTCGGCATCAGTAGGGTATTTCAACCCCAAAGTCCTGAAAGGGATATCGATCAGATGGCAACCCACGTCGCCGAGCGCGCCTGTTCCGAAGTCCCACCATCCTCTCCAGTTAAACGGGTGTAAGTTAGGTGTAAAGGGTCTTTTTTCGGCAGGCCCCAGCCATAAATCCCAGTGCAAATCTTTGGGTTTCAGACGCTCATCCGGCCTGGGCATGGCAAAACCTTGTGGCCAGACCGGGCGGTTGGTCCAAACCTGAACTTTCGATATTTTTCCCAGCACACCCGAATCCACCCATTTCCGGACCTTATTCAGAAGCGGATTGGAAGCTCCCTGGTTGCCCATCTGGCTGACAATTTTGTTTTTTCTTGCCATTTCGGTAAGCATTCTGGCCTCTCTGATGTTGTGGGTCAATGGCTTTTGGACATACACATGTTTTCCCCTTTCCATAGCAAAAGCAGCGGCGGGCCCATGAACATGATCAGGTGTAGAAATTGTAACAGCGTCAATGTCCTTCTCTTTGTCCAGCATCACCCTGTAATCAGGATACTGTTTGGCCTTGGGGAAGTTCTTGACAGACCGTGTAGCAGAACCAGAGAAATCTACATCGCATAGTGCCACTACTCTTTCACGTTTGTCGACAGATGCATTCAGAATATCGCTGGTTCCTTTTCCTCCTACCCCAATGGCCGCCAGGTTTAACTGATCACTTGGTGCCAGAAACCCTCCGCCTCCCAGCACATGTCTGGGTACAATAAAAAAGGAGGAGGCAATAGCTCCGTTTTTAATAAAAGATCTGCGGGATGTGGTTGATTGCCCTGTTTTTCGTTTCTTCATGTTTTTGTAATCTTTTGTTTTTTCAGCTAAGACTACAATGTACGAAATGTTTTTTTTATTCACCACCCCTACTCACTTCTTAAGCTTTGCGAGGGATTTGTGGCGGCAGCCCTGAATACCTGAATACTCACGATTATACAGGTGAGCAAAAGCGTCAAAATTCCTCCACTGAGGATCATCCATATTTCTATGGTCACACGGTAGGAATAATCCTGCAACCACTGGTACAAAAGCCACCAGGTAACAGGTGCGGAAAGGAAAAAAGCAATGAATATCAGCCTGATAAAGTCACTGGAAAAGAGGGAAAGAATACTCATTACGGAAGCTCCGAATACCCTGCGGATACTTACTTCCCTGGTACGTCTCTCAGCGGTAAATGCGGTCAGACCGAAGAGCCCCAGGCATGAAATGGCTATGGCTAGTATAGCAAAAAGATTGGCAAGCTTTCCTATGAGCTCAACGGTTGCGTATTTTCTGTTAAAATCCTGGTCAACAAATGAATATGAAAATGGAAATTCAGGGTTATACTTTTCAAAAACTTCCTCGATACCTTCCATGACGGGCCTGACACCTGTATTGTCCGGAATCCGGATCAGCATAAAATTCATCCAATCCGCAACAAATAAGAAAAGTGTCCGGGCTGCCGGTTGGTAAGGTAAACCCATAATAACATCATCAATGACACCTATAACCGTGTAATCTATACCCCCTAATTTTATCTGGCTGCCTAGGGGATCTTCCAATCCCATAAAATCTAAAGCCGACCTGTTTAAAATAACCGAAGCGCTATCATTAAAAGCTGTATTAAAATCCCTTCCCTGAATCATATTGGCGCCCAAAGTGGTTATATAATCATGGTTAATGCTAATGATCCCAAAAAAAACTTGCTGTTCCTCGGTTTGTCCCGCCCATTCAGGTTTGCTCCATGCGCTAATCCGGGTTAACGGGCTTGAAGATTTACTGACAGCGGTTGCAAGTGACTGATCAATCAGTTCCCTTTTGATAGGTCCATAGTTTTTTTGAATATCACCTGTAACCGGCACCATGAGGAGATTATTCATATTGTATCCAAAATCGCGATCCTTGATATGATGGATCTGATTGTAAATCACTATAGTGCCGATGATAAGTCCGATGGAGAAAAAGAATTGGGTCGTTACCAAAACTTTACGGGGAAGGTTGCCCTGCTTTTGGCGGCCAACCCGTCCTTTTAAAACACCGATCGGTTTGAGTGAGGAAAGAAAAAGCGCCGGATAACTTCCGGATATAAGCCCTGTCACTAAAATGAATGCCAGGGCCATGAACCACAAGAAAGGATCTGCATAATCGATAGATAACTCCCTACCCACCAGCGAATTGTAAAAGGGCAGTGACGCCTGAACCATTCCAAAAGCCAGCCCCAGCGAAAGGACGGTCATTAACACCGTTTCACTGAGAAACTGGAAAACAAGTTGCCTTCTGCTCGACCCGACTACTTTGCGGATACCTACTTCTTTTGCCCGTTTCTCAAGCCTTGCGGTAGATAGATTAATAAAATTAATACATGCCAACCCGAGAATCAGCAGCGCGATGATCGAAAAAATCCTAACATACACAATGGCTCCCCCCACACTTTTGCCGTCACGAAATTCTGAATGTAAATGGGAATCTTTTAACGGAAACAACAGCAACTCATTATCAGAATCGGTAAGATGCCTTTTGATGATATCCCGGATCCGGTTTTCGAGCGCCAAGGCATCTACCTCTTTTTCTAACTGAATGTACATAAGCCATGAGCTGTTATTCCATTTTGTAAGCGCTTCCTGCATCTCCGGATAAAGCCTCATCATCACCTGAAATGGTATCAGGCACTCAAACTGCAACGTTGAATTGTCGGGTGGATCTTTTACCACGCCTGAAACAATAAGATCGGCACGGTTATCCATACGAAGTACTTTGCCTAACGGATCTTCCTTACCGAACAAAGCAGCAGCCGTCGACTCAGTCAATACAATACCGGATGGATTATTAAATTGCTCATCGAACGCCCCCTTCACCAACGTGAAATCAAACATTCGCAGAAAATCTTCACTTGCGTAATGAAACGACCTTTCCAGTCTTACATCCTCGTATGAAAGTACAACACTGCCTTGAATATCGTCGGTTGGGCTCACATACCTGATGCCCGGTGTCGTTTTTAGTTCCTCCCAGAGGGCCAGGGGAACAACATTTTGAGTAAAGATACCGTTGTCACCGGCACGGTTAATATAGACCCGGTACAATCTGTCGATGTTGCTGTGAAATTTGTCCCAGGACAATTCATCATACACCCATAAACCGATTAAAATAGTAACGGCCATGCCTACCCCAAGTCCACCAATATTAAGAAAGGAGTAAACCTTATTTTTTACCAAATGCCTCCATCCGGTTTGAAAATTACTCTTGATCATAGTAATATGATTTGTTTTATTAATTCCACTGAAATTTTTGATAACAGAAGGTCTCAGCAATTTTAAAATCTCGTACCTGTATTTCTTACGGGCATACTTCAGTCCATGTGTTCTAAAATTTTTATGAAAAGTTTCTTCCAGATCACCCTGCAATTCTTCATAAAGGTGCTCCTTGCAGCACCATTTGAAGAGTCTGGCATAAAAGGCCGGAATTTTGTCCTGAGTTTTCATGCATTGGAAATGTTTGGCAACCGTCCTGGGATGGCCTTATAAAATTGTATGCGCAACTGTTCTGCATTGTGTAGTGCTTCCCTTCCTGCCTTGGTTAATTCATAAAATCTTTTTTGACGCCCTCCCCTTTCTGCAGTAGCTCCGCCCATGCCGGATTTTAAAAACCCTTTTTTCTCGAGTCGTGATAAAGCACTATGTAACGCACCTCTACTGATACTTCTGCCAATACGATTGGCAATTTCCTCCTGAATGGAGACTCCATAGGCTTTTTTATCCAATACCACGATGGCTAATAAGACAATCTCCTGAAATTCCCCCAAATATGATCCTTTCATAATACGTATTTTGTATTCATATACGAATATAATTAACAATTATTTCTTTCGCAAATGAATACATAATTAATTCAAAACCTTTCAAAAATGTTTAAGGGGCAAATTTGCCGGTTTAAAATGAACTTGATCCGGTGAAAGGATCATTTTATATACTGGTAGGCATTGAGAAGGCTTTAATCGATTTTTTTTCACTAAGTGCCCGCGATTGGTGGGATCGAACCTCAAATTCAGATCACCTCACACCCTATAGCGTGAGTATCTGGGTGTGTTGCACAACTTAAGAAAATGCCCGTATCTTTCGGTGAAAATCGCTGTGGCTCTTTGTGTCTTGGTGCCTTCGTGGTGAAAAATGGTTAACCACAAAGGCACCAAGACACAAAGAATTTTATCGAAAACGTTGTGCAACAGCCATAGACGCTCGTGCTTCCCTGCTATTGGTGGCATACACCAACGCACGCTGGCGCAAGATACTTTGAAATAAACCCATCAGAATACATGATTGTCCCGTTTTTCTGTGATGTAAAGTTCATCCACATCTCTGCCCGGTCCTTCGGAGAGCTCGCTGTATCGCTCCACAAGTCTCAGGAATGCATCACCATAACCTTTACTTCTAATTTCTTCGAGTTTTTCTAAAGCATCCTGTAGTCCGGTGTACTCCCCATAGGTGTACCGGTGGAGGCCATCCTTGCCATCATGTTTGAGTACATCCCGGAGGTCCTGAAGAAAGCTTTTATGGACAGTGATGGGATTTAACAGGGCCAGTATCTGGATCGTATAAACTTTCTCCGGCTCCTTTTCTTCGACAATGACGGTATCCTCAGCGATTACTTCAGGCTCAGGTTCCGATGGTTTAACCGAGAAGTGGTACAGATCGTCATCGCCCATGCCTCCGGGGCGGTTTGATGAGAAATAGCCCCAGTTTCCTTCCCCGTGCAAAACAAAAGCAAAATCATCTTTTCCGGAATTTATCGGCGATCCAAGATTTTCAATGGTTCGCTCTGAATGAAGGTAGGCACGGTAAATATCTAAACCACCCAGTCCTCCTTTACCATCGGAAGAAAAATACAGGATACTATCCTGGGTGACGAATGGAAACATTTCATTGCCCTCTGTATTGATTTTATCCCCCAGGTTTTTCGGTGCTCCCCAACCTCCGTCTGCATACTGGCTGACATAAAGGTCGGTTCCCCCTTCCCCACCGGGCATATTAGATGAAAAATAAAGCAGCTTTCCGTCCTGGCTTGCTGCTGCATGGCCAACGGAATAGTCACCATCCCCAAAAGATATCGGGGCCGGTTCATTCCAGGACCCATTTTCGGTTTTATGTGTTTGAAAAAGCTGGAAACGGATCGTTTGAAAGTCTTCTTCTTTATCACTTTTTGCCTCGATGCTGTTACGTGTAAAAATCATTTTTTCACCATTTTCATAAATGACGGCCGGCCCTTCATGGTATCTGGTATTTATACTTTTTGGAAGTTTGGTCACCTGACCGGGGTTTCCTTCCTCATCATATATGCTCTGATACAGGTCGAGGTAGGCACTGTTGGTCCGCTTATAGCGCTTTCCGGGGGCTACTTCTTCCCTGGCCGAAGCAAAAATGATCCCATTTTCCATAAATCCTGCACCAAAGTCAGAATAAGGCGAGTTAATATTCAAGGGTGTAATCGTGTAAATATCTTCATGTTTATAGTAGTCGGATAAGTTGGCCAGAGCGGCAAGTTTTTTCACGGAACGGCTGTCATCAGGGGCATTCTGAGCATGAAGCTTGTACCATTCAAGGGCTTCTTCGTATTTTCCGTTACTCATGAGTATTTCAGCATATTCAAACTGGTTTTGTACGGGTAGTTCTTTTGCCGATGCTTTCCGGTACCATTCTTCGGCCGATGGCAAATCCCCAATATTTTTATAGGATGAAGCAATCCTTAATTGTATGAACTGATCATCCCTCTCCTGAGCAATTTTCTCATACAAATTAATCGCATTAATGAAGTCCATCTTGATGTAGAGTGCTTCTGCCCGTTGAAGCTTTCCACCTGCCCTGCCCTGATCATTTTGCTGTGCTTTAATAAACGGCGGCAGCAAAAAAAGGAAAGCTATAAAGAGTATATCGAATGCTTTCATACCACTTTGTTTAGAAGGTTGATAATATCTGATTTATAAACCGAAACCTGGCGCAAGCGTCCCGATCGTGCCTTTCAACGCCGGGAAAACACAAACGAGACACGCTCGCTATCAGAAATTTCAGGGAAACGCCTGCGCTTGCGACTCTTAACGTTGTGGTAGACACAAGCGGAACATGGGTGTTGCACAACTCAAACACGTGCCTGTATTTTTTTTTATCGGCAAAAATCGCTGTGTCTCTTCGTGCCTTTGTGCCTTCGTGGTAAAAAATGGTTAACCACAAAGACACAAAGGCACAAAGAACTTTGCCTAAAACGTTGTGCAACAGCCACGGAACGCTTGCGCCATTTGTGTGCCATGTGAAGTTTGTACCTCTCCGCGTCTTAAAAGCACGAACGAAACGCTCGCGCCATAAACGCACATGCTGGTAAGCTGCTAATGTTCTATTTATTGCTTTCATGGCTACACCAAAAAGTTTTAAAAATAACGGGGCGAAAGGATCCTTTCGGGCACTTTTTTAGCGACCCGGTAATTCAACATGATCTCTCCTGACCCTGAACTGACATTGCCTAACTCAGAGTTAATAAAGTCATAGGCAAATCCAAGTCTCAGCTTGTTGTTGAACTGAATTTCCAAAAGCGCATTCAATGAGTTGAGATTTCTGAATGATAATCCTAACCACAATGATTCCCTGATCAACAAATTGGCATTCAGGTCGATGTTAACCGGCGCCCCCGGGACTGACTTGACCAGCACATGGGGCTTGAGTTTCAGAAAAGGGTTCAGGTCAAATAAATACCCAGTGGTTATAAAATAATGGCGCAGTTGCCTTGCCTGTAGCACGATATCACTTTTGTCAAATGAATTTTGCAGCAAAAGTGGTACGGAAAAACCGGCATAAAACCTGGATGTGCTATAATAGATACCGGTACCGAAATTGGGGAGCAAAGCAGATACATTTTGATCAAAACTCGGATCGGTTATACCCGGGGGCAATGCCAGGCTGGTTAATTCCTGCGTTTGGCTTGTGAGGCCTGCCTGAAGTCCCAGGGCTAAGTTGCCATTCCTGACAGGTATTTTGTAAGCGTAAGAGGCGTAAAAGTTCAATACCTCGGTTACTGCTATCTTTTCCCTTTCCGCCAATAAACCTATACCCACTTTTTTTTGCGGCCCTACCGGCATATGCCCTGAAAACATTTGATTGGAAGGCCCTCCGTCAAATCCCAACCACTGCTCCCGCGCCAGAACTGTCAGATTCAGTGTTTCGTCGCTTCCCGCGTACGCAGGATTCAGTGCCAGACCATTAAACATGTATTGAGTGAACATAATCTGCTGCTGGCCCCGGCAAATATGACCTATACAACAAAGGGCAAGGCTCAATAAAAAATTCCACAAAAATCTACTTTTCATACCCGTTAAAATTTATCTTTTAAGCACCACGTAACCTTTCAGTGCCGGTTGCCTGTTCCCCAGGTCAATGACATAAAAATAGGTGCCATCAGGTGCCAGGCTACCACCGATTCTATTCCCCCCGGTGGTCTGGCCCAGCCAGGCTTTGCTATGATTATTGTATCCGGTCTGCTGAAAAATCAGATCTCCCCAAATATTAAATACCTTGACTACACTGTTTGGATATGCCTCTATCCCGGCAATTTCCCAATGATCCAGAATTCTGTCCCCATTCGGCGACAATGCCTCAGACACAAAAATTGCTTGCTCTTCGGGTAGGTCTACCGGCGGCGGTGTCGGAGGAGGTAGTGATGGTGTGGCCTGAGTATTAATAACGATCACTACTTCATCACATAGCTGATTAGGACGGTTATCGCAGACCATAACCCTGAACGTCTCTACGCCGGTAAAACCAGCCGCCGCGTTATAGGCAATACAGGTCTCGGAAGGATTCACGAGATCAGCAGTCCCCCCTTCTGACAATGGTCCCAGAGAAGAAATAAACAGGCTGTCCAAATCAACGTCTATAACATTCAGGCAAACATTTAAGAGAGAATCCGGGGCAATCGTAAAATAAAGTGAATCCACTTCCATTCCTGCCTCATCTGTAATCGACGGATGGTTATTAGGAAATGCACACCAGGTGAAATTGCCTATTCCCAAACGCTGTTCTGCGGGGTTGGCAGGGGCGTTTTGCGCATTGGTAAAAATGACCTGCACCGAATCAACCGGAACGAAGTAGCATATAGAGACATTACCATCGGTACCTACCGCATCGTCCACAGGCGCATTCCCGGTAAAGCTATTATGACTATTAAAATCTACGGCTGTTCCTGCTGTAAAGTTAACAGGCATTAAATCAACCCTATTTCCACCCCGATAAGCATTGACAATGACCGAGTCTGTAAAGCCCCCGGGGTTGGAATCAATATCCAGCAGATCGAGGCAGAACTGATCTACCGGCCGATTAAATGATATCCAGGTGCTGGCAGCTTGCGTGTTTGTAGTTGCATCCTGTTTCCAAACTGCTGAATTAATGCCCTGGAAAACATCTTCATTCATAAAACCGGTTTGAATATTATCAGGATCATCGGTCCGAAAGTTAATAAGTAATCCCTTTTTAATAAGTCTCAGCTTATCAATATGCTGCGCTGCCTGCCGGTCGTTCCAGTCAATTGTATCTTTGCTGCTGCACGCCACACGAACGAGCACAGTGGCCGTATCTGTTTTAGGAAGTGAATTACAAAAAACCGCTGTATCAGATAAAACATATTTCACCGTATCAATACCAATGAAGCCAGGGCCGGGAGCGTAACTGACGGTGCTATCATTATTAATCAATGTGGCACTTCCCGACAAAGGATAACCTGACAATAAATTGACTATGACTGGTTTTGTACTAAAGTTCGCATCGTTGTCGCGAATGTTAATATCCCGGGAGCTGTTTTCGATAGTACTTCCCAGGTCGTCCACTGCTTCCGGCTTAAAATCTGTAATCCTGGTATTCTCCCCACCGTTATTGCCATTTGGGCTGTAATCGTAAACTACCGGCGTGGAAGCGCCTTCTTCATCAAAACGCCATAACCCAATTATACCGGCTTCATCACCTCTGAACATGGTACATCTGTTATTGGTGATTTCAGCGGCTGTTCGCGCTACGCTCCAAATACGAAGTTCGCTCATATATCCTTCGAAAAAATTCGGGCTTGGAACAGCATCTCCTCCTATCACCAGCTTACCTCCCGCACTTTCCGGAGGGTCGATCAACTGTGCGGAGGTACCAACGGCATTGGTGGTAAGTGCGCCATTAATATAAATCGCAACGTCATTGGTGCTTACTACCGGACCGGCAACATTTTCATAAGATACCGCAACGTGATACCATTCGTTTTCCCGGAGCACTTCTGTGGTTCTTTTGGTAGATGAAGGCTGCCCGCCAAATGTTCTGAACTCCAGTTGTCCTGAGTTCAAAAGCCGCAGGCAAAAAGCTTCAAACTGAGGTGAACCGTTCGTTCTGTACCGGCTTACCAAATGGGCTTCATTAGCTGACAGTGGGAGCTTTTTAATCCTGAGCCAAAGTTCGATGGTAAAGGATTGATTAAAAAGTTGCAACTCATCACTATTGAGGATCGTCAATGAATCTTTCAGGGCAAGGCCGTTGAACTCAATGAACTTACCAAAATCACTTCCCGGCACACTTGCATCCACCAATGACGGGCCACTCTCCCCTGACGCATTGGTGGCTGTGATATGGTAAAAATAAGTTACCCCGTTTTTTACATTATTGTCTATATATTGTGGCGCCGGGGTTGCTGTAACGGTTGTCAGGTTAACAAAGTTTACCTTATCCAGCGAACGATACACCGTATAGTTGGAAACATTCTCTGCTCCGGGATTGGCCGACCAATTCAGTTCATTTTGACGATCATGTCTTACAATATAAAAATTGTCAGGAGCCGTAGGAACCTGGGCTTCTGCCGCGCTGAATACCCACCAACCTAGCACAAGCAGGAGCGCCCGCCTGAGCGGGACTCCTGTTATTTCCTTATTTGACTTGACAGTAAGTTTCATATTAAAATGGATTATCGTATCATTACTTTTTCTTCGATGATATTTTTCCCATAAATAAGTCTGCACAGATACAGGCCTGTTGTCAGGTTGGCCGAATACAAATCAAGTTCATAGTTCCTGTTTGCTTCCACTTTTCCTGCAAACAATGGCTGTACCATCATGCCATATGTCGAATATAACTCAACGCTTACCTCTGTGGCTTCAGGGACAGAAAAAAATAATTTTGCAGCTTTTTGAAACGGGTTAGGATAAACCCCCAGGCTAGCGCTTATTGGCGTATCAAATATGCTGCTTTCATCCCATGTTGCCTCCAGCGATGAAGGCTGGGAGGTACTCCTGCTCAATGGAGCTGCTCCGGCAGTGGTTACTACTCCGCTGCCGGTATTTTCAAGCTCTATACTACAACTTTCCGTACAACCGTTTGCGGAGTTGGTTATACTAATGGAGAACAATGCAATGGATCCAACAGGGCCCGGTGAAAATGTTATAACAGACGTTCCCTGACCTCCGGTTATTTGCCAATCAGGATTACCCAACACCCATTCATAGATGCCATTTTCTATAGTTCCTACCCTAAGCGTGTTGTCTGTTTCAAGTACAATATTACACTCAGGCAATGCCGTGTTATCTGTGACGTTAACGGTCTTTGAATTGATGCAACCGGTAGCCGGATCGGTCAAATTGACTGTAAATTCCCCAATAATGAAGCTAAATGGAACGGTAAGATTCCGAACGTTCGTATCAGGAAAAAAGATTTCTGTTCCCGGGGGTACTGTCCAAGAATATTGCGCACTGGCAATGGTGGAATTTGCCTCAAGTACTAATCCACCTTCTGCGATATTAGTACAGGTATGCTGTCCATCCGCAGCCGTCAGATCAGGTACCACGACATTTTTCACCACTTCTACGGAAGCCTCGCTTATGCAACCGTTTTGAGGGTTCGTCACTGCTAAAGTGTATAAACCAGCCACAGATACGGAAGGGTTTTGAGCTATAGAAGTAAAACCTTCGGGACCAATCCAGGCATAGCTTACACCGACTGTCGGTGAACCACCTTGAAGAGAGACACTGGCTACTGTACAGGTAAGTAAACCGCTAACACCAGCAGTCGCGCCTGGAGCAGTGGTATTCTCCTCTACCAGAACTTGAGCAGTAGAGGTGCAACCATTGACTAGATCTGTCACTGTCAATGTGTATGAACCAGACACAGACACAGAAGGATTCTGAGCTATTGAAGCAAAACCTTCGGGGCCAATCCAGGCATAGCTTACACCGGCAGTCGGTGAACCACCTTGAAGAGAGACACTGGTTACTGCACAGGTAAGTAAACCGCTAACACCTGTAGTCGCGCCTGGAGCAGTAGTATTTTCCTCGACCAGAACTTGAGCAGTAGAGGTACAGCCATTAACAGGATCGGTCACTGTTAAAGTGTATGTACCAGATAAAGACACAGAAGGATTTTGAGCTATTGAAGAAAAGCCTTCGGGGCCATTCCAAGCATAGCTTACACCAGCAGTCGGTGAACCACCTTGAAGAGAGACACTGGTTACTGCACAGGTTAGTAAACCGCTAACACCAGCAGTCGCGCCTGGAGCAGTGGTATTTTCCTCGACCAGAACTTGAGCAGTGGAGGTACAGCCATTAACAGGATCGGTCACTGTTAAAGTGTATGTACCAGATAAAGACACAGAAGGATTTTGAGCTATTGAAGAAAAGCCTTCGGGGCCAATCCAAGCATAGCTTACACCAGCAGTCGGTGAGTCGCCTTGAAGAGAGACGCTGGTAACTGTACAGGTAAGTAAACCGCTAACACCAGCAGTCGCGCCTGGAGCAGTAGTATTTTCCTCTACCAGAACTTGAGCAGTAGAGGTACAGCCATTAACAGGATCGGTCACTGTTAAAGTGTATGTACCAGATAAAGACACAGAAGGATTTTGAGCTATTGAAGAAAAGCCTTCGGGGCCATTCCAAGAATAGCTTACACCAGCAATCGGTGAACCACCTTGAAGCGATACACTGGTAACTGCACAGGTTAGTAAACCGCTAACACCTGCAGTAGCGCCTGGCGCAGTAGTATTCTCCTCTACCAGAACTTGAGCAGTAGAGGTACAGCCATTAATAGGATCAGTTACTGTCAATGTGTATGAACCAGACACAGACACAGAAGGATTCTGAGCTATTGAAGCAAAACCTTCGGGGCCAATCCAGGCATAGCTTACACCGGCAGTCGGTGAACCACCTTGCAGCGATACACTGGTAACTGCACAGGTTAGTAAACCGCTAACAACGGCAGTAGCGCCTGGAGCAGTAGTATTTTCCTCTACCAGAACTTGAGCAGTAGAGGTACAGCCATTAATAGGATCTGTCACCGTTAAAGTGTATGTACCAGATAAAGACACAGAAGGATTTTGAGCTATAGAAGCAAAACCTTCGGGGCCAATCCAAGCATAGCTTACACCAGCAGTCGGTGAGTCGCCTTGAAGAGAGACGCTGGTAACTGTACAGGTAAGTAAACCGCTAACACCAGCAGTCGCGCCTGGCGCAGTAGTATTTTCCTCTACCAGAACTTGAGCCGTGGAGGTACAGCCATTAACAGGATCTGTCACTGTTAAAGTGTATGAACCAGCTAAAGACACAGAAGGATTCTGATCTATAGAAGCAAAGCCTTCGGGGCCAATCCAAGAATAGCTTACACCAGCAGTCGGTGAACCGCCTTGTAGGGATACACTGGTTACTGCACAGGTTAGTAAACCGCTAACAACGGCAGTCGCGCCTGGCGCAGTAGTATTTTCCTCTACCAGAACTTGAGCCGTGGAGGTACAGCCATTAACAGGATCTGTCACTGTTAAAGTGTATGAACCAGCTAAAGACACAGAAGGATTCTGATCTATAGAAGCAAAGCCTTCGGGGCCAATCCAAGAATAGCTTACACCAGCAGTCGGTGAACCGCCTTGTAGGGATACACTGGTTACTGCACAGGTTAGTAAACCGCTAACAACGGCAGTCGCGCCTGGCGCAGTAGTATTTTCCTCTACCAGAACTTGAGCCGTGGAGGTACAGCCATTAACGGTATCGGTCACTGTTAAAGTGTATGAACCAGCTAAAGACACAGAAGGATTCTGATCTATAGAAGCAAAGCCTTCGGGGCCAATCCAAGAATAGCTTACACCAGCAGTCGGTGAACCGCCTTGTAGGGATACACTGGTAACTGTACAGGTAAGTGCATCGCTAACACCAGCAGTAGCGCCTGGCGCAGTGGTATTTTCTTCGACCAGAACTTGAGCCGTGGAGGTGCAGCCATTAACAGTATCGGTCACTGTTAAAGTATACGCTCCTGCCACTGATACAACAGAATTTTGATCCAGGGAGGTGAAACCTTCCGGCCCCTCCCAAGAATAACTCACGCCCTCAACATTTGAGGAACCTTTCAAAGACATGCTGGTAACTGCACAGCTAAGAACTTCTTGAACGATGGCTATTGCTTCAGGGGCAGTGGTATTTGCCATTACTGTAACAGAAGCTATACCCTTACAGCCTGATGCCGGTGCGGTGGCAGTTACGATATATTCTCCAGGCACACTTACTACAGGCTGTTGTTCAGGTGAGGTAAAACCACCGGGACCTGTCCAACTGTAAGTAACACCCGGGGTAGTACTGGAAGCAGACAGTGTGACTTCGGTTATGTTACAGGTAATCTCTTCACTTACAGATGCCGACACATCTACCGACCCTGCGCTGGCATCCCCCCTGACACTTACGTTATCAAAGACATAATGCTCTTCCAGTCCCGTGTTTTTAACCCTTAAAACAATCTGAAGCGTGCTCCCTGAAATATCTCCCGATGAGGTAATCGTAGTAAAGGGCAACGCACCATCGAAACTGGCAATGTTTGTTTCCGCTCCGCCGTCCAGAATGTAAAACACACGGAAGTAATCATACTGGTTAGAGCCCGGATCACCATTAAGGCCCCCAAAGCCTTCTGCATTTAAACTAATGGTAACATTCCCCGCACCGCTGATGTCTATCGTTTCAGAAGTCCAGACTCCTTCGCCATCCAGGTTGAATACATAAAATTCACCTGAACGCACTTCAAAAAACGTGGGACCAGCAGCCCCTACATTTTCGATAGGGGTAATCTGTGTAGACCAGGCTGTAGAGCCAGTATCTTGGGAAGTACCATCAGCCAGGTCAAATGCCTCAACCCAGATAGGCTGACCATCATTATCGGTCACCGCTACTGTTTTCTTTGAAAAGCAACCATTGACTGGGTTAGTCACTGTCACAACATATTGGCCCGCAACACTTACCCCAGGATTCTGTTCAGTCGATACAAAGCCTCCCGGGCCGGTCCAGCTATAAGTCACTCCGGGAGTAGACGAACTCGCCGTCAGGTTGATGGTCGTAGCATCGCAACTCAGGTTGCCACCTCCGGCACTTACACCCGGTGGGGTAATGTCCTGGCCAACAGTCACAATCGCTGTGCCCACACAGCCTGAAGCAGTCCTAACAGTTACCGCATAATCACCTGCCGCACTGACAAAGGGAGAAGCCTGGGCAGATGAAAAACCGCCCGGGCCAACCCAGCTAAAGCTCCCATCGGAAGGATTGATGTTGGTGGACAAGTTAACCTGGGTAATGCCGCACGTCAGGATACCTCCGGCCGTAGCAGTAACTTCCAGGCCAGCATGGGTATTAGCGCTTACTTTTACATCATCAAAAAAGTAACGCTCATTATTCACTGACGTTACCCCCCGCACAACTATCTGAAGGGTATTCCCACTCAGCCAACTGGCAGTAGCCGTCGTATTTACTCCCTTCCCTACATGGATACCATCCTGAAATGCTATTTCCCCACCACCATTTAACCGGTAAAATACTTTGATGTGATCCGTGTCATCCCATCCCGGATCGCTAGCCGCTATGCTGCTGGTAAGCCTCACACTGGCATTCACGGACGCCTTGTCCGATATATTTATCACCTCCGACTGCCAAACACCTTCATTGTCATTATTCGATATTGTAAATTTATTGTTTTGAACCGAAAAGGCACCCCCTGAATTTTGTACCGACCAACTGGTTGGGCCATTATCAACTGTGGTACCATTCGAAAGACCCGCAAATCGCTCCTCCCAAAGGAGCTCAACTTCATTTGATGGAGCGGTTAACGCGACTGTGGCTGACTGCGAACAACCATTAGGGGCTGTTGCTGTGACCGTATATGATCCGGGGGTCGAAACCAACGGGTTTTGCTGGCTCGAGGTAAAACCACCAGGACCTGTCCAACTGTAAGTAGCACCCGGAGTAGTGGCACTGGCGGTAAGCGTCACACTATTTGTATGACAAGACAGGCTGCCTCCTGTAGCCACAAGACCCAGATCAACACTTTCAGGGAAAACACTCACCTGATCAAAAACATAGTGTTCTTCCAGTCCCGTGTTTTTAACCCTTAAAACAAGCTGAAGCGTGCTCCCTGAAATATCTCCCGATGAGGTAATCGTAGTAAAGGGCAACGCACCATCGAAACTGGCAATGTTTGTTTCCGCTCCGCCGTCCAGAATGTAAAACACACGGAAGTAATCATACTGGTTAGAGCCCGGATCACCATTAAGGCCCCCAAAGCCTTCTGCATTTAAACTAATGGTAACATTCCCCGCACCGCTGATGTCTATCGTTTCAGAAGTCCAGACTCCTTCGCCATCCAGGTTGAATACATAAAATTCACCTGAACGCACTTCAAAAAAAGTAGGACCAGCAGCCCCTACATTTTCGATAGGGGTAATCTGTGTAGACCAGGCTGTAGAGCCAGTATCTTGGGAAGTACCATCAGACAGGTCAAATGCCTCAACCCAGATAGGCTGACCATCATTATCGGTCACCGCTACTGTTTTCTTTGAAAAGCAACCATTGACTGGGTTAGTTACTGTCACAACATATTGGCCCGCAACACTTACCCCAGGATTCTGTTCAGTCGATACAAAGCCTCCCGGGCCGGTCCAGCTATAAGTCACTCCGGGAGTAGACGAACTCGCCGTCAGGTTGATGGTCGTAGCATTGCAACTCAGGTTGCCACCACCGGCACTTACATCCGGTGGGATCAGCGCCTCGGAAAATACCCTGACATTATCAAAAGTATAGAATTCATTATTTGCCGAATTTTTTGCCCTGACAATAATTTGAAGGGTATTTCCACTTAGTGGTAGTGCATTGATAGCCACAACTGGATCAAAAAAATTAACCTGTGCTCCATTTTGCAAAAGAGTTTCCGCCCCTCCATTCAGCTTATAATAAACCCTGATGTAGTCATTATCTTCCAGGGAGCCGGTGGCTTTCAGATCAACAGAAACAAACAGATCGGTATAATTCGATATGTCAATAAGTTCTGACAGCCAAACAGCTTCCCCGTCTGTGTCGTTAAAAGAAAACTCCCCGTTGCGTACTTCTACATGATCATCATTATTTAAAATGGTACCGGAGATATTCCTGCTCCAGCCGGTGGCACCATTGTCCTTGGTGGTTCCTTTTTTAAGATCATTGAAGTTTTCCACCCATAAATCAGGAGCGCAATTAGAATTACTATTATGGTTGTTAAAGTTGGCAACAACGACCAAAGGAATAGTTGAAAGGTTACATAACATGGCCAGGGTCAGACCAAATCGTACTTTTTTATTCATTAGATTTGGGGTTTGTGTTAGAGATTAAACTCTAATAAAAAATATAAACTCACCTAATAGGGGATAACAAAAAATCCACCCAAATCCCAAACGTAACTATCAGGCTGATAACTTTTCTTTCGTTTTGTGAGGATTTACTATCCCTGTCATATTTTGATGATAAACCAATTATTTAATGAAACAAAAGCTGCTATTTTCTCAAAAAGGTAAAAACAGACCAACGTAAAGAAAGAGTAATCACTACACAAAGATTTTTGATGAGCTAAAAACCGGGAAAACAGACTATTTCATATATCTGGGAAGCTTTTAAAGCATCTTTCTCTTTTCATTGGTTCGGTAAAATCTGTTTTACCAGGTGACCGTTTTGTGACTGATGCCGGCATGTAATTCCTGCAATATTAGCTTTGTAAGAAAATGGGAATTATGTAAGAAATAACGGCATTCCAAACCCCTGGCATTTTTTAAGTCACCTACCCTGTTCTGGCGGATAAACCTGGCAGGCAATCGACAGAAGTGGTCATATAACCGCTTTTCACCATCAATGGTTGTACGGTTGGTACCCTTCTTAACCTAGCGACAGCGTCCGTGGGTGTTGCACAACTTAAGCATGTGCCTGTATTTTTATTTTATAAATGAAAAAATCTGCTAATTATATTGGCGCTGCCAAAACTATTTGCACATTTATCCCGTAAACATATCTGAAAATCATCTAAAATGAAATTAAATCATTACATTTAGGTTCATATATACAAAACCATCTTTAATTAAAACCATAATTTATAATGAATGACTATTTTTCAAAGGTAAAAGACTTCATACTCGACCTAAGTTTTACCATTACCCATGAGGATGAGGAAAATGGAGTAATAGTTATTGAAAATGAATCTGAAGGTATCAAAAATCTGGTATTAGCGCTTGCCGACCCACTGCTTATTGTGGAGCAGTTTATCTTTGAATTGGAGGATACACATCCGGATATTTACAGAAAACTTCTTCAAAAAAACCGTGATATCATCCATGGCGCATTTGTGCTGGATGAATCAGGCCACCGGGTGATCTTCAGAAACACCCATGAGCTGGAAAATCTTGATCTGAATGAATTACAGGCAACGCTTAACTCACTGGAATTACTATTAAGCGAGTATTCTGAAGAAATTATTGAATTATCTAAAAGTTAAAATTAAAAAATGGGAATATTTAAAAGATTATTTAAGATCGGACAGGCAGAGGCGAACTCGGCCATTGATAAATTGGAAGACCCTATTAAAATGACCGAGCAGGGCTTAAGGGATTTAAAGAAGGATTTGGATCAGGCACTTCATGGTCTGGCAGAGGTAAAGGCCATGGCGATACGATCTAAAAACGATGTCGAAACCTATAAAAGCAAAGCCAAGGACTACGAAAACAAGGCCATGCTGCTCCTCAAAAAAGGACAGTCAGGTGATATTGACCCCAATGAGGCTGACAGATTGGCCAGTGAAGCGCTGGTTAAAAAAGAAGAGACTACGGAGCATATGGCCCGGTCTCAAAAAGAATATGAGCAGTTTGAGGGTAATGTAACACAACTCGATAGTAAGGTCAAAATGATCCGCAAATCCATCAGCGAGTATGAAAACGAGTTAAAAACGCTGAAAGCCAGGGTGAAAGTAAGCGCAGCCGCTAAAAGTATTAACAAGCACTTGTCACAAATTGATAATTCGGGTACAGTGGCCTTGTTGGAACGCATGAAGGACAAAGTAGCCCAGGATGAAGCCCTGGCGCAATCGTATGGGGAAATCGCCAATGAAAGCAAAAGTGTGGACGAGGAGATAGACAAGGCATTATCCGGTTCAACGGCACAAGTCAAAGCTGCTGACGACCTCGCTAAAATGAAAGCCCGGCTTGGTCTCGACAAGGATGATGGTGAAAAAGAGTGATTAACTGGCATCTGACAACATGGGTATATTTGATTTATTCAGAAAAAAGGCAAAAGCACCGAAATATGATGTAACAAATTTGAAGGTAACTGATCTGGATCAGGGCTTTATTTTTGATTACAACATGAAATCATGGCAGGTGAAAGAGGTATACCAATATGACTGGGGAAATCATAACTTTTCAAAGGAATATAAAATAGACGCCGGCGACGAGGTCATGTTTTTGGAAATAGAAGAGGGTGCCGAGTTAAGTTTAAGTGTGATGAAATCCATTAAAATTCAAACACTCGGCAATGACATCATCGATAAAACCATCAAAAAAAACCGTCCGCCTAAAAGGCTGATACTGGATGGCACGGAATATCATCTCGATACCGATAGTGCCGGTTATTTTAACAATATAACCAAGGGTGCCGGCGAATGGGAAGAGTTAATCTCCTGGACCTATTATGACGATACCGACAAAGTCATTAGCATAACGCAATGGGGTGAACGTGAATTTGAAGCTGCAGCCGGAAAATCGATTAAGCCTTTTGAAATCTCCAACATTATTCCCGCATCGGGGCAACCATAATACGGTAAATATGTCTATATTGGCAAAATGAATCAACTCAAATTAAATGAAGCTTTTTATAAGTACGCTGATAATTATATTGATTTTTGGGTTCAGCGGATGTGGCGGTAAAAAATATGTAAGAAACCCTATTGATGACATCATCAAAAATATGCCCGGTGACCGCATCTTCTCCATTGTATTACATGATATGGATGTCAGGGGGTCTTTCTTCAGGGATTATTTCCATCAATACAGAATTATTGAGGAAGTGACTGAGGGAAAACCCGAAGAACGTATCACTGAATGGTATAAAGTCGAAGAAAAGGTATTTAAACGACACGTCAATGACATGGGCATGGAGCTTGCATCGAGGGGTGAAGATGGTAAATTGCAGAAAGGCGCTGCGCCACCAGGGTTTAACAACTATGTCGGCAATGAAAAATATGGGTTTTGGGATAACAGAGGAGGAAACAGCTTTTGGGTTTTTTATGGCCAATATGCATTGCTAAGCAACCTGCTTGGCACATTGACTTACCCCGCGCGAAGATCTTATTACGATGATTACAGGAGAAATTTTTCTGGCCGGGGCCGTCCTTATTATGGGCCTACAGTGGGAGGAAAACCTTATTACGGGACAAGAAGTGCCTATAATAGCAGAAGGACTAACACGGCATGGAACAGAAACAGATCCGGCTTTAAGCAAAGAGTATCAAACCGGACGTCCAGATCGGGTTCCCGGTACGGTGGATCGAGTTCCCGGTCAAGAGGAGGCGGGTTTGGCAAATAATCTTTTTTTAACAATATCAATCTCATAAATTAGCTCCTATGATAGCTCTTTTAGATGGTGTTTTGACATCATTGGTTTACCTGGCAGCTTCCTTTGTTTTGTTTTACGCCGGGAAAGTTGCTTATCAACTCTTTCATCGTGATATCAAAGTAGTACACGAACTGGCGAAGGATGATAACTTCGCCTTTTCGGTGGCCTACATTGGCTATTATATCGGGTTGCTCCTGTCCATTGGGAGCGCACTAATGGGCGAAAGCAACGGCTTATTATTGGATTTGATGGATATTGGGGTCTATGGTATTTTATCAATACTGCTGCTGAACCTGTCAGTCATCATCAATGATAAGGTCATTCTCAACAAATTCAGCCTGAAAAAAGAAATAATCGATGAACACAATGTTGCCACGGGCTTTGCCGAAGGTGCTGTCAACATCAGCACCGGCCTGATCATTTTAGGGGCGATACACGGAGAAGGTTATGGCGTGGGAGGTCCTGTTGTAACGGCCATTTTGTATTGGTTGTTGGGCATGGCTATACTGTTTGTTACTTCCAGGGTATACAACTTTATTACGCCATACGACATTCACGAGCAGATCAACAAGAAAAACGTAGCCGTGGGAATCGGGTTTGCCGGTGCACTCATCGCTATCGCCAACCTCATCCGGTTTGCCTTGATGCACGATTTTGAAAGCTGGTTGGTAACGCTTGAGGATGTGGCGGTAGATGTCATCATGGGTTTGGTGTTTTTACCCCTGGCCAGGTTTCTGACCGACAAAATCTTACTGCCGGGACATGACCTGACCCATGAACTTGTACACCAGGAAAAACCCAACCAGGGCGTGGCGGTGATAGAAGCCTTTGCCTACATTGGAGGTTCGGTTTTGATTACCTGGGCGCTCTCATCATGAGATCGGACTGCCTGCAACCCCGGTAAGTATTTTTAGGTGCATGAGTAGATCAAACATCCTCAAGTTAGCGTTGTTTGCTACCGGATTATCCGGCATAGTAGCAGAATACATCCTGAGTACCCTGGCTACTTATTTTTTAGGAAATTCGGTATTTCAATGGACCATGATCGTATCCATCATGCTTTTCTCCATGGGATTAGGCAGCCGATTCAGCAGATTCATACAAACTAACCTGCTCCAAAATTTTATCCGGATAGAATTCATCCTATCTATTCTGGTGGCTTTTGTTTCGGTAATTACCTATTCGGTCTCGGCCCTTTACGGAAGTACAGGGTTTATCATCTATTTACTGAGTATCATTATTGGATTATTAATCGGTATGGAGGTACCGCTGGTCATCAGGCTTAACAATGAATATGAAGCGCTTCATGTAAATGTTTCGTCTGTCATGGAAAATGACTATTACGGCAGCTTGTTGGGAGGCGTGTTTTTCGCTTTTATCGGGTTGCCCTTCCTGGGGCTCACCTACACCCCCTTTATTCTGGGGAGCATTAATTTTATTGTGGCCTGCAGCTTGTTTGCCATGCTCAGGAAATCAGTCACCCTGCCACAAAGAAGGCGGTTGATGGTTACCACTTTTATGGTATTCCTGTTCATCTCTATGGGCAGTCTCATGGCCGATAACATCATAAAATATGGAGAGGAGTTACGTTATAAAGACGAGGTTATTTTTGAGAAACAAAGCAAATACCAGAAAATTATTATTACACAATCCCATAATGATTTTTGGTTGTTCATCAATGGCAATCAGCAACTGAGCTCCATCGATGAGGTGATGTATCACGAACCGCTGGTGCATCCGGTCATGGGTTTATCCGGATTTCCAAAAGATGTGCTAATCATCGGTGGGGGTGATGGCGGTGCAGCACGCGAAGTATTGAAATATAACACTGTTGAAAGCATCACCGTTGTAGACCTGGACCCGGCTATGACAAAGCTGGGACAGGAGCACAGCCTATTGGTGGAAATGAATCAAAATTCGATGAACCACGATAAAGTGGATATCATCAACACCGACGGTTTTAATTATCTTGAAAACAATAACCGGTATTTTGATGTAATCATTATCGACTTACCCGACCCCAAGTCCATAGAACTGGGTAGACTGTATTCGTTTGAGTTTTATAGTCTCTGCAGCAAAAGGTTAAGGACACATGGCCTGATGATCACGCAGGCAGGAAGCCCCTATTTTGCAGCAAGGGCATTTAATTGCATCGACCTGACGATGCAGGAGGCCGGATTTACCACACTACCTTTGCATAACCAAGTGGTCACTCTTGGTGAATGGGGCTGGGTAATGGGCGCAAAAAATGTTGACAAGGAGCAACTGAAAAAAGCTTTGCAAAACTTGGACTTAAAGGGCATACCCACAACCTGGATCAACAAAGAAGCCATGACACTGATATCTTCTTTTGGCAAGAAGGCTTTTATGCAGGACTCCATGCAGGTCGAGGTGAATAGAATACATCATCCGGTATTGTACCAATATTATCTGGATGGAAGGTGGGATTTATACTGAGACAATCAATATTGATGTAATTTACTTTAGCTAGATAGAACAAGTTTGGAAGCCTGTATACCACTATCGAGCGCTTCGAACAGTAATGGTAAACGGCCGTTATCTACGCCGGCATAAACCAGGTTTTTATTTTTGCTGTAAAAGTTTCTGTCATTAAACAAATAGCCGGGCCCGGGGATAGGCATAGCATGCCCCCTAACTTTAATGAATACCTTTTGTACTGCGTCCCCGATATCCATGCCAAAATAATCGCTGATGTAATCAATCGTGGTAGCAGCGATTTGATCTCGACGGCTATTTACCATCACGAGGTCATTTCGCGCACCTGGCGGCAGGCAGTAGAATGCCGTGAAAACCCTGTTACCATCCTTTAATTCCCTATCCTGAGCGGCTGAATCCACAAAACCTAAAAAAGTGGCATCTGCACCCAGTATTTCATTTTGCCAATAGGCCGGCAGAGACAGAGCGCCTTTAGTGACTATGTTTAACACCATCCAGGGTGCATATATATTGTTTTTGAAATGTGCATAGCCTTGTGGATAGACATATTTCAACGCATGTTTTTGTCCGGCATAGATTATTTTTTTTGTTTTGAATGTATGGATAAGCCTGTTGTGTATATCAAGTACTTCCACGGTAAATCCATCCTGATTACCGGTGATTTTTTTAACCAAATGTCGTGTCAACAATTGCGCCTTAGGAAGCGTATCGGCTATTTTACGGATAAAATAAAAATTACCTTCTTTTGGAGAGAAAAGCTCGACCACTTCCATGTTGTAAGGCCTGCAGGCATAATAATGTATCCCGGCCAGGGCGGAAACTGCCGAACAGCCCGCTCCGTAATCATCGCGCATGTGATAGTCTACCTCTGCAATAAAGCGATCTGTCAGGTCAAATTTTTCGGTCAGATAATCCAAAAAGGACACCTGATTGAGTGTGTGTAAATTACTGTTAATCAACCGTACAGGGAGAGGCATTTTACCCTGGAATGAGGCAATGTGTTTAAAAAAGCTGTCTTTCAAAGCGCCATCTGAAATCACCTCGTTTCTATACGCCCCGCTGGCATAAACCCTATTTTTCCTTCTGTTAAGGATAATGTGTTCCTGATCGGTAAAATTCCAGTTGTTTTTCCATGGTTGATAATCAATGATCTTCAATGCTTCCAACATGCCCAGTACCTCCCGGCCATAACCTTCCGGATAAGAAAAATCATAAAGGGCACCCTGAGAAAACCTGCTTCCTTCATAAGTGAACGCTGAGGAGGAACCGCCCAGTTGGTCAGACAACTCGCACAGGACAAACTCCCGGTTTTTAAGATGGTACGCGGCACTCATACCAGCTATCCCCCCTCCCACAATCAACGTTTCGATTGAAACAGTCTTTCCTGTTTCAAAGGATTTACTCTGCATCAAAAGGTGGCCGGTAGCTACATCCGATTGCACTTCAACCTCGTAGCCGGGTTTGCGGGTCGGCAGATGGCAGGATGGCAGGATCGAAGGTAAGGCCAGTAATGATGAGGTTTTTATAAAATCTCTTCTTTCCATTTTAATACCAGATTAAAACTTCCATGTTCCGGATTTGTAATAGGAATGAATGACCGGATTTTTAAGGCTGTTAACAGCAACAGAATCGATAGGCTGATAAGGTTTTCCAAAAGAAATCAACAATTGCATCGCTTCATTGTTAATCCAGCGCGTATCCAGATGGTTGAATTTTAACTTTTTGGCAGTGTTCCGGAGCATTGCCCGATTCATTTTTTTTGATCCGATAACCCATCCCCACTCTCCCAATGTCAGTATCTGATTATGTAATGGCAAAGTCGCAAAATTGGCAGCAATAATGGTTTTTTCGATGGCTATGAAAGCTTTGGTGGCAAAGTATGGGCTGCCGGCCTGTGTTATCATGATACCATCGGTCCGAAGTGCATCATAACAAAGTTGATAAAATTCTTTGGTATAATATTCGTTAAGCTCCAGATCCAAGGGGTCCGGTACATCAATTAAAATCACATCGTAGCGGTCTTTGCGGCTGTGAAGAAATCTGAAGGCATTGGTGTGATGAATTTCCACTCTACTGTCCGTTAACGCATTTTTATTTACACGGGTAAAAAAACGATTACCGACGCCCTCCTCTATTAATTCAAAATCAAGCGGAACAATGTCAAGCATGTGTACGTCATGCTTCAATATCTCCCGGGTTATGATACCATTTTCACCACCTATGACCAGCACATCCCTGTCAGACTCAGATAACTCCATCACCGGATGCACCATAGGCTCGGCATATAACCATTCGTCGATTGAACTGAACTGGTTGACATTGTTATAATAAAACCAGTAATTTCCCTTCCATTCAGTCACATCAATCTGTTGAAACGAACCGGTTCTTGAGTAAACGACCTTATCATAGTAACGGGACTGACGTGCATCAGGCACAGCGGTATTATTGTAAATAACAGCAACGACAACCACAGGAACAGACATTATCAATAATAAGCTATGCTTGCGTTTTATAGCCAGGTAATTTCGTAAAAGCAACAGTAAAAGGCCTGTTATCACAAGATAGCTGTTCAAAAATCTGTCGCTTTGGTAGTATTGGTACAATATGCCTGCTATCAACAGGATACTAATGATGAAATACCATTTATAACTTATTTCAATAGCATTTAAAGATAATCCTAATACGAAACCTGTGGCAAACAGAATTAGGTAAGGAACAAAGGAAGCAACCTGACTTTTACCGTATGTTATGAAAGATAGTTCGAAAGCGATGGTTGACAGACACAATACTGCCATCTGAAGGGCTGTCACGGTTAACGGTTTTGTGTGCAGATACAAATGCCCAACGCCCGCAGCCATGCCCATGATGCCGATCAGAATCACCCAGTCCAAAAAAAGTGCTCCTTCAAATACCATAAAAAAATGTATTTGATGACTGATCATGGTGCCGCCTAAAAATGCCAGCAGACAGAGAAACCCATAAGCCGCCGTTTTATGATACAAGCTCATTCCTTCCTTTTATTTTTTGACCTGTTTTTCTCTCTTTTGGAAATCTCACTTTCAAAGCCGGCTGCCAGTATGCCTGCCGGAAGCGCAAAAATGCCTATGCCTAATATGGCAATGAATGCAGCGAGCACTTTCCCAAGGGGAGTTACCGGATATACATCCCCATATCCCACCGTAGTGAGTGTGGCCACCGACCACCACATTGTGGCAGGTATGCTTGTAAATGCTTCGGGTTGAACCTCATGTTCTATATAATACATCAGGCTCGAAGACAAAATCATGAGCACTAATACAAGCGTAAGGGTAATCATCAACTCCTCCTTTCTTCTTTCTATCACCTTTACAATCATGATAAAAGCAATCGAATACCTGCCCAACTTAAATATCCGCAATAATCTAAACAGGCGAAGCAGGCGAATTACCCGCATATCCATGTCAAAGAACAAAGGTAGATAAAATGGCAGAATAGCCATCAAGTCGATAAGGGCTTCAATGGAAAAAATGTATCGTATTCTTCCCCATACCGGATGGGCATATTTTTCTTTGGCCGTGCAGGCCCAAAGTCTCATGAAGTATTCAATCGTAAAAATAATTACGGAAAAATATTCAAAGACATCAAAATAAAACTGGTATTTTAGGTATATACCCTCAACAGTTTCTATGATCACCGCCACTACATTGAGTACTATCAATGTCATGATAAAAACATCAAACCAGCGGCTTATTTTATTGCCTTCTTCGGCTTTGTTGATGGTAGACAGTAATGCTTCTTTGTAACGTTTATCTCTCACCTTTATCGTTTTTAGACCAAAACAGGTTTGGGATAAATTTACTACACATTTTCCGATTACCGCGACTTACTGCGATATATGTTTTGTTTATTTGAAAAAAGGCTCATCCCGGATAAACCACATATTCACCCGGGCAGACGTGGTCAAAGCAGCTACCTTGGTTGCCCGGCTACTCAGACCTCAGGCTTTTGACCGGGCTGGTCATGGCTGCTTTGATGCTCTGGTAACTAACCGTTATGATTGAAATAACAATGGCCAAAACAGCAGCAGAGGCTAACACCCACCAACTAATTTCAATACGGTAAGAAAAATCTTCCAACCATTTGTTCATAACATACCAGCCCAAGGGCAACGAAATAAAAACAGCGATGCCAACAAGCTTCAAAAATTCTATGGAAAGCCTGACTGTTATCTGACCCGCGGTAGCTCCCATTACTTTCCTGATGCCAATTTCCTTGATCCGTTTTCCGGCATTGAATGCCGTGAGGCCAAACAAACCTAAACAGGCAATGAAAAGAGATAAAATGGTAAATATGACAAATATCCGGCCCAGTTTCTGTTCTGCCTCGTAAGTGCTGTTAAAAGACGCATCCATAAAGTAGTAGTTAAACGGCTGGTGAGGAGCCACTGCTTTCCATTTTTTCTCTATTTGCCGGATTACATTTGAAAAATCACCGGGATTGAGTTTCACAATCATCCTGTTAGCCCCGCTGCCCAATGCCAAACTCAAAGTGCCAATATTGTTTCTGAGGGATTCAAAATGAAAATTTTTGACCACCCCAATAACAGTCATAAATTTCATATTCTCTTTATCCCGGCGATGAAAATCACTGGTCAGCTTCAGGCCAATGGCAGCTTCAGGTTGTAATCCCAGCATGTTAACAGCAGACTCATTTAAAATCAGCCCACTGGAATCCGTGTAAATTCTTTCATCAAAATCACGGCCGGCGACTATTTCCAAATCCAGGGTCGATAGGTAATCATGATCAATTTTCCAGTGGCCGAATATGGCGGCATTAGCGGCATCGAATGATCCCTGGACAAAATAAGTAATACCACTCCTGGTAGACGGTGTAGGTAAATAACTGCTCAAAGATGCCTGCTCTACTCCTCCTAGCTGCAGCACCTGCTGTTTAAAAGACGCCATTTGGTTTCCGGCGGCAGAGACATCATCAACCACCAATACCTGATCCTTTTGAAAGCCCAGGTCTTTGGTCTGAATGTATCGCAATTGTTGAAAAATCACCAAAGTACCTACCATCAAAAATACCGAAACCGCAAACTGAAAAACTACCAGGACGCTTCTGATATTTGCGCCTCCGGCACTGCTTTGGCTGCCTTTTAATACTTTAACAGGCATAAACTTTGACATGAAAAAAGCAGGATAGCTGCCTGAAAAAAGGCTTAGAAGCACTGTAGCAGCTACTATCACCAGCCAGAAAGCAGGATCGGAAAGTGGTATGACCATAGCTTTTCCGGCAAGCTCATTGAAAAAAGGCATGACCGAATAAGCCATCAGGATGGCCATAGCAAGAGATACAACTGAAATCAGGCCTGATTCGGTCAGGAATTGCCTGATCAGCCCATATTTGTTAGCTCCCAGTGTTTTACGGATACCCACTTCCCTGGCCCTTCTGAGTGCATAGGCAGTAGATAAGTTCATGAAATTAACGCAGGCTAACAGGATTAAAAAGCAACCAATTAAAGCCAGGATATAGATATTTTTAACATAGCCGTTGGGACTGAATTCACCTTGTCTATCCCCTGAGTGAAGATGAATATCCTGTAAAGCAATATGGCCGAATTTCATGAAGTTTCCGGTCTTTTCATCATCAGCTCTTGACCTTTCCAGCGTTAAGCCGGGCACAAAGGTCATCGCCCAGGGAATTACATAACTTTCTTTGACAGTATTTAGAAAATCCTGAAAATCATCGATATTGGCCAGGGGATTAAGTTTGACGAACGTGGGAAATCTAAAGTTGTTCCATGCTTTGCTGTAGGCGTCGTCAAAGCTTTCTAATGAAACAAAGACATGATGATCTCTCAGAAAAGAGTTTTTCGGAAAATCGTCTATCACTCCTGTCACTTTATAGGTTTCGGTGTTGTTCAGCAACAGGCGTTGGCCCAGGGCATCGCTCAGGTCAAAGTGCTTTTCGGCCGCTGTTTTGGTTAATATTAAAGTATTGGGCGCTTTGAGTGCGGTTCTGGTATCGCCGGCCAGCAGCTTGAGTCCAAACATATCGAAGAAAGTGGAATCGACCGCCGCGACATGAGTTTCTTTGACGTTTTCATCATTTTCACTTTTTCTGAGTAATGCGCTGCGCATGGTCCGGAATCTCGTAACCATTTCAACATGGGGACAATCCTGTTTTATGGTGGCCGCCAGCGGGCCTGAAACAGATGCGTAATAATTGGTCTCTCCACCGGTCCTCATGTCAATATTCACCCGGTAAATACGGTTCGAGTCCGCGAACATTTTATCGAAACTCAGCTCATCGTAAATAAACATAGCGATAAGCAGGCCCCCGGTCATGCCGATGGCTAGTCCGGCAGTGTTCAGCAACGTGAAGAAGGGCTGACTTTTCAGGTTTCTCCAGGCAATTTTTACATAATTTTTAAGCATGATGTTGTTATTTAAGTAAATTGACCTCGATTTTCGTTTCAGTGCAAAGGGCCTGCAAACATCGATCACATCAAGCAGGAAGTTGAAATCGGCTATGAGTTTTCCGGATTTGTTCCTCCTTTGCCCATAGAGTTCGTGCAAGTCCCCCTGAAGTGTTTCCAGAACCCTCTCATCACAAAACCATGTGAGGAAACGGTCTGCCAACCCTGGCGGCCGGAAATTTGGTTTACGATCCATCCCAACGCAGATTTAAGCCCTGAATGTTTTTTGAAAACTCGAGGCGCAGCTTGCTGGTTTCTATTAAAACATTCCGTCCCCTGGTGGTCAATGTATAATATTTCTTTCGCCTCCCTCCTCTTTCTGCTGTAGCCCCACCTTCAGAAGAAATCAGGCACCCCTTTTCCTCCAGCCGGTAAAGTGCCGAATGTAATGCGCCAATGCTGGGGTTTTTGCCTGTCTTTTCTCTTAATAACTCCTTGATGGATACTCCATAGGCATTATCCGTCAATGCACCCACGGCCAGTAATACCAATTCTTCAAATGCTCCTATTTTCATAAATGGATTTATTACTTTTTTTCTTTGGTATATTTATTACATTCCTTAAAGCAAAATAAATATAGTCATTTATTTCCTATTTGCAAATATAATAATTGGAAATGCTGGTTATGACCTGACCTATATCATAAAAGACACAAAGAGACACAAAGAATTTTGTCGAAAATGTTGTGCAGCAGCCATAGGACACTTGCGCCAGGTTGTTTGGAAGGGCTATGGTGCTAGGCGGGATGCATGGATATAAGGTGCTGCAACTCCTCTATGTGTTTCTGCTTTTGGGTCATTAACCCTGCTTTCTTAATTCCCATTCATCTTTCAAAAATCTGGCTCCCTGTACAGGTTCATGGCTGTTGTTATTGAACTCACTGTTACCACTATTGAATCTGACACCTTCCTGATCAAAAATTATCTATCCGTATAACCCCGGGGCTGTCTTCATCGCCAATCAGGCAAATGGTGATATTTTTGAATACAGGCATGCTTTGGAAAGCAAATGGTGGGACTTTTCATGCCCTGCGCCTTGTGTATAAAAAAGAGACGCGGCAAAGATCAGTACTACCGGCATGCCATAAAGTATCATCCAACGGAAACGTTGAACCCCTGACTGGGCCATTAACAGTTTATCATCGCTCTTTTCTATGGTACTATTGGGTAACCGTATGACGGGAAATCCTTGGTAAGCGAACCAATGGAAAGCCGGATAGATAAAACTCTTGAAATGCCTGGCAACGGGCCTCGTAGAAAGTCCCTTGTCTCGATTGTATAGGGTAATATTACTGGGTAATGAATCATAAAAATAGGTATAACTGATATTGAGCCGGAGAAGAAAGCGCAAAAAGTCAATGCCCGGAAGATGACAGAATTGTTAAGTCCCGGGCATTAACCGGGACACTAGATATTCACTACCCTCATAAATTCTTCCGGATAGCGTAGTCCTGAAGCGATGCCAGGAGGCATGATTTCGTCGATTCGTGCCATGTCATCAGGGGTCAATTCGACATCCGGGGCCGCCATATTTTCTTCCAGGTACCTGACTCTTTTTGTGCCGGGGATAGGGATGATATCTTCACCCCTGGCAAGCACCCAAGCCAGGGCCAACTGAGCAGGTGTGCAATCTTTTTTCGATGCCAGCTCCTTCACCTTATCCACCAGCTCCAGGTTTTTTTGAAAGTTTTCTCCCTGAAACCTCGGTGAAAGCCTGCGGTAATCCCCTTCCGGCAAATCTTCAAATTTTTGAAAACTGCCCGACAAGAACCCCCTGCCTAAGGGGCTGTAGGCGACAAAGCTAATACCCAACGCGCTGCAGGTTTGTAATATGCCATCCTCAGGATCGCGGGACCACAGGGAGTATTCTGTCTGTAAAGCTGTGATGGGATGTACAGCATACGCCCGTTTAATAGTCTCAGCACCTGCTTCGGAAAGCCCCAGAAAGCGAACCTTGCCTTCCTGCACCAACGCAGCCATCGCACCGACGGTCTCTTCTATCGGCACATGAGGGTCTACACGGTGCTGATAATAAAGGTCTATGGTATCTACCCCGAGCCGTTTCAGACTGCCTTCACAACTGGATTTTACGTATTCCGGGCTGCCGTTAATGCCTCGTTGGTTGGGGGCCTCGCTGCGCACGATGCCAAATTTGGTGGCAAGGATCACCTGGTCCCTTTTACCCTCGATGGCTTTGCCAACCAGTTCCTCGTTAGTGTGAGGGCCGTACATATCGGCGGTATCCAGAAAATTGATCCCCAGTTCCAATGCCCGGTGAAGGGTCCTTATCGATTCTTTTTCGTCCCTTCCTTCATAAAATTCAGACATGCCCATGCATCCAAGGCCCAGGGCAGATACTTCTACACCTGTTTTTCCTAATTTTCTTTTTTCCATGTGATGAATAATTAAGCGGTTAATATTTGGTGTTACTTTGATTCAGGTGGGCTCAAAGCCCCGTAAGTGGTAGTACGTGTTACCCGGCCGGATGGCTTGTAAAATCTGAAGTATTTTTGCGTTTTTTTGCGGGAGGGGTCGTTAGTTGTGCTAATGGTGCAGAGGGCCCGCAATTTTGCACGGCCCTCTGGCTGCCAGGGGATTAATGGCTGACGCCATAGGAGTAAAGCTTATCTGATAAAAGTGTAACCAACAGACACCTGAATAACACTGTTCCTTGCCGCATCATCGCCAAAAAAGACATCTGAATCTGCGATATCTGTAACACCAAAATTATAGCGAACTCCAAAGTTTAAACCCATTTCCAGTTCGTAGCCCAGGCCGGCTGCCACACTCAAATCAAAATCCTTGTATATCTCATCGACATCAATTTCAAGGCCATCACCGGACACATCGGTTTCCGAATCCAGCAAGAAACCCAATTGAGGCCCCAATTCAATGCTGAAGGCCTCTGTGACGTAATACTTTGCCAGAATAGGAAGGTTGAGATAGCCCAATTTATATTTAATATCACTGTCATTTTCATCCTTGGCCCCCTGACCTGAATACAATAATTCTGCCTGCACACCCCACTGATCCGAAAACATGTAATTTCCATAAACGCCTCCATGGAAAAAAGCCCGCAAATCAGTATCTAAATCTCCCCGTAAATCAGATAAGTTTAATCCTGCTTTCACCCCATAATTAAAATCCTGTGCCTGCGCATTGAAACTAATCAAAATCAGCGCGACGGCTACTAACATTTGTTTCATCGTTTTCATTTTTCTTAATTTTGGTTTTACAAACTTTTTTCTTTCTAAAAACTATAATTCTGCGGCTGCATGAATTATGTATCAAAGTTGTAGTAAAAATGAAAAGTATCAGATGACCTGGGTTACACCGGGATTATGATTATAATTAGCTTTCAATGGAGTGCCAATCTATATGGCGGCCTGCTGTCAAAACCGCTGGTAGGCTCGAAAACCGGCTTTCTTTATCTCATCCAGCACAATACTCACCCGCAGCAGCTTCCGGGAATGAACTGTCATCAAATGTGGATGGACATCGCAGTTAAATATTACTTTCTTAATTTCCGGCATCTGAATTAAGGTAGTAACGACTTTTTTCATTTGCTCTCGGTTTTCAGTGTTAATGTTAAACATTGCCCCGTTCGTATCCGGTATAATAAATTTGTCGTTAAAAAAAGCCATTTTATTCTACATGCCACTATGAATTACCAGTTGAAGCAACTGCCCGACATGGTTTATCTTCGCTGTATTGCAAAGTAGCCTAAATTAGGTAGGTGTTAGATGACGACAGTCATCATGTGGGGATGATTTTTATCTGGTGGCTGTATTTTTTTTATCAGTGAAAACCTCTGTGTCTCTTTGTGCCTTTGTATCTCCGTGGTGAAAAATGGTGAACCACCAAGGCACAAAGAGACACAGAGAATTTTGTCGAAAACGTTGTGCAGCGGCCACGGGACGCTTGGGTGAGGTTAGGGAAGCTTGCGTTTTCATAAATTACCCCAGGCCGATATGAGAGACAGTTGGTCTTTGTTAAGTATCGTTATCCCTTTTTTGTCCGAACCGATCAATCCCTCTTCCCTGAAGTCTGACATGGTTCTGATTAATGTCTCCTTGGCGGTTCCCACCATTCCGGCCAAATCTTCACGTGTAATTTGAATGTTGGTGGCAGCACCCTCCCGGTTACTTTGAGCGGTGTATTTATCATGTAATTCCACCAGTTTCCGGGCAACCCTTTGCCTTACCGAATTATAGGCAATCTCCATCAGTTGCAATTCCCTTTCCTGCAAATTGCTGGACAGCATACTTATAAACTTTTCAGAAACACTTTTGTTGGCATAAAGTAACTTGTTAAAATCTTCTTTGGGTATAGCACAAATCTCAGCATCTTCCAAAACAACCGCCGACTCCGAATACTCCTCCGACCCACCGATAAGGCTCATGTAGCCGATAAATTCACCCTGACCATATATACCGGTGACAAATTCTTTGCCGTTTTCATTGGTTTTATAGGTTTTAACCTTGCCAGTTTGAATGAAGAATGCCATATAAGCAGGTGTACCTTCTGTATAGACATAGGATTTATACCTGTAAGTTTTCAGACTTCTGTCTTTTGAGATGTCCTTTAAATCCTCGAAGGTACTGACATCCTCAAAAAATTTATGCAGTCCGTCCAGATCCTTTGTGAAAACCTCTTTCAGCAATGCCTTTTTCTTAAAACGGCTTTCTACGGCATCCAGGAGCTCTACTTCTTCAAAAGGTTTAGTCAGGTAATCATCAGCGCCCTGGATCATTCCTTTGCGTATATCTCTTCTTTCGGATTTAGCTGTGAGAAAAATAAAAGGAATGCTGGCAGTTTCAGGTTTTTTGCTCAATATATGCAATACCCCATATCCATCCAGATCCGGCATCATAATGTCGCAAATAATAAGGTCAGGTTTGAATTCATGGACTTTCTCAACACCGGTGATACCATTTTCAGCAGTCTCAATTTCATAGTTGGCCAGCTCCAGTATTTCAGCGGTGGATTGTCTTACATCTTCGGTGTCTTCAATAAGTAATATCTTTTTCATGGTTTTGGAGGTTTTGAGGTAAATAAATTTTAAATGTAGTGCCCTTGGACAGTTTGCTGCTAAAAGTAATGGCGCCATCCATAAGCTCCACATACTTTTTTACGATGTTCAAGCCCAGTCCTGTACCTTGAATATTAGTAACATTGCGGGCCCTGTAGAATCTTTTAAAAAGATTTTGCTGTTCTTCCTCTGGTATGCCAATACCCTCATCTATAACACACAATGCCAGGCCTGACGAATCAAAGTGTATCTCCAGGGTAACTGTCTTGCTTTTTGGAGAATATTTTAAGGCATTGGAGAGTAAATTCAATAGTATATTTTTGATTATTTGCCTATCCAGCGTAACAGTAATACTGCTTCTGTTGGCTTTCAGCTCGATTTGTTGCCCTTCTTTCTTGTAGGCTTCAAGTTCCGCGAATGTCGATCTGGCAAAATCGAGCAAATCAAATTTCTCAGGCCGCAGGGTCACCTTGCCTTCTTCCAGTTTACCCAAAGAAAGGAAGTCATCCAGGATGCCCACAAGCGTTCTGACATTAGATCTGATCCGGTCGATATTCCTGATCCGTTTATCTTCTTTTCCGGGTTCATTTTGACGGGATATCAGGTTTGCCGAGGTAAGGATAGCGCTTAACGGGGTACGGAATTCATGAGATGCCATTGAAATAAAACGTGATTTCAATTCGCTCAATTCCCTTTCCTTTTCAAGGGCCTTGGTGATCCTGTGTTCAACCTTTTTTTGTTTGGTAATGTTGTGAAGTACAAAAAGCACATGATTTACCTGGTTTTTGTCACCAAACAAAGGTACCGTGTTGGCCAGATACGTGTTATCCTGAATTTCCAATTCGAAAGATTCATGTGCCCCTTTGAATGTTTTCTGAATGAAACTTTTAAAACGCTCATTTTGTAATTCAGGCATAACCCCTGTGGCACCGTTAAATATCTTTTTGCCATAAAAGTCTTCCTTACTGATATGAAGCTTTTCGATTTCTGTGCCTTCGAGGAATACTATTTCATATTCCTGATTAATTACCAGGATGATACCATTAGGAAAATGCCGCCCAATGGCTACAAATAGTGCCTGGTTTTCTCTGGCTTTTGCCTCGGCTGCCTTGGTCTCATATATCTGGTCTTCCAGGCTTGCATTGGCATCTACCAGTTTTTGCACCATGCCATTCAATTCCAAAGTACGTTTTTCCACTTTAACCTCCAGGTGAAGGGCGTAGTCTTCCAGTTGTTGTTGTGTCGTCCTTAAGTGTTCGTAAAGCTGGTGTTTTTCAATGGCTATACTGGCCAATTTGCTGACATCTGCCAGTAATTCTTTTTCATTTTCCTCAGGCCCTCTTGGCTGTGCACAGTAGATAGCAAATGTACCTATCGCCCGGTCTTCCGAAGAAAAAATGGGAATTGACCAGCAGGCCTTTATGCCATACTGCAAAGCCAGTTGTCTATAATCTTCGCAAAGCGGATCATTGTCAATGTCCGTAACAATGACTTCTTTTTTAAGAAAAGTTGTAGCTTCGCCGGAATCTACCGCTACACCGGTATGGATACCCCTGATACCCTGGCTGAATTCATCCATGAGGCCAGGAACCGCAAGTTTGTAGAGTGCACCTTCTTTCTGATCCGGGATTAAGATGGAAGCCTTGCAGTTTTCTATCTGTTCTTCCACGGTTTTCAGAATGTGTTCTGCTATAAGATTAAGTGGTTGCTGGTTGGCAATCATTTCCAGTCCCTTTCTTACCTGATCTTTTTGTACCTCTTCTTTCTTACGATCAGTTACATCGTTCAGCAGTCCAATGAAGTGGGTCAACTGTCCTTCCTCATTATGGACCGGTGTAATCGCTACTTCATTCCAAAACAATGAGCCATCCTTGCGGTAATTTCGCAGCACTACATGACACGCCAACCCTTTATCAATAGCCGAACGCATTTTTTTAATTTCTTCCTGGTCCCGGTCATCACTTTGTAGAAAACGACAGTTCCTTCCTATGACCTCATCTTTTTCATACCCGGTCATTTTTGTAAATGCCGTATTGGCGTAAATAATCGGTCGGTCTTTCTGTTGAGCGTCAGCGATAAGGATTCCGTTAATCGCCGACTCCAGGGCCCTGTTTCTGATATGAAGGGCATTTTCTATTTCCTTCTGTTGGGTTACATCTGAACCAGAGCTAAGTGTGGCTACCGGCTGGCCCCGGGCATCTTTTAAAACAGCATTGTGCCATTGAATCAACTTCTCCTTTTTTTCTTTTGTAACCACCGGCTCTTCAATGAATTCAACCGGTTTCATATCATCCTGCATCAGTACATCGAATATGTCCGACACTTGTTTTTTTCTCCTTTCGGGAATGAAGTGGTCAAACCAGTTTCTGCCCAATATTTCGTCAGGGGGATAACCGAGTATTTCACATCCTTTACGATTAATCGATATGACCTCACCCTTTTTATTGATAACCAGGAACATAGAAGCGGCTGTGTCAAGATATCGCTGTGTCGTTTCTTTTTCCTTTTTGAGCTCCTTTATTGTCTGTTTTTGTTTGGTGATATCTTGCATGAATCCTTCCAGCATAGTGATCTGACTGTTGACATCAGGTATACCGACACCTTGTTCCCAAATCCATTTTATCTCTTTATCTGCTGTTATTATGCGGTACGAAATTTCATAGGTCGTTTTTTTTAACGTGGCTTTCCGTATTTCATCCAATACCAGGTCCCGGTCCTTGGGATGGACAATCTTCCCCCAATTGACATTACCGTTATCGTAAAACTCCACGGCCTGGTACCCGGTTACACTGTAACAACCATCACTGATAAATTCCATTGTCCAGTTTTTGTCATTTTTGCAACGGTAAACAATACCAGGAAGGTTGCCAATCAGGGTGCTGAACTTTCGGTCGCTCTCATAAACCTCATGCATCGCTTTTTTCAGATCGGTAACATCCTGCATGGTCCCCATTATGTGTTTAGGCTCCCCATTCCGGTCATATGTAACCCTACCCTTAGTGATCACATACCTGATGCAGCCATCGGCTCTGACAATTCTCTTCTCATAACTATAAGGATTCCCGCTTTTTATAGCGTTATCGACCGCTCTTAGTGCTTTATCCCGGTCATCGGGATGGATAAACTGCATAACAGTCTTTGCATTGAGTCGCTTATCGCCAGGGTCCAGACCGCATATTCTGTAGAATTCATCTGAAAAATCCCTCTCACCGGTTTGTAAATCCCGGTACCAACTGCCTACATGGGCTATGCGTTGTACTTCGGCCATTCTACGCTCACTTGATACCAGGGCATGCATCACATTACTTCGCTCAGTAATATCCACAACAAATGCAATAACCAATTGCCTCCCATCGATGGCTGTCGGGCTCAGGCTTACTTCCACCGGAATCTGTGACCCATCCTTTCTTAACCCCAGGATATGCATTCCCTTACCCATGCTCCTGGCTTCAGGCCTTTTGACATACTTCTCCCTCAACCTGCCATGCGCTTCCCTGAATTTGACTGGAATGAGTGCTTCCACTTTTAGATTTAACAACTCATCAGTGTCATACCCAAAAATTTTTTCAAGCGCAGGATTCACTTTGATGAGATTTCCTTCATCATCCATTACAAGGATACCCTCTACAGACGACTCAAAAATTGCCTGAAACAGTTGTCTATTTTCTATTCCATTACCCATAGACCTGCAAGTTGAGTTCAACAGCTTTTTTTAATACCGGAATTAACAGTATCCGGACATTCAATCAGTTTTATATTAATGTCTTAACAACGGAATGCAAAAATAATATTCTCTGCAAAAGTCAGGATGATGAATATCATTCGGAAAAGTGATTCCAAGCAACACATTTTCAATTAGTTATAACTAGCTTTGCCAGGTTTATTCAAAATGGTGAAAAAAGAAGTTTTGGAGGTTACAACTTCAGACCACTGATATCAATTAAATACATTTGCCTGCCGTTTCCCCCGTGCATCGAGTCGATACAAATCAGCCTGCCGTCATTGCTGGCCCTGGGGTGCGTGTCACACCGCCATTCCCGGCCGATATATTCTTGGGGTCCATTGTAACATACAACCTTGTTGCCAGCCCCAAGACCGGCTTTCTCCGATTTCCACCCATTGATCATTGTTTTTCAGGTCAACGTACCCCATTTTAATAACATCGTCGCTGGTGGGCGACCGCTTTTGAAAGTCTACCTGCATGCCAAGTACCAGTGAATTGTCCCTGCTAAACTGGAGCTTATCATAGTAACCGAACCAATGATAACGGGGGCCTTCTGTAATGGCCCGGACTTGAATATTATTAGCTGTCAGGATAGACAACACCTCCGGGGCAGCCAGTATGCATGCTGCTTTGGCTGTGTTTTTTACGAAATTTCTCCTATTTAATCTCATAAACAATATATATAATATCCCTGACCGAGGTGATCCGGGCGGAAAGGCTGAAGTGCTTTCACTGTTCTGCCTCCTTCCAAGTTAACACTTTTATAGGTTTTAGAAAAGACTTCTTTTTGATTCAAATCCAGTATGCTGACGGTCATATCGATTGTTTTTTCGTCATTCCAGTCTGAATTTCAAAGCCCTTCACTTTCAACAATCTGTCCCTCAACGACTCTCCGTTGTGGTATTTCCGTATAAAATGTGGCTTCCTTTCTTGGGCCTTCCGGAAAATCGTAGAAAAACTGCCGTTCCGGATACATGTCTGACTATACCCTGGCCTCATGAAATTCGAATCGCATTTATCTTGCTTGCTGTAGATGTGCAGAACTTGAGACTATGGCTTTATTTTACAGGCGAAAACGTTGTGCAACAACCACTATTAATCAGCCCTCAACCGCTGCTTTCAGTAGTTTTAACCCTTTTTCATTCATCGCCTCCATTTCCTTTTTCGCCCCAAATACCCACATAAAGAAAGCATCCACCAATCCGGATTCCAGTTTGAAGTCCTGCGTAACTTTAATTCCCCCTCCGGCTTCAGAAAACGAGTATTCAAACGTCGGCGCAGCTTTGAAAGGTTTTTGGATATCACACTTCATCCCGATGAAATCCAACGCCTCGATTTCTACAATTTCCTGATAGCCCAGGTCTTTCCCTTTATTACCCTCCCAGTGATACCGGGCCCCTACATGCCCATCATTTCCTTTAATTTGGTATTTTTGAGTAGGATCAGCAGCCAAAAATGGCGACCACTGCGGAAAGTTTCTCAGGTACCTTACCATATCAAAAACCTCTTGCCTGCTCCCATTGACAATAACACTTTTTGTAATCTGAATTGTTCTTAACTGACTTGCCCTGAACAACCCAAACCCCATAACCACCAACAGCAGCACCCCAATTATCATTAAAACCATTTTCATTTTCATTTTCATTTTAATTTTTACTTTCATTTTAATTACTCCTGATTGATATCCCTGACTTCTACCCTTCCGCCAACAGAAAGTATGGGACAGGCTTTTGCCATTTCAACGGCTTCATCAAGGGATTTAGCCCGTACAATCATATTGCCGCCAATTGTCAATCCCCCGGAAAGATGAATACCAGTGGTAACAGCCTGGTCAGGGGCAATTTGCCGGCCTTCAAAACCCAGTCGATGGGTACTGACCAACTTTTCCTGAATGGCTATATCGCCGATAAACTTACCCCATTGCCGATGTTGGGTATCGCGTTCTTCTTGTGTGGGTTGGTACTCAAAATCAGGCTCAAACCTGAAAATCATCATAAAGTTTCTTGAATCTGTCATTTGTATAAAATCTAATTGTTGAAAAATATATGACAAAGGTCAGGCGAAGAAATTGAAAAAATCTTGCCATATGACAAGAAACAGGGCTGGCATATAAAACTTACCGGACCATTACTTTTTTGCCTGAATCAGCTTACGGTAAACGGAAAGGTGCAGAAAAATGATGGTGGCCGGGGCAAAGGCAGGAATATAGCAAAAAGGAAATGCTGCCAGGGTATCTACACCCCGGGCACCGGTCTCAATGGATATTTTTGTGAGAAAAAATGCCATAGTGGCTGTTGCAAGGATATCCAGGAGCCCAAATGTATTCCAGGCAAATGTCAGCGGTACAGCATAGGATTTTTTTTGATGGATAGCGGCAGCAACGAAAAGGCTGGTTAGGGCCGTCAAGACATCACCAAAGCCCGCAATCACTGCAAATGCCGGCGGTAGGGTTTCATAAAAGGCCAATATCAGGAAAAAGCTACCTATCAACCTGAATATATGGATCCTGACCAGATCAGCTAATGCGATCTGGCTTAAAACCTTCCTGTAAAAGGGCCAATTAAATACGATAACCACCAGAAAAGCCAGCAAAGGAACAGCCGTTAACACCATGATACGTGGCGGCAAACTGACTTTTTCAAAGGCCCCGTTGAGGCAGGCGATCGTGACATAAGACAGATACAACAGGTAGAAGGCCAGTATCCCATAAAATACAACAGGACGCCTATCGTCTGTCGCACCTTTTCTGCCAAGGCTGGCTATTAAAAAAACGGGAATGGGTATAACCATTAAAAACAGTATCGAAACCCATAATGGTACCTCATTTGTAAATATATTCATCTTTTTTCACCTGTTATCTAATATATTTTTTCTTATTCTGCTCAGCGATGTATCAGTAACCCCGAGATAAGTGGCTATATGTTTCAATGGTACATTTTGAACAATGCCGGGTTTTTGTTCCAACAAACTCAGATAGCGGTCTTTGGCCTGATCGGTTATCATCGAAACCGTATGCCGTTTTAACTCAAAATAGTTGTTTACAAGCCGCGTCCTGCCCACCTCCCTGAATGATTCTATATGAAACAATTTCATAAAATCATCAAAAAAAACTTTCCATACCACACAATCTGTCATGGCCTGGATTGCTTCTTTGCAAGGTTGTTTCAAAAAAAAGGAATGCCAGTCGATGACAATGTCGTTTTTACCGAAAAATTTTGTAGTGATATCATTTCCCTCCGGGTCAACAGCATAGGAGCGGATGTAACCACTTTCGACAAAAAAATAGTAATTAGCCGTTTTACCTTCCCGTATCAGGTATTCATTTTTGGAAAACTCATGTTTGTTAAACTGTTCTAATACTAATGTTAACTCTTCATCTGAAAAGTTCTGAGGTTTGAATATTTCCTTCAGATAGTCTTTTTCTCCCATTCTTTACATTTAAGGCCGTTCAGTTTGGTATAATCACGCTCTCATTTCCGCCTGTACTGAGACTTGGTTCAGGATTATGCCAGGTACTTTTTCAACAAATCCCTGCCCTTTTTGATGGCGTCCCTACCGCTGTTGCCAGTCCGGCCGCACCCAACATGGCTATTTTTTTAAAAAATTTTCTTCTTGAATTATTATTTGACATAACGCTCATCGCTGCATTTTTTAGGGTTAATACGAGGTTTAGATCTCCCAGCCCTTCCGGTAATCGCGGGTCAGATACTTGTTTGCCGATTCATCATTGGTGACTTTCATACTGGCAGTGTTTTTTGTTTTGGGAATTTCATCCCGATCATGCATGAATGTGGAAAGGCCACATCGTTGTTTACGGGGGTGCACACCTGGTCTTTTACAGTTCGGGTGGTAGTTCCGTACGCTTTGGCGCTTACTGGCGGTGTGTCAATACCCAATGCCCTGAATAACGGAAATAAGCTGTAATGCCCCATATCTGCAATACTTCCTCCACCGAATTCATACCATCCTCTGAATACATTATGCGTATAGTTTGGATGATAAGGCCTGTCCGGTACGGGCCCCAACCACAGGTCCCAATTAAACCCTTTGGGCACTGGCGGCTTTTCGGTAGGGATTGAGGTCCATTGAGGCCATACCGGCCTGAATGACCAGTTATGAATCTCTTTTAACTCACCGATGACCCCATCGTCAATCCATTGTTTGATAAGTGCCGGTTCCGGTCGGTCACTCCAGGCCAACAGGTGGGTAATCACCTTAGTCTTCTTTTCCGCGGTTTCAATGGTTTTTCGGGCCTCATGCATCCTGTTGGCAATGGGTTTATGGGTAATCACATGTTTGCCCTTCTGCATGGCATCTATGGCAATCCTGGCATGAAGATGATCAGGTGTCATGATCTTAATAACATCGAGATCCTTTTCATTTTCAAGTAACTCCCGGTAATCCTCGTAGGCAGTACACCCTTTGTAAGTCCCGGAAGGTTTATTTTTGCCATAGTATTTTTCAACATACTCTTGTCCGATATCACGGCCTCCCGGTATCCACTGGTAACCGGCACCCCATTCAGGAGCCCCCAGGGTATTGCGGAAACCATGAGCAGACCAGTCCAGGTAATCGGTAGACACCTTTACGGGATCACATACCGCCACCACCTGCAAATCAGGGTGTTGCAATAAGCCAGGCATTTCACGGAGACCCTGGGTGCAACAACCGATGTTAGCAATTGTGATTTTATCTGAGGGAGCTACATGACCCTCACCGCCCAAAACATGTCGTGGAACTATAGAAAAGGTGGTTGCAGCGGCGGCAGTTGAACTGAGAAAATCCCGCCTTTTCATGTTTTTCTTTATACTCATAGTGCGATTCTTTGGGAGTGAAAAATCCTTTTTGACAGTTTACGAAAAAGGTAACTAAAATCAAAGTTGATACCGCGGGGGTTACACAACTCAAGAATGCGCCCGTATTTTTATTTTATCAGCGAAAACGGCTGTGTCTCTTTGTGTCTTGGTGC